>NZ_AP022672.1:3397500-3637071 GCF_013374095.1 Sphingomonas sp. HMP6 | reverse complement strand
GTCGACACTAAACCTTTATTTTTAAGCTCGTTACGCATGCGAAACGAGCGCTATACGACAGACAAAGTTCCCATCAGCCGGAAACGCAGTCCGTCTGACTATGCCGTTCGATTTGAGTCGCGAGACAATCGTCTGCGCGTCGGAGGGACAGTTATGAAGATCGCAGCGAGTCGGGCAAGAGCCACGGCTGTCAGATTTTTGAAATAATCCGGTTGACTCGCATTTGCCCACGGTTTCGCGTCAGAAAACTTATAAACCAATGAAATATAACGATAATAATCGTTACACTTCCGTGAACTTTATGCGAATCGTGGCAAGTCCTACGTTTGTCAGCGAGCGTCAAAAACGCGGTTCGCAATACGTTCTTTCCCGTACGCCTAAATATGTAAAACCGCGCAGACGACAAAAAGCCCGCCGAACCTGCGTCCGGCGGGCGATGTGTCCTTAACCAGCTTCGCGTGTCAGGCCAGCGCGGAAAGGCGCTTGGTCAGACGCGAGAATTTGCGGCTCGCAGTATTCTTGTGCAGCACGCCCTTGGCAACGCCGCGCATCAGCTCGGGCTGGACCTGCGCCATCGCAGCGGTTGCAGCAGCCTTGTCGCCCGCTTCCAATGCGCTCTCGGCCTTCTTGACGAAGGTACGAATGCGACCGGTGCGGTTACCGTTCACGATGGTCCGCGCGGCGTTACGACGGATGCGCTTTTTCGCCTGTGGCGTGTTCGCCATGAAGCCCTCTGATTCTGTAAATAAGAAAGGGCGGGAGTAACCTCCCGGCCCCGGAAGCCGTGCGCCTTAGCGAGAAGCGCTCCGAGGGTCAACTGTTGCGGTGCCTATCGCTGACATTTCGGGCACCAAAATGTCGACCGGCCGCCCTCGGCATAGCGTGCAACGGTCCCGCCACAGGCGCAGGGCTGCCCTTCCCGGCCATAGACCGCGAATTGCTTGGAGAAATAGCCGAGTTCGCCGTCAGGCCGGACATAATCGCGCAAGCTCGACCCACCCGCCTCGATCGCGGCGAGCAGCACGCTGCGAATCGCCGGCACGAGTCGGTCGAGTTTGGCCCGAGAAACCTTGCCCGCCGGCCGTTTGGGCGAAATGCCCGCCAGGAACAGCGCTTCGCAGACATAGATATTGCCGAGACCGGCGACGATTCGCTGATCAAGCAGCATGAGCTTGATCGACGCGATTCGTCCCGCCAGCGCGGTGTGCAAATAGGTCGCCGTCAAACCCGGCCCGAGCGGCTCGGGCCCGAGCGCCTTGAAGGCCGGAAAATCGGCAAGCGATTCGGTCGATACCAGATCGACCGAGCCGAAGCGGCGCGCATCGTTGAGCGCGAGGCGGCGCGTTGGCGTTTCGAGAATGAGATGGTCGTGCGTTAGGACTTCCGCCGGATCAACGCGCCAGCGGCCCGACATGCCGAGGTGAAAGATCATCGTATCGCCGCGATCGGTGGCGATCAGCCCGTACTTAGCTCGACGGGTTAGGCCAATGACGATCGCGCCGGTCAGACGCTGGCCAAGATCGACCGGGAACGGCCGCCGCAAATCGGCGCGGCGCAACTGAACGCGCGTGATCCGCTGGCCCTCCAGCACCGGGGTCAGCCCGCGCACGGTGGTTTCGACTTCGGGTAGTTCAGGCATCCCCCGCCATCGCGCGATCGCGGCGAAGCCGCAACACCTTCCCTTATCTTCGCGGCCTTCCCTCCTTCTTCGCGGCCTTCGCGTGAACCAACCTTCTTTTTCACGCGAAGACCGCAAAGAAGGCAGGAAGGACGCGAAGCAGAAGAATGATACCGCTTACGCAGAAGTGAGATTCTTATGCAGCCGTCACGCGATGGTTTGCGTGGGCGCGCGGCTCGGCTAGAGCCGGGGGATGACCGACCCAATGATCGCCCCCCTCCCCGGCAACGCCGCCGACACCGTCTCCTTCGGCTATGAGGACATTCCCGCCACCGACAAGACCGCCCGCGTCGGCGGGGTCTTCTCCAGCGTGGCGCGCAGCTATGACATCATGAACGACGCGATGTCGGGCGGGATGCACCGGCTTTGGAAGGACCGCTTCGTGCGCCGCGTAAAACCGCGCGCCGGGGAGCAGATCCTCGATATGGCCGGCGGCACCGGCGACATCGCGTTCCGCCTTGCCGAATCGGGCGCGAGCATCACGGTCGCCGACATCAACCCGCAAATGCTCGAAGTCGGGATGGACCGCGCCGCCAAGCGCGGCATCGACGGGCTGGTCTGGTCCGAGGCCAATGCCGAGGTGTTGCAGTTCCCCGACCGCTTCTTCGACGCCTATACGATCGCCTTCGGCATCCGCAACGTGACCGACATCCCCAAGGCGCTGCGCGAGGCGAACCGCGTGCTGCGGCGCGGCGGGCGTTTCTACTGCCTCGAATTTTCGACGACCGTGTGGCCGGGCTTCGCCGATGTGTACGACGCCTATTCGCACAAGGTGGTGCCAAAGCTCGGCAAGCTGCTGGCCAAGGATGAAGACAGCTATCGCTACCTCATCGAATCGATCCGCCGCTTTCCCGATATGCCGACCTTCGAAGGCATGATCCGCGATGCCGGGTTCGTGCAGACCAATGTCGAGCCGATGCTCGGCGGGCTGGTCGCGATTCACTCCGGGTGGAAGATTTGATGGGGCGTAGGAAATGACCGCCCCCGCAACTCACGTCTGGCGCCTGCTCAAATGGGGCCGCATCCTCGCGCGGCACGGGGCGCTTCGCGGAATCGAACGTGACCCCAACACGCCCACCCCGGTGCGCCGCCTCGCCCGGATCGCGCGGATCGGCGCGCGCGTACCCGCCGTGCCGCGCTATGCCGATGCGTTGCAGGCGATCGGTCCCGCCGCGATCAAACTCGGCCAGACGTTAGCCACGCGGCCCGATATTGTCGGCGAGGCGGCGGCGGCGGACTTGATGCGGCTCCAGGATACCCTGCCCCCCGTCCCATACGAGACGATCCACGCGGCGATGACGCGCGCGTTCGGGCGCGATCCCGCCGATCTGTTCAGCGCAATCGATCCCGTGCCGGTCGGTGCCGCCTCGATCGCGCAAGTCCATCGCGGCGTCACGACCGATGGCCGCACCGTGGCGATCAAGGTCCTGCGCCCCGGCGTCGAAGAGGATTTTGCGCGCGCGATCGACACCTATCAATGGGCCGCGGCGCAAGTCGAGGCGTATGGCGGCGAGATCGCCCGGTTGCGCCCGCGTCTCGTGATCGAGACGTTCAAGCGCTGGACCGCGCGCGAACTCGATTTGCGGCGTGAGGCGGCATCTGCGTCCGAGCTCGCCGATGCGATGACCGCCGAACCCGATTTTCTGGTACCGCAAATCGATTGGCAGCGCACCGCCGGCAAGGTGCTGACGCTCGAATGGATCGACGGGATAAAGCTGTCGAACCGCGAGGCGCTGATCGCGGCCGGCTATGACATGCAGAAGCTCGCCGACACGCTGGTCCACGCTTTCCTGCGCCAGGCGATTGCCGAGGGGTTTTTCCATGCTGACATGCACCAAGGCAATCTGTTCGCGCTGCCCGGCAACAAGATCGCCGCGATCGATTTCGGCATCATGGGCCGGATCGACCGGCGTGCGCGGGTGTGGCTGGCGGAGATCCTCTACGGGCTGATCACCGGCAATTATAAGCGCGTCGCCGAAATCCATTTCGAGGCGGGCTATGTCCCGCCACATCACAGCGTCGACGAATTCGCGACGGCGCTGCGCGCGGTCGGCGAGCCGATGCGCGGCATGTCGGTCAAGGACATGTCGATCGGCATGATGCTCGACGGGCTGTTCAACATCACGCGCGATTTCGACATGCAGACCCAGCCGCATCTGCTGCTGCTGCAAAAGACGATGGTGATGGTCGAGGGCGTGGCGACCAGCCTCGATCCCGAGATCAATCTGTGGGACGCCGCCGCCCCGTTCGTGCGCGAATGGATCCGCACCGAGCTTGGCCCCGAAGCGGCAGTGGCGGACCGGCTGGTCGAGGATTTCCGTACGCTGGCACGCCTGCCCGAGCTGATCCGCAACATCGAGCGGCGCTTCCCCAATCCGCCGGGCGCACCGCCCGAACCACCCTTGCGCGAGATCGAAGTGGTGAGGATCGGCGGCGGCTGGCGCTATGTCGCGGTGTCGCTGGTCAGCATCGCCGCGAGTTTGGGCATCGGGTGGATGCTGTGGGGGTGACCTCCCCACATCCGTCACCCCGGCCCCGTGCCGGGGTCCACTGCGCAGCAAGCAATATCGCTCGAAGGTCGAAGGCATTTCGAGCGGCTTGGTGGACCCCGGCACAAGGCCGGGGTGACGTATGTTGGGTGGGGTGGCGCCTATGACCCACGCCACTCTCTGGCTCGCCACCCCCTCGCGTTACGCTGGCTTGAAACCGCAGGCCGCACGGATCGCGCTCGCGCTGCTCGCTTTACTCCTCGCCGCCACCTTTCTCGCACTCGCCAGCCCCGGTCCCCCGCCCGTCAGCCGCGATCCCGCCCAGCGCGCGCAGGATCAGGCCGATGTCATGCTCTACGAATCGATCGTGCAGGACATGCGCGGTGGACAGGATTATTACTCCGCCGCCGCGCAGGAATTGCGCAGCGGCGATTATCCGATGCGCCCGTTCGTCACCTTCCGCTTGCCGACGCTGGCGGTGGTGCAGGCGCTGCTGCCGCGCGACGTGACGATTGGTCTGCTGTACGCGCTGACGATCGGCGTCCTGTTCGCCTGGTATCGGCAGCTGAAACCAGCGCTTGCCCGCACCCCGCCGCGATTGATTGCGATGGCCTTGCTGTGCGGCGGCATGATCGCGTTCGTGCAAGGCGAACTGGCGAGCTTCCACGAGATCTGGGCAGGCCTGTTGATCGCGCTGTCGCTGGCGGTGCGGCGCGAGGACAAATGGATCGAGGCGGTCGCGATCGGGCTGATCGCGATGCTGATCCGCGAGACCGCCGCGCTCTATGTCGGCGTGATGGCGGTGCTGGCGTTCGCCGAAGGCAACCGCAAGGAGGCACTCGGCTGGGCAGCGACGGTGGCGGTCCTCGCGATCGTGGTCGCACTCCACGCTCATGCGGTCGGGCAAGTCGTGCGGCCCACCGACCCGGCGTCGCCGGGCTGGGCCGGGCTGCTCGGCTTCGGCTTCTTCGTGAAGACGATGCAGCTTTCGACCGCGCTTGTCCTTGCCCCCTTGTGGCTCGCCGCCCCGCTCATCGGCCTTGCGCTATTCGGCTGGTCGGCCTGGAACAGCGCGTTGGCACTGCGCGCACTGGCGATCTTCGCGGTCTATGCCGCGCTGCTCGGGCTGTTCGGGCGGACCGACACCTTCTATTGGGGCTTGATGATCGCGCCCACGCTCCTCATCGGCTTAGCCTTTGCGCCGGATGGCCTGCGCGACCTGATCGCGGCTGCGCGCACGCCGCGTCGGAAAATCACGATCACGCGGATGACCAGATGAAAATCCTTCTGATCGTCGGCGGCGGCATCGCGGCCTTTAAAGCGTGCGAGTTGATCCGCCTGTGCCGCAAGGCCGGGATCGAAGTGACCTGCGTCCTGACTGCGGGCGGCGGGCATTTCATCACGGCGATGACGCTGGCCGCCTTGTCCGAAAATCAGGTCTACACCTCGCTATGGGATTTGAAGGATGAGGCCGAGATGGGCCATATCCAGCTCAGCCGCGCGGCCGATCTGGTCGTCGTCGTCCCCGCCACCGCCGATTTGCTGGCCAAGATGGCAGCGGGCATCGCCGACGATCTCGCGACAACCTTGCTGCTCGCAACCGACAAGCCCGTCCTCGCCGCCCCGGCGATGAACATCCGCATGTGGCAACACCCCGCCACCCGCCGCAACGTGGCAACGCTGCGCGGTGACGGCGTGACGGTGCTGGAACCCGACGAAGGCGCGATGGCGTGCGGTGAGTTCGGCCCCGGGCGCTTACCCGAACCGGTCGCAATCCTCGCCACGATCGAGGCGGCGCTGGCCTGATGTCCGCCGCTGCCGGGTTGGACGGCACCCACATCCTCGTCACCGCCGGGCCGACGCATGAGCCGATCGATCCGGTGCGCTATCTCGCCAACCGCTCGTCGGGAAAGCAGGGCTTTGCGATTGCCGCCGCGCTGGCGCGACGTGGCGCGCGGGTGACGTTGATTGCGGGGCCGGTGACGCTCGATACGCCAGTCGGAGTGACGCGGATCGATGTCGAGACGGCATTGCAGATGCAGGCCGCAGTGGAGTCCGCCCTCCCCGCCGACGCGGCCATTCTCGTGGCAGCGGTCGCCGATTGGCGCGTCGAAGGTGCGGGCCAGAAGATCAAGAAGGGCGCGGGTGGGCCACCAACGCTGCGGCTCGTCGAGAATCCCGATATCCTCGCCGGGCTGGCAGCAAGCCCGCATCGCCCGCGACTATTGGTCGGCTTCGCCGCCGAAACCGAACGGGTCATCGAACATGCCACGGCCAAACGCGTGCGCAAGACTGTCGACTGGATCGTCGCCAATGACGTGTCGGGTGACGTCATGGGCGGCACGGCGAACACCGTCCACATCGTCTCCGCGGACGGCGTCGAAAGCTGGGAGCGGATGCCGAAAGAAGCCGTCGCCGAGCGCTTGGTGGACCGGATCGCCCAAGCGCTCGGCTGAGCCCTACAGCCCGAGTTTCTGCTTCAATTCATCGATCTGGATCGACGCTTCGGCTTTGCTCAAATCGGCACTGGGTGGGTCGATCTTGGCCTGCTCGCACAGCGTGGTCAGATACGACGCTTGCGCGCCCGTCATCGGGTCGTCGCCCGAGACCCAATTCTCGGGGTCCTTCTCCGCATTGGACGCGGGATGCTCGTCCAGCGGGGGATTGTGTAGCGAATCGTTCACGGGGCACCTCATCGATGTTTTCTATATGTTCCAAACTTTCCAAACTCCCGCTGGTTCCCGGCACCTTGCGGTTGGCCACGCCAAAGAAGAGTTTGCTTTCGCGCTTCGCCCCGGCTCGGCTAAGCTCTTTTGCATGACCGCACCGATCACGATCGCGCTGAAGCGCCTGCCCCATGGCGAAGGCCTGCCCCCCCCCGCTTATGCCACCACGGGTGCCGCCGGAATGGACGTGGTCTCGGCCGAGGCCACGACGCTCGCCCCGGGTGCCCGCGCCGCGATCGCTACTGGCTTTGCGATCGCGATTCCGACGGGCTATGAAGTGCAGGTTCGCCCGCGTTCGGGCCTTGCGCTCAAGTACGGCGTGACGTGCCTTAACACGCCCGGCACGATCGACAGCGACTATCGCGGCGAGGTGAAGGTGATCCTGATCAATCTCGGTACGGAGCCGTTTGAGATCGCACGCGGCGATCGGATCGCCCAACTCGTTCCGGCCCCGGTTCAACGCGCAGTGCTGGACGTGGTGGAATCGCTCGACGATACGCCCCGTGGAACCGGGGGTTTCGGATCGACGGGACGATGATCGCCATTTTGCTTCTTCAGGCAGCGGAGCCTTCCGCCGTGCCGACCGACTGGTCCGCCCTCGCGCCAATGCCCTATGTTAGCGAACCGCACATGACGCCGCAATTGAACGCTTTCGTCGGCGGCGAAGTGGCGGCCGGGCGCTGCGTCGTACCAAAACCGGCCGATCGCCATTATGTCGTGAAGGTCGATGTTGCGACGCTGATCGATGCATCGGGAGTGATCCGCAAAACCGTGCCGCACGCCATCAGCTGCCCAACGGTCGAACAATATGCCGCCGGGCTGGTCGCTGGCTTCGCGCGCGGCAACCTGATGCCAAGGCCCAGCACGGGCAACACCTGGTACCGCGCGACCATCGTGTTCGACTGGCGCGGATGAACCTGTCCGACGCTGCACTGAGCGATGCGGAACTCGATCGCTACGCCCGACATATCGTCCTGCGCGAAGTCGGTGGGGTAGGTCAGGCGAAACTGAAGGCGGCGACCGTCACCATTGTCGGCGCGGGCGGCATCGGCTCGCCCGCGATCCAATATCTCGCCGCGGCGGGCGTTGGGCGGCTGATCCTGATCGACGACGATACGGTCGATCTGTCGAACTTGCAGCGCCAGACCTTGTTCGCCGACGTCGACGTCGGCGCGCGGAAAGTGGCGTCAGCCGGACTGGCGGCGGCGCGAATCAACCCGCATGTCGCGTTGGAATTGCGGGCCGAACGCCTGACCACGGAGAATGCCGCCGATCTGATCGCTGGCGCAGATGTCGTCCTCGACGGAACCGACAGCTTCGCGACCCGGCTCGCGGTGGCCGACGCGGCGCACGCGGCGCGCATCCCGCTTGTATCTTCTGCGGTCGGGCAGTTCGAAGGGCAACTCGGCGTCTTCCGCGGCTGGGAAGCCGACAAGCCGTGCTATCGCTGCTTCGTCGGCAATGCCGCCGATGCCGCAGGCGACAGTTGCGCCGATCTCGGCGTGCTCGGCGCGATGACCGGGGTGATGGGTAGCCTCGCCGCGCTGGAAGCGATGCGCGTAATCATCGGCTTCGGTGACGACAGCGCAGGCAAGCTGCTATTGGTCGACGCGCTAGCGTTCCGATTCCGCACCATCGCGCTGCCGAAGGACCCGGGGTGCAAGGGGTGCGGTTAGCGCGGCCTTAACCCGGACGCGATAGGGCAAACTCATGAAAACCGCGCGCATCCTCGTCATTTTCGGCACCCGTCCGGAGGCGATCAAGCTCTTTCCCGTGGTCGCCGCATTGAAGGCCATGCCCGGCCTCGACGTGCGCACCTGCGTCACGGCGCAACATCGCGGGCTGCTCGATCAAGTGCTGAGCATCGCCGGCCTCACGCCCGATATCGATCTCGATCTGATGGAGCCGGGCCAGTCGCTCGACCGCCTCACCGCGCGGCTGCTCACGGGTCTTGGCGACGTGATGGATGCCGAACGGCCCGACCGCGTGATCGTACAAGGCGATACCGCAACTGCGATGGTCGGGGCGCTCGCGGCGTATTACCGCAAGGTGCCGGTCAGCCATGTCGAGGCGGGTCTTCGCTCGGGTGATATCTATCAACCCTGGCCCGAGGAAGTGAACCGCCGCATCGTCGCGCCGATCGCCGACCAGCATTTCGCGCCGACCGAGACGGCGGCTGAGGCGCTGCGCCGCGAAAATATCGATCCCGCCACGATCCACGTCACCGGCAACACCGTGATCGACGCGCTGCACGCGACGCGCGCGAAGCTCGCGGCCGATCCGACCCTGGCAGCGGGGCTGGACGAGATCGCGGCGCGCTTTGCGGGCAAACGAATCGTGCTCGTCACCACGCATCGGCGCGAGAATTTCGGTGGCGGCATGGACAATATCGCCCATGCGCTCGGCCGGATCGCCGCGCGCGACGATGTCGCGATCCTGTTTCCGATGCACCCCAACCCCAATGTCGTGGCCGCGATGGAGCGCGTGCTCGGCGACCGGCCCAATATCGCACGGATCGATCCGCTCGATTACCCACACTTCATCCGCGCGCTGGAACTGTGCCACATTGCGCTCACCGATTCAGGCGGGGTGCAGGAGGAGGCACCTGCCCTCGCCAAGCCCGTTCTGGTGATGCGCGAGACGACCGAGCGGCCGGAAGGGGTGGTCGCGGGGACGGCGAAGCTGATCGGCACCGATCCCGACCGGATCGTCGCCGAGGTCACTCATTTGCTCGACGATGATGCCGCCTACGCCGCGATGGCACGCGCGCACAATCCGTTCGGCGACGGGCATGCGAGTGCGCGGATTGCCAGGATCGTGGCGGGCGGCTGAGCGGCGGCGTCGCTATTTGCTCAGGAGGACCAAGCCCGGCACATGCGCGACCAACGTCGCTTGCCGCGCCAATTCCCACACCGCGCGGCGCGTGCCGGCAAAGACGATATCGTCGACATCGTGAAAGGCGATCATGCCGCCCGGACGGAGCAGTTTGAACCACGAACCGCCGTCGAACCGCACGTTCACATAATCGTGGACCGCGTCGATGAAGATGAAGCTGATCGGCGTGCCCGCGAGATCCGCCAGGCCCGCACCCGAAGGCTTGCGGAGATGGGTGATGTTCGCGACACTCGCATTGCGCGCCTGGAATTTCGCAAGATCGACATCGCTGCCGCCATAACCGATATAGGGATCGATCGCGTAAACCTGCTGATCGGGCGCCACTTCGGCCATGCGGCGCGTGGTAACGCCGCGATAAGCGCCGATCTCGACAATGGCACCCGGCAAGCGCTGCTGAACGGCGGCGAGATGCTTCGACAAGACGTCCATTTGCCGCTGATTGACGTCGGTATCGTCGATTTCGCTTTCAACGACCTGGTTCAGCGCGCCCTCGTCGGTGAGGGGCAACGCATAGCGATCGAAGCGGCTTGTCGCGACGCGGTCGCTGAGGCGCGCAAAGGCGGTAAAGGCGACCCGTCGCGGATCGACTTTGGAATGCCGTTTGATGGCGAAGGGATCGATCATTCATCAGCTCCGTGGGTAAGCAGGCGCCTCTATTATCCGTGAGCTTCCGCGATTGCCAGCTTTACGCTGCGTTGCACCACGCAATGCGCGACGTTAACGGACGTCCAGCCGGGTGGTCCGAGCGCCGGTAGCAGCTCAGATCTTTTCAATGGACACGGCGTCACACAGTATGTTGGCCGCAATCCACGCGATTGCGCGACCCATTCCGCGCCCTTGCCAATCACGATTTTCTCGGTGTTCTGCGACCCCAAGGCAAAGCGCACTTCCGTTTCCGGAATTTTCACTCTCTGCTGACACAGTGAATCCTGAACGCGGTGCTCCAGCTCCGGGGCGCGGCGACAAGGGAATGGCTCGGCGATGGTTTCGGATTCTAACCTCAAGGTCGTCGTCGTCGGCCTCGGCTATATCGGGCTGCCGACCGCCGCCATCATCGCGCGGACGGGCGCACAAGTGCTCGGCATCGACGTGTCCGAACATGTCGTCGAGACGGTCAACTCGGGCAAGGTGCATATCGAGGAGGTCGATCTCGACGGGCTCGTCTCGGGCGTGGTCGCGCGCGGAAATTTGCGGGCCGCGACGTTGATCGAGCCAGCCGACGTCTTCGTCATCGCAGTCCCCACCCCCTTCGCCGACGATCATGCGCCCAACATCGGCTATGTCCTGCGCGCCGCGACGACGATCGCGGCCGTGCTGAAGGCAGGTGACGTGGTCATCCTCGAATCGACCTCGCCGGTCGGCACGACCGAGAAGGTGCGCGATCTCCTCGCGCAACTTCGTCCCGATTTGAAAATCCCCGGCAAGACCACAGAAAGCCCAGACGTCGCCATCGCCTATTGCCCCGAGCGCGTGCTGCCTGGCCGCATCCTGGTCGAGCTGATCGACAATGATCGCGTGATCGGCGGGATCACGCCACGCTGCGCGCGCAAAGCGCTGCAATTTTACCGCCGCTTCGTGCGCGGCGCGTGCGTCACGACGACCAGCCGCGCGGCCGAAATGACCAAGCTCACCGAAAACGCTTTCCGCGACGTCAACATCGCCTTCGCCAACGAGCTCAGCCGTGTCGCCGATACGATGGAGGTCGATGTGTGGGAGGTGATCCGCCTCGCCAACCGCCACCCGCGCGTGAATATCCTGTCGCCCGGCCCCGGCGTCGGCGGGCATTGCATCGCCGTCGACCCGTGGTTCCTGGTTCATGCCGACCGCGCCAACACGCCGCTGATCCGCACCGCGCGCGAAGTGAATGACGCCAAGATCGACTATGTCGTGGAACGCGCCGAAGCGATGGTCGCAGCGCATCCGGGCCTGCGCGTCGCTTGCCTCGGCCTCGCGTTCAAGGCGAACATCGACGATTTCCGCGAAAGCCCCGCGCTGAAGGTTGCGGCTGCGCTGGCGGCACGGTTCGGTGACCGCCTCGACGTGGTCGAACCCTATACCGACATGTTGCCCGCCGCGTTCGATGGCACCGGCGCAAAACTCAGCGACATCGATACCGCGATCGAGACGTGCGGCATCATGATCGTGCTGGTCGATCACGACGTCTTCAGATCGGTGCCGGTTGACGAGCGTGCCGATAAGATCGTGTACGACACGCGCGGTATTTGGCCCGATCAGCCGCGCGCGTCTGCGAAACCGGAGCCGTTGCGTCTGGTCGGGTGACACGCGATACGATCACCCGACCGGTGGGGCGGCATTGCATAATCTGGTCGGATCCGAGCGCCAGGCAGGGCAGCCTCGCAAGGATCCCGCTTCCAGTCAAATATTCAGTGCGACCAAGGTTTTGTGCGGGCCCATGGGATGAAACGACTCGATCAGACACTTCCCTTGGGGCTTCGCTCACAAGTCCCACCTCTCGCAATTTGCTCTAAATGGGCGGCCAGGCGCGCCGCCAACGCGACAATCGTCAAGGTCGGGTTGGCGTGACCTCCGGTGGCGAATACGGACGCGCCAGCGCAGTATAGATTTTCGACTCCATGTACGCGGCAGTTCGCGTCGACGACCCCTTTAGCCGGATCGGCATCCATCCGCGTCGTGCTGATCAGGTGATATATCCCAACAAGGTCATCGGGGTCCCGCGTGAAATCATCATCGAGCCATGAAGCACCCTCGAAGCGGCCAAGATCCATGCGCTGAAACTCGTCTTTCACGGCATCTGCGAAAAACCGTGCAGTTTGCCGTTCGATTGGCAAAATGCGCCAATCGGCCGATGCAAGTCGATTGCCGAAGCGATCGCGCCGGGGTGATAGCAAAATCCTGCTTTCTGCATTGGGGATTTGCTCCAAGTACAACTCGACATATATTTCCGGATTCTTGTACCAAAAATGTCTACCGAATAGCTGACGCCGCGCGACATTTCGGACAATGTCTGGGAGCCCCGTTATCAGGCCAGCGACATCGCGTGCAGTATCCCTAAAGGGCCTGCCGCGAAGCGAATTCGCGAGGCGCTTTGCAGCCCGCCAGGGCGCATCGGAATTGGCGCGATAGATGAGCGAGCCGCTTGCGTTCACCAATCCGTGATCACGTTGCGCCGCCTCCGTCAGAGCAAACCCGACCTGATATTGAACCGGAACTCGGTCCGGCACCATGAAGCAATTGAACGCGCGCTGGATCCGGCGTGCCTGCGCCGGGCTGGCTATGATCCTGCCGATGGTGCCTCGCGGATGCTGGCCGAAATAACGCCCGACATTCGAATGGGCATTAATGCGAGCGAGAAGTGCCGGGGGCGTGAGGAGAAGCTGTCGCGCGTTCTCGATTCCGCTCGTCGCAAGTACGAAATGGTTGGCGCGGATCGTCGCACGACGATTTTGAAGCGTAGCGACATTGATCTCGGTGACGCGCGAGCCATCCTCACTCGACCGCATCGCGACCAGATTGGCATGCAGCAACACTTGAGTAGTCGCGCTTTCCTTAAGCTTCGAGCGATACGCTGCGCCGTAATCGAAGAATTTCCGATGCCAGCGCTTCAGCAGCGTCTTTCGACCCGGCTGATTTTCGGAAGAAGCGACCCGCCACACCATCCGCTGCAGCTTCCCGCCGTTAAACGGACGTGGAGCGGCACCCAATCGCCGAACCGCGACGTCATCGTCTATCCAATGTCCCGCAAAATTGGAGAGTTCCTTGGCCCGCTCATACCACGGGGAGAAGTCGGCATAGCGGAAGGGCCAGCCCGAAAGCGGTATCCAGTCGCGTACTTCGAAATCAATCGGGTCCAGTGGCGCACATCGACCGTTCCACCGAGTCGCGGCTCCGCCGTAAACGCGGTGCCGTCCCTCCATCATTCTTACACGCTCGCCTATGGTATCTCCATCATAAAGAGCGTGCGTCTCGCTCTCCTCGGTCAGCCCCCCCGATTCCACGAGGATGACCGAAATGCCACTTCGTACCAATTCGGATGCGATGGTAACCCCGGCAGGTCCTGCCCCAACGATGCAGATTTCGGCATTATAATCCACGCTGCTGCGCGGGTTTTCCAGATCAAGAAATTTCATGGTTGCCCCGAAGCTGACTTATGGCTTGACGCACCCCTGCATCCACGCCGAAACGCGATACGAATCCCAATTCGCGGGCGCGATCAGTGGCAACGTGCAAACGCGTGGCGCAACTCTCGAACGGAGAGTCCGAAAGCCCTGCAGGGAACGACCCACGAACGGCACCGATCGGGACTTTACCGGCAAGTTTTCGAATCACACGACGCGCGAACCGGCGCGTCTCCCAAGCTGTGCGTCCTATGGACCGGCGAGGCAGCGTCGCGTTTCCCACGGCAGAACTGATCGCCGCAAAATAGGCATTCCAGCTCGGAACTTCATTGCCAACGACATTGGCGATCACAAGCTCCGGCAGCTCTGACTCTACTAACGATGCGCAAAACTCGGCGAGGTCTTCGACGTGAACGAGGTTCGCATCGCCCATTCCAAACTCGCCGAGATTGCGAAGTTGACGGTGCCGCCCGTGCGTTACGAAACAGTCGAAAAACTGGGGTTCGCCACCCCCGTAAACCAGAGCAGGGCGGAGTATCGCGACCCGCAATTCGGGACCCGCTGCTTGCCGAAGAATTTCCTCGGCAGCAACTTTTTCAGCTGCGTAGCCACTGGATTGGGCAGTGAGGGGCGAATCCTCCCGCACGGCGCCACTCACCGGCCCATAGACGGCAGTCGAACTCAGGTAGACGAGTTTGCCGACGCCGCACGAGGCCGCTGCCGCCGCAACATTGCGTGCCGCTGCACGGGCATTCTCCATTCCACCGGGTGAATGGGCGCAGTTCACGACGGCAGTAACGCCGTGCATTGCTGTACGAAGACCGTCAGCATCCATCAAATCGCAGTGCACGGCCCCTTCCGGCACAGCGCGACGATAGCCCGCCATGACGCTTCCTGGGAAACGCCGATGCAAAGCAGCCACAACCCGGCGCCCGACAAAGCCGCCCGCGCCAATCACAAGTATCTGCCCGCTCACCCGTGGACCCAACAATGCCGGCCCCAGCTAAGCTGGCCAGTGCCCCGGAAAGCACGAATTGTCGAACGGTTACTGCACCTTGCCGCGCTCACGATCGGCTTCCTTCAGTATGGGTATTACCTTGATGAAATGTCAGACCCGTCACGCGCCCACAAGCAGATTCGCGCGGTCTACGCAATAGAAACGGCATTAATTTTCGGCGCTCGGGCAGCGCATTTAATAAACCGCTGAAACATACCATGGTTTGGCGATGAGGGTAATATTCTCGCAATGGTCCTAGGCATTTTCGCGGTCGAGCCAGCTACCGCGACGCAGCGCGATTGAGGAAGCTATCGGCCATGAACTCGCCAATCCGTGCAGCCAAGTTTTCAATCGCGAGGAAAAGCCAAGCGCCGATGAGGCATAGCACGAAGCTGGTCACCATCACGATCGCACAATTCACCCCGCTTAGCGCCTGCACCGCACCGAGCCGGACCACCATATAGGACATGGCGGAGATCATGACGGGGAATTGTATCAAGTAGATCGAGAAGGAAATTTTTCCGAGAAACTGCGAGAGCGGCGCGCGAAAAAATGCGATTGCGCGCTCGTTTCCTAGGATGAGGAAGACGAGGATCGGCGCGAAGAGCTGCTCGATCCGATATGGCGCGACCCCGATATAATTGAGGAAGGGGATGCAGCCGAGCACGAGGAAAATTAGCAGGATCGGCACAATTCCCCTCGAAAGAAACCCGCGCGCGACCGTCGGTCTTACACTGCGCCGCCAAGCGAACATCATCCCGATGAAGAAAAGCGTGATATATGCGGTCGCCACAGTCACCTGGAGAAACAGGCCAGAGAGAAAGAACAACCAGAGCTTGTTCTTCACCCATTGCCACGACAGCAGCACGACGATGACGAGCACTGAGCCGATCAGTTCGACCCGCATCGTCCAGAGAAAAGGGTTGAACGTCTCAGAAAGCGGGACCTCGCTATAAACCTTTACGAATACAAAGCGGACGAAGCTCTTCACCGAGATATCTTCGGTTAGGAAGGTGCCGAGCCAACCATCGCGTTTCACCAACTGCCCCGCTACCACATTAAAGGTGAGGTGCGCCTCGTACAGCACCAGCACGATCAGGCAGGAGAAGAAGATCGGCACGGTAAGGCGTGTGTAGCGCTTCAGAAGGATCGACACCGCTTGTTGGCCGTTGCGCGACCGCATGAAGCCCATCGACAACGCATCGCCCGACAGGATGAAGAATACACACACCGCGAGATTGCCATTGATAAACATCGCGACCAACGGATGGCGCAGCGCCGGGAACAGTGCACCGAAACTTTCTGGGATAAGATGGAAGAGCACAACCGACAACGCCGCCCAGCCGCGAAGCCCGTCGAGTTCGATAGCGCGCGTCGGCGTCGATACGGTTGCTGCCGCAAGTTGTTCGGATTCATTTGTCTCGCCGATCAACGCGATCGACCCTGTACTCGCGGCTCCGCTGCATCACCCATAGTGAGCATGGAAGGATGGCGGCGGAGGCGAAACTTCATCTTCCGCTCCTGGCGCGTCGGTACCGACCCGTCAATGGCTACGCCGGATGATATCGGTGATGCAGATCTAAGAGCTAGGTGCCGTACGCACGCCGCAGCCGTTGCGTCTGGTCGGTTGATCCGATTAGGCCTTTCGCCGGACGCCGCGATGTGGTTTCAGGCCCTGGTGGGGATCGCAGCGACATCGCAGCCGGAACGTCGCGTGCAATCGGTGCACGATCTGCGCGGTCTCGCCGCGCTTGCCGTGTTATTTTATCATGTCGCGGCAAGCCCATATGTGGCACCGCCCCGCGCGATCGCCCGCGTGGCAGAACTCGGTCAGTACGGCGTTACCGCGTTCTTCGTCATCTCGGGATTCGTACTCCCATATTCGCTCCGCAAATCGGCGTATCGGGTCCACGATTTCGGCGGCTTCATCGCGCGCCGCTTTGTCCGTGTAGAACCACCCTATTTCGCAACCATCGTCGCGGTTCTGTTGCTCAATTTGCTGATCGCAACGATCAAACATGCGCCCTATCGGATCGATGCGGCACAGGTCGCGCTGCACATCGCCTATCTCGCGCCGCTGTTCGACAAGCCGTGGCTTTTGAGCGTGTTTTGGACGCTGTGCGTCGAGTTCCAGTTTTATGTCCTGATCGGCCTGCTTTACCCGGTCCTGCTTAGCCGTCCGCTGTTGATGACGCTCGGCTGCGCGGGCGCGATGATTCTTGCGATGCCGGGTTGGTTTCCGGCCGAGCAACTGCCGCTCGGCCAGCGCGAAAACATCCTTTTGCATCTGCCCGTTTTCATGGTCGGTATGGTGTTGTTCCTGCAGCGCGAGCAGCTGATCACTCCGCGGAGGTTCTGGGGGTGTATTGCGCTGTCGCTTGGCGCGATCGCGCTGAAGGGGCCGGTGGCAGCGCTCGGCGCCACGGTACTTGCGCTGCTCGTCATCCTGCTGGTTCGGCGGTCGAACAGCGTGCTCGCCTATTTCGGCGATATTTCCTATTCGCTATACCTCGTCCATCTCCTGGTTATCCTGGCCGTGCTGCCCTTGTTCAAGACCATGCCGCTGGGTTGGATCGCGATGGCGGCGATCGCGCTGGTCGGATCTGTTGCGGCCGCGACCGGCCTTTGGCTGACGGTCGAACGCCCGGCGATTGCTCTTTCGAAACGCCTGAAACAGCGCGCACGCGCCACACAAGGAGCCAGCGCATGACCATCCTCGTCACCGGCGCCGCCGGCTTTATCGGTGCGGCGGTCACGCGCGCGCTGCTTGCGCGCGGCGAAACCGTGGTGGGGATCGACAATTTCAACGAGTATTACCCGGTCAGCCTCAAGGAAGCGCGCGTAGCCGCAATCGAGGCCGAAGCGGATGGGCGCTTTACGATGCACCGTGTCGATTTTGCGGATCATGCCGCGCTGGATGCGGCGCTAGGGTCAACGGAGTTCGACCGCATCGTCCATCTCGGCGCGCAAGCCGGCGTGCGGTATTCGATCGAGAATCCCCGCGCCTATATCCATTCGAATGTGGCCGGGCATCTCAACCTGCTCGAACTGGGCCGGGCGCGCGGCGCTGCGCATCTGGTCTACGCGTCCTCCTCCTCGATCTATGGCGGCGATGCGACCCTCCCCTTCAAGGTCGACGATCGCGCTGACCGGCCGCTGTCGCTCTATGCCGCGACCAAGCGCGCCGACGAGTTGATGAGCGAGACCTACGCGCATCTCTATCGCTTACCGCAGACGGGCCTGCGCTTCTTCACCGTCTATGGTCCATGGGGTCGGCCCGACATGGCGATGTGGCTGTTCACCAGCGCGATCCTGGAAGGGCGACCCATCCAGGTGTTCAATCACGGCGATATGCGCCGCGATTTCACCTATATCGACGACATCGTTGCCGGGATCATCGCCTGTCTCGATACCCCCCCCGCCGACGACGGATCGGTCAAGGCCGGGGGCAGCCCCAATCCGCACCGGCTCTACAATATCGGCAATCACAAATCCGAGCGGCTCGACCGGCTGATCGACCTGGTCGAGGCGGCGTGCGGCAAGCCCGCGATTCGCATCAACGCCCCGATGCAGGCCGGCGACATGCCGGATACGTTCGCCGATATCAGCGCGATCCAGCACGATCTGGGTTTCGCGCCGCGCGTCGGGATCGATGTCGGCGTGCCGCGCTTCGTGGAATGGTATCGGGGCTATACCAAGGCGTAGCGACGAGCCTTCGCAAACGCAGCACTGGACGGAATGTGACAGGCTGCTATGGCATCCGCGCTGCACGCCGGGGATAGCTTAATGACCAAAACCGCGTTGATTACCGGAATTACCGGGCAGGACGGGGCGTATCTGGCCGAGCTGCTGCTTGCCAAGGGCTATGAAGTCCATGGGCTTAAGCGGCGGTCGTCGTCGTTCAATACGGGTCGGATCGACCATATTTACCAGGACCCGCACGAAATCGGCGCGCGGTTGCATCTGCATTATGGCGACATGACCGATTCGATGAATCTCACCCGCCTGGTGCAGGAAACGCAGCCCGACGAGATCTACAATCTCGCGGCGATGAGCCATGTCGCGGTCAGTTTCGAGACGCCCGAATATACCGCCAATGCCGATGGCATCGGCACGCTGCGGTTGCTGGAGGCGATCCGGCTGCTCGGCATGGTCGACAAGACGCGGATCTACCAGGCTTCGACCAGCGAGTTGTACGGCCTGGTGCAGGAAGTGCCGCAGTCGGAAACGACGCCGTTCTACCCGCGCTCGCCTTATGGCGCGGCCAAGATGTACGCCTATTGGATCACGGTGAATTACCGCGAGGCGTATGGCATGCATGCCTCCAACGGTATCCTGTTCAACCATGAAAGCCCGCGCCGCGGCGAGACGTTCGTCACGCGCAAGATCACGCGTGCCGTGGCGGCGATCCATCTCGGGCTGCAGGATACGCTGTACCTCGGCAATCTCGACGCCAAGCGCGATTGGGGCCATGCGCGCGATTACGTCGAGGGCATGTGGCGGATCGTGCAGCAGCCGCAGGGCGACGATTTCGTGCTGGCGACGGGCATCACGCAGACGGTGCGCTCCTTCGTCGAACTCGCCTTTGCCGAAGTCGACATGAAGATCGACTGGAGCGGTGAAGGTGTCGATGAAGTCGGCGTTTGCGCGAACACCGGCAAGACGCTCGTCAAGGTCGATCCGCGCTATTTCCGCCCGACCGAGGTCGATCTGCTGATCGGCAATCCGGCCAAGGCCAAGCGTTTGCTCGGCTGGGAAGCGACCACCACGCTCGCCGAATTGTGCGCCGAAATGGTCCGCGAAGACCTGAAGGTGATCGCACGCGAAGCGGAACAACGCCGTCCTGACGAAGAACGCCCCTCGGCGCTGTACGCGGTCAAGAGCTGACATGGAAACGGGCGCTGCATGATGAAACAGGCGGTCAATCGCTTGCTCGATTCTGTCGTCAAGCGCCGCAGGCGGGGTGCGTTCGCGTTCTTCGCGATGGCGCGTCGCGTGATGTGGGCGTATAATAATGAGGACGTCAACATCGCCACGAATGGCGAACGCTGGGTGCTGCGCCAGCTTGGAAGGCGCGGCCTCGTCACGGTCTTTGATGTCGGCGCTAACGTCGGCGACTGGGTCCGCGAAGTCCTCGACCACTCCCCTACCGCGACAGTCTATTGCTACGAGGCGATACCGTCCACCTTCGCGCTGTTGACGGCGGCGGTGGTCGATCCGCGCGCCCACCTGCGCAACAGGGCGCTCTCGGATAAGCCTGGGACGCTCGATTTCAACGCATCGGCACTAACTGCGGTTTCTTCGGTCTACGATGTTCACAAGTTCGACAGCAGCCTGGCGATCTCAAAGGTGGCGGTGTCGGCAGTTACCGGCGATGATGAGTGCGCAGAGATTGGCATAGATCGTATTGATTTGCTCAAAATCGATACCGAGGGGCATGATCTCGCGGTGCTATCGGGCTTTTCGGGGATGCTTGCGCGCGGCGCCGTCGATATCATTCAGTTCGAATATAACGTTTTCACGCTACTCGCGCGTCGCGGGCTGTTCGATTTTTACGATCTCTTGGAGGATCGCTTCTTCCTTTGTCGGCTACTGCCCAATGGGCTTGAGCTTATGGCGTACCAGCGCGAACTGGACAATTTCGCTCAGTCGAACTGGATTTGCTTGCGCAAGGACATCGTCGATGCGGATTTGATCAAACTCCTTGGCATCCGTCTGCCCGATGGGGACCGTCGCGCGGTGACGCTACGCAGTCTCGCCGATTCCCCCGCGGTCGCGAAACTGCTGGCTTGAGTGCATGACGGCGATATTCAATCTTACCGGTAAACGCGTCTGGGTTGCGGGGCATCGCGGCATGGTCGGCCGTGCGATCGTGCGGCGGCTGGCGGGTGAAGGCTGCACCATCGTGTCACCCGAGACGCGGATCGATCTGCGCGATCAGGCGGCAACCTTCGCGTGGATGGACGGAGCCAAGATCGATCTGGTTTTTCTAGCGGCAGCGAAGGTCGGCGGGATCGCCGCGAACAACGATTTCCCCGGCGAATTCCTCTACGACAACCTCATGATCGAGGCGAACGTGATCGAGGGCGCGCGCCGCGCTGGCGTGGCCAAGCTCGTTTTCCTCGGATCGTCGTGCATTTTCCCCAAGCTCGCGGCGCAACCGATGGCCGAGAGCGCGCTGCTGACCGGTGCGCTCGAGCCGACCAACGAATGGTATGCGATCGCCAAGATCGCCGGGCTGAAGCTGTGCGCCGCGTATCGCCGGCAATATGGCTGCGACTTCATCTCGGCGCAGCCGACCAATCTCTACGGCCCGTTCGACAATTTCGATCTGGAATCGAGCCATGTCCTGCCCGCACTAATGCGCAAGGCGCATGAGGCGAAGCTGGCCGGTGCGGCCGCGATGACGGTGTGGGGCAGCGGTACGCCGCTGCGCGAATTCCTGCATGTCGACGACCTTGCCGATGCGCTCGTCTATCTCGCGCAGACCTATTCGGACGAAGACTTCGTCAATATCGGTACCGGCGACGAAGTCAGCATCGCCGATCTGGCACGGCATGTGGCGGACGCTGTCGGCTTTGCCGGCGATCTCGTCTTCGACGCGACCCGACCCGACGGTACGCCGCGCAAATTGGTCGATACGACCAAGCTGAACGGCCTCGGCTGGCGCGCGTCGATCCCGCTCAACCAGGGCATTCCGGCGGTCTATCGCTGGTTTCTCGAACATCACATCCAAGGCGCGGCGCACAGCGCCGCCGCCTGATCCGCGACCATAAGGGGAAGTTCACGTGGCACGTCTTTACGAAAGCAGGAAGCGCATCCTCGTCACCGGCGGCGCCGGTTTCGTCGGCTCGCACCTGATCGACCGCTTGCTCGAACAGGGCCATGAAGTGCTGTGCGTCGACAATTTGTTCACCGGTGCAAAACGCAACATCGAACATCTGCACAACCATTCGCGCCTGGAATTCATGCGCCACGACGTATGCTTCCCGCTCTATGTCGAGGTTGACGAGATCTACAATCTCGCCTGCCCCGCCTCGCCGGTGCATTACCAGCACGATCCGGTGCAGACGACCAAGACGAGCGTCATCGGCGCGATCAATATGCTTGGCCTCGCCAAGCGTGTGAAGGCGAAGATCTTCCAAGCCTCGACCAGCGAAG
The DNA here is from genome assembly GCF_013374095.1 of Sphingomonas sp. HMP6. Classification (NCBI taxonomy): domain Bacteria; kingdom Pseudomonadati; phylum Pseudomonadota; class Alphaproteobacteria; order Sphingomonadales; family Sphingomonadaceae; genus Sphingomonas; species Sphingomonas sp. HMP6. The sequence goes on along the minus strand of NZ_AP022672.1, from coordinate 3,615,028 downwards.
TCTATGGTGACCCTTCGGTCCACCCGCAGCCCGAGAGCTATTGGGGCAACGTCAACCCGATCGGCATCCGCTCCTGCTATGACGAGGGCAAGCGCTGCGCCGAGACGCTGTTCTTCGACTATCACCGCCAGCACGCGGTCGAGATCAAGGTCGCGCGCATCTTCAACACCTACGGCCCGCGGATGCACCCGGCGGACGGGCGCGTCGTCTCGAACTTCATCGTCCAGGCGCTGAAGGGCGATCCGATCACGATTTACGGCGAAGGCAAGCAGACGCGTAGCTTCTGCTACGTCGATGATCTGGTCGAAGGCTTCCTGCGCCTGATGGACACCGGCCCCGACGTGACGGGTCCGATCAACATCGGCAACCCGGTCGAATTCACGATGATCGAGCTGGCGCAGGAAGTGCTGGCGCTGACCGGTTCGAAATCCGAGCTGGTCTATCTGCCGCTGCCTCAGGACGACCCGACCCAGCGCAAGCCCGACATCGCCAAGGCCAAGCAGTTCCTGAACAATTGGGAGCCGAACGTGCCGCTGCGCGAAGGCCTGAAGCACACGATCGATTATTTCCGCAACGTGCGTTGAACGAGGCTTTCGCCATGTCGCCCACCCCACCCACGATCTTCCCCGCCAGTTGGCAGCCCCGGTCAGCGGCGGGCCTCGTGCGCGTCGGGCCGGACGAGGATGGCGGTTATGTGATCGGCGCGGCGGCGTTGGCGCGAACCAAGCGGCTGGTGTCGGGCGGGCTGTTCGACGACTGGCGCTTCGAAGCCGATTTCCAGGCGCGAACCGGTAGCGAAATCGATTGCTATGACGCGTCCGTCACCGCAAAATTCTGGGCGAAGCGTTACTATGCCTATGCCAAGGCGATCCCGGCTGGCCGAACGAAGCCGCGAGATTTTGCACGGTATTTGGAATTCAAGCGCTTCTTCGACGGTCGACGCAATCGCCACCACCGCGCCTTTCTGACCTATGGGACTTGGGGTACCGACTTGCATACCGCAATCGGGACCGATGCCGGTGCCAGCACATTCCTGAAGATCGATATCGAGGTCAGCGAATATCGTGTGTTGCCGGACATCATCGCACGGCAAGAGGCGGTGTCCGGTTTCGTGATCGAATTCCACGATGTCGATTTACACGTCGATCGCATCTCGCGCTTCATCGCCGACGCAGCCCCGTGGTTCTATGTCGAGCATCTGCACATCAACAATTACGGACCGCTGGCCCCCAACGGGCTGCCGACCGCGATCGAGATGAGTTTCGGGCGCGTCGATCAGCTGTTGCCCACGGACGAAGCGGTCGTGCGATCCTATCCGCTGACGGGGCTCGACGTTCCGAACAACCCGGACGCGGCGGACATCGCCTTCACCTTCGCATGATGCGACGCGATTATCATACCGCCCGGCGCTGATGTCGACCGGACGTAATTTTGCGGTGAATCTGGGCGGCAATCTGCTCGGACTGGTGCTGTTCGCGGCGCTGACCCCAGTGTATTTGCACGCGATCGGGCCGGAACGGTACGGCGTCGTCGCGGTGATCCTGTCGCTCTCGACCTATGTCGCGACGTTCAATTTCGGGATGGGCCCGGCGCTCACCTATTTCGTGTCGGGCGAATTGAAAGACGACATCGCTGCGCAATCCGAAGCGTATTGGTCGGCAATGGCGCTGAGCATGCCGATCGGCCTGATCGCGAGCGTCCTGATCTTTGGATTGCTGCCACTCGGACTCGCCGAACTGATGCACCTCAGCCCGGAAATCCGCCACGAGATGCGCGGGGCGGTGTTGCCGCTGGTCGGGATCGGCCTGTGTATCGTGTTGGCCTCGAACGCGCGCGGCGTGTGGAACGGACGACACGCGTTCCTGACGCTGGCGATCTTTGCATCGATCGACACGGTGCTCACCATCTTGTTGCCGGTGCTGACGGCAGTGTTCGTATCGAACGAGATTTCCGCCTTGCTCTATGCCACGCTGACCGCCCGTGTCGTCATCCTGCTGTCTGCGATGACGGTATCCTCCTGGCGGATGTTTCAGCACCGCTTGCCGCGCGTCTCGCTGCTCCGCGTGCGGATGATGCTCGGCTATGGCGGCTGGGTTTCGCTCGGCACTTTGATGGAAACGATCGTGTCGTCGGCCGATCGTCTGATCCTGGGCACCATCGGCGGCGCATCGCAGATCGCGCTGTACAGTATTCCCTTGTCCGTCACGTCGCGATCTATGACGATTCCGCTCAGCTTGCTGTCCGTCATCTTCCCGAAGCTGGTCGGGGCGGCCGGCGAACGCGAGCAAGCGTTGCTGTCCAAGACGATCCGCTTCATACTGTTGCTCACGCCGGGTTACGTCCTGGTCGCGGCGGTCTCCGCCCCGCTGCTGCGCTACTGGATTTCGCCGGCGTTCGCGGACACCGCGACGTGGAGTCTGCAGATCCTGACGCTGGCGCTGTGGATCGAAGCGATTTCGGCGATCTACTTCTTCCAACTCAACGCCCGCGGTAATGCCCGCACGAATTTCCTGATCGTGCTGGTGGTCAGCGCGCCCTATGTCGCGATGCTGCTGGCCGGCGCATGGTGGTTCGGGGCGGCGGGTGTTGCGTTCGCCTATCTCGTCAGAAACATTCTCCTGTTGGTAGGGCGCAGCGCTTTTGCCAGTATCCGCCGCGACGATTCGCGTGTGATCGCCATCAACGTCGCGCCCTTGCTACTGGGCGTTCTGGTGGCGCCACATCATTGGGGCGGGATGACGATGTTCTCGACCGCGGCCGCAGCCATCTCGGTGCTGCTGTCGCTGATCGCCTGCCTGTGGACACGTCCGCATGATTTGAAGGACATGGCGCTGGGAATGATCCCGGGTCGTTTCCAGCGCAGCCCGGACGCCAGCCTGTGAGCGCAGCTGTTACCAGACCAGCCGTCGCGCTCTACGTCGGCGGCTTCGAAGCGATCGGCGGGATCGAGGCGTGTTTTCAGGATCTTGCGCTCGGCTTGGCGAAGCAACCGGTCGATCTCGCGCTGTTCGCCTGGGCGACCGATCTGCCGCAATTGCGGACGATCGCGCGCAGCGGGATATCCGTATGTCGTAGCGGCCTGCGCCGCGGGTCACAGTGGCGCTTGCCCGATCGTGCGTTATTCTGGCGGCATGGCGCGGCACTGAAGGACATGGACACGATCGTGCTCGGCAAGTTTCCGCCGCCCGCGACACTACGGCGCATGCACGCGATCGGCGGGCAAAACCGGGCGCGGCGGGCCGAAATGCAGTACATAACCGCCTATCGCCCTTCGGAAATGTGGGGTGCCACCCTCCCCCGCTACATTGCCGAATGCATCGACACGATGATCGTACAGAGTCCCGATTTCACCGCCGATTTGCGCGCGATGGGCTTTGCCGGGCGGATCGTCGAAGTGCCGTACCTGCCACCGATGGCGCCAATGACCCCGGCGCATGAGCCCGCTGCGGACCGCGTTTGTCGGCTCGGTTTCCTCGGGCGTTTCGTGCCGCAAAAGAACCTGTTCTATCTGCTCGACATCATTGCGGCGCTGTCGGACTCGCAGATTGAACTGCACCTGTTCGGTGAAGGCGAGCATGATGCGCTGCTGCGCTCGGATGCCGCGGCGCGCGGCTTGCCGGTGATCTTTCACGGGGCGGTGCCGCGCGAAGACGTTCCCGGCGCGATCGATTCGTGCGACATCTTCCTCAATCCGTCGGTCAGCGAGGGGCAATGCCTCGTCGCACTCGAAGTCCTGAGCCGCGGCCGCCCGTTTCTTGCCTCCGCCGTCGGCGCGATCCCGCAGATCCTGGCGCGTGGCCGGTTTGGCGCCGTGCTGCCACTTGATAATTCGGCTGCCGCTGCTGGCGTCATCCGCCAAACAATCGCCGAATGGCGCGCAGGCGCGTGGGCTCCTGCGGCGGTTGCCGACGATTATCGCCGCGCCTATCGCACCGACGACATCCTTAAAACCTATTTTGACCTCTTTACCGGCGTAGGCCGTGCCGACGGAGCGGCAAGCGCATCATGAAGCTTTTGCTGGTCGGGTATCTGCACAGCGAAGGCGGGGTGAAGAACCACACGCTGTGGCTCGCACGCGGGCTGGCCGCGCGCGGACATGCCGTGACCGTGGCGACGCCTGGGCCGATCGGGACCGAGCCGTACGATCTGCCAGAGGAAGACACGGTGCGGATCGTCAATGTCGAAACGATCGGCCAGATTCTGCGCGGTTATCCGACCGGAACGCCTGAAGCGTTCGACTGCGCGGTGGTGGTGGGCACGGGTTGGAAATCGATGCTCGGACCGCTGCTCAACCGCCGTATCAAAAAGCGCGTGTTTTTCGAGGTGATGAGCGGCGCGCGCAATGGCCGGATCGACCCGCGGATGTTGGTGCATCACGGCTATGATGCACTCGTCGGCCAGGGGCGGCCGGTCGAGGCGTTGTTCCGGCAAAGCTTCGGCTGGAGCGGGCCGAGCGTCACGATCCCGGCGCTGTCCGATCCGCTCGAACTCGTCGCAGATCTGACGCTGCCGTCAAAGCCTGCGCCCGCGCGTGGCACGCTGAAGGCGTGCTATTTCGGGCGGCTCGCCCCGCACAAGGGGGTCGGCTGGCTAATCGAGCGATGGGACACGGCCGGGCAGGACATCGCAATGCTCGATATCTGGGGCAGCGGGCCGCAGGAACCGGAACTGCGCGCGATGATCGCGGCGCGCGGACTGCATGCGCGGATCCGCTTGTGCGGGCGCTTCCCCGGCGGGGCGGACTATGCTGAACTGCTGCAGAAATACGACATTGAAGTCCTGCCGACCTATGGTGCCGAGGGAGCACCGCTGGTCTTGCTCGAGGCGATGGCATGCGGCGTGCCGTTTGTCGCCAATGGAGTGGGCGGGATACCGGATTACGGCAATCTGGATTGCCGGATCACCAGCGGCAATCTCGCTGAGTTCCTGCCCGCGCTGCAATCGTTGGCGAACGCGCTCTACGCCGGCGAAATCGACCATGCGCGATTGCAGCGCCACTATCTCGAACATTTCTCATACAAGGCGCTGTGCGACCGGTGGGAGGCATTCCTGCTGGATCTGGCCGGGGAGAAAAGCGCATGACCAAGGCCGTCATTACCGGCATTACCGGCCAGGATGGTTCGTATCTGGCCGAACTGTTGCTGCAGAAGGGCTATGAGGTCCACGGCATCGTGCGCCGCGCAAGCCTGATCCAGCGGCCGCGGCTCGACCATCTGACTGGCGATGTCGCGGTCTATAACCAACGGCTGTTCCTGCATTATTGCGATCTAGACGACGTGACGACGCTGCGCCGGCTGTTGCTGTCGATCCAGCCGACCGAACTCTACCACCTCGCCGGACAAAGCCATGTCGGCCTCAGTTTCGAAATCCCCGAATCGACCTGCCAGTTCACCGCGATGGGCACGTTGCAAATCCTGGAAATCGTGCGCGATCTGCCGACGCCGCCGCGCTTCCTGAATGTCGGGTCGAGCGAGTTGTTCGGCAATGCGGCGCACAGCCCGCAGGATGAGGATACGCCGTTCCGCCCGATCACACCGTACGGAGTCGCCAAGGCCTTCGCGGTCGACATGGTGCGCGTCTATCGCCAAGCCTTCGGGCTCTTTTGCGTCAACGCGATTTGCTACAATCACGAATCGCCGCGGCGTGGCGAAAGCTTCGTCACGCGCAAGATCACCAAGGCCGCCGCGCGGATCGCGCGCGAGGGCGGGCCGAAACTCCAGCTCGGCGCGATATCGGCGACGCGCGACTGGGGGTATGCACCCGAATATGTCGAAGCGATGTGGCGGATGATGAACGCCGACACGCCACAGGATTTGGTGCTTGCTACCGGGGTTTCCACCTCGGTCGGGGGTTTCCTGGCGCATGCCTTTGCGCATGTCGGGCTCGATTGGCAGGACCATGTCGAAGTGGATGAGCGGTTCCTGCGCCCCGCCGATGCGGCGGCGCTGGTCGGCAATGCAAGCCGCGCCGCGACAGCGATCGGATGGCGTGCGCAAACCGACGTGGCTGCGCTTGCCCGGCTGATGGTCGATGCCGATCTGGCAGCGTTGCGTATAAACTAGCGCTCGCCGCGGTTGCGATTGTTCGCTAAGCGATGACGCTCCTGAAGATCGGTGCTGCATGTCCGTCGAATTGACCATCCTCACAGGACTCATTGCGCTTCTGGCGCTGGTCGGCGTCATTCGTCCCGCGATGTTATTCGAATATCCCGTCGCCGGATCTATGCTGATGTGGTTCTTCCTGCTGCCCCAGGCGTGGCGCATCGAATCCGTGGGTGAGCTGAACGATTTCGAGCCGTCGCTGACCTGGGGATATATGATCCTGTGCATGGTGATGACGGCTGTCGGATTTTGGGCGGGGGGCATCCGGGCGACCGTTACCGGTCGCAATGATCTTGCCGAGCTTCGCAACAAATATGATCTCAACAAACTGCTAGTTGGTGCGGTTGTACTCGTCATCGTCGGCGGTATCGCGCAGATTTTGCTGTCTCGCGAAGTAGCGACTATGCAGGTAGGCGAAGCGTTCACCGGCGCGGTCGCATTTTATGTCATGATTTCGGCGCTGCTGATTTATGGAGCCAGTCTGGGCTGGCTTTTGTATCTCTACACTCGCGACAAGAGGGCTCTTGCCCTCGCGCTAATCGGATTAGCGGTGACAGTGCCGACGATCCTGTTTGCTGCCCGACGGGAGCTTAGTTTCACCGTCGTCTCTATCATATTTCTTGGCATCTGGCTTGTAAAAAAGAAATCGATCAGTCGATTTCTTTTGATCCCCCTGGTGTTTTTGGGCGCGGTGCTGATTAACGAGGCCGGCGCTATTCGCGGATACATCGCGCGAGAGAATTCGACACTGGTTGGCGCCCTGTCGGCGGACGAGCTTAATGACACGTCGCGCAGCAAGAATAATTATGATGAAATGGCGAGTGGTATTTCAGATATTGCTATTACATCTTGGTCCGATGAATATACTTTTTTTTCCCCATACTATAACACCTTGATACAACTTTATGTCCCCGCTTTTATTCTTGGTCATGACATAAAAGACGGTCTCAAAATTAAAGAAGATAATAACGACGAAGAATACTATAACAAATATTTTGCAAATGGAGCGACCCGAACAGGATTTTCCGATTCTTTTCAGGCATTTCACTATTTCGGATGTTTGGTTTTTTTCGGTATTTCGTATTTTATGGGCCGCCTTTGGAAACGGGCAAACTCCGGAGATATCTTGTCCCAGCTTTACTATATGATATTGCTGGCATCGGGTTTAAAAGTATTCACCGAGTCAACAAGTATTTTTGTGGGTGTGTTACCACTTCTTTTTGGGTCTACTTACGTCATATTTCGTTACGCCCGGCGGCCGAAGATAGCGACGGCCGGCAATGTGACACCGCATACGCCACGACGTCGCGTTTCCTGACCATAGGCGCGTTGGCGGGATGATCGCTTTTTTTGACGTCAATACGATTTGGCGCCGCAAATTCGCCGACGCGCTTCGTCGAACGGCGGGCGAGGTTCTTCTGGTCGCTCCATCGTCCGGTGTTAGCGATTTGATCGAGAGCGATACTCTTTCGATCCGCCTGATCCGGGGGTGGGCCGGGCCGATGGCATGGCTTGCCATGCCATGGTTGATTCAACTGATCGAACGGTCGCGCGGCGGAGTGGCGACGGTCGTGGTGACGACGCCCCATTACCTGCCGCTCGCGCGCCGGGCCGCCCGCCGCAGTACGGTGGTCTACTACTGCTCCGACGATTACCGCTCCTATGCCGGGTGGAACGCGGCACGGATGGCGCGTGACGAGGCGGCGCTGTGCCGGATCGCGACGCTGTCGATCTTCGTGAGCGAAGCGCTGCGGGCCCGCGCCGTTGCTGAATATAGCCTAGATGCGGCGAAAACGCAGGTCTCGGCCAATGCCACCGAACCGCGCTTCGCGGAGCCGCAGCCCCGGCCTGACGCGATTGCCGAGCTTGCAGCACTTGCAGGGCCAGTTTTCGGCGCGGCAGGCGTGCTCAACACGCGGATCGATCTCGAATTTCTTGCGGCGGTGGCCGCCGATCCGCGCGTTGGATCGCTGGCGCTCGTCGGTCCGGTCGAAGCGGCATTGGAGGGGGATCCCACGCTCGCGCGCCTTCGCGCCGACCCCAAGATTCATTTTCTGGGCGCGAAGCCGCATGCCGAGATGCCGCAGTGGATGGCGGCCTTCGACGTCGCCGTGATCCCCTATGCCGCCACGCCGTTCAATCACTTCTGCTCGCCGATGCGGCTCTATGATCATCTCGCGATCGGCCAGCCGATCATCGCGACGCCCTATTGCGATCAGGTCGCAAAACGCGGCGATGTGCTCACCGGCGATATCGTGGCCGTACCTGGACTGATCGCGGCCGCGCTGGACACCCACGCAAAGGGCCGCACCCCGCGGATCGAAACATGGGACGACCGTATTGATGCGCTGCAGAAAAGTCCGGTTGCCGCCTTCCTCTTTCCCCAATAGAAGCGCCAAAAGGCAGGTACGCCCGACGGGCGCGCGATGTCTCCATTCTGTCGTTTCAGGCATTCGACGAAGGAAACCTAGCTCCGTGCCACGCGTCATGCTCGTTCAGCCCGGTGCCCGGCATAATTATGCGCTCGCGCGATTCCTGAACCAGCACGACATGTTGCAGCGGCTCTACACCGATTTCGCGCTCGGCATGGGCCATCCTTTCCGCGGACTTTCGCACATACCGCTTCCGGCAGGCGTCAAGGCCAAGCTGAACCGCCGCGCGACCGATGCGCTGCCGGCGCGGCTGATCCGGTCCGGCGTGAATGTCGCCCTGCCCGGCTCCGGACGGCGCACGCTCCGCCAACCCAGCGCGCGCGATGTCGCGGAAAGCGACGGCTTCTATCTGCAATATTTTGCCGAAGGCGCAGAGCTTCGCGCGCGCGCGCCGCGCAAGCCGATCATTTCCGACGTGTTCATCGTGCCCGGTGCCTATCGCGCGGTCGACCGCGAGGTCGCTGCGTTTCCCGATTGGGGCGAAGCTGCGACCGCACCCGATTTGGCCCGCCGCTACGAAACGCATTCGCTGGCGATGTTCGAACAATCCGACGTACTGTTCTGCCCGTCGCAGGCGGTGATCGATGACGTCACGAGTTATGGCGCACAGTTCGCCCGCAAATGCCGACTGGTGCCATATGGTGCCAGTTTGCATGCGAGCGTCGGCACGCCGGAGCCGGGGCGCGTGCTGTTTTGCGGATCGCTTCACTTGCGCAAGGGGGTGCACTATATCCGCGCCGCCGCGGACATGTTGCGCGCGAGCCATCCGCACATCCGCTTCGTCTTTGCCGGCAGCGGCAGCCCAGTGATGCGTGCGAAGCTGGCCGCGCCGAACATCGAACTCCTCGGCCATCTCGGCAAGACCGATCTGATGCGCGAGTTCGCGCGCGCCGATCTCTTCCTCTTCCCCTCGCTGGCGGAAGGCGCGGCCGGCACCGTGCTGGAGGCAATGGCGAGCGGCCTGCCGATCGTCGCAACGCGCGAGGGCGGGGTCGATTTCACCGACGGGGAAAGTGGGATCGTGCTGCCGCCGCGCGATCCCCAGGCAATCGCGGACGCGGTCGTGCGGATCGTCGAGGACCGGGTGTTGCGCGCTGCGCTCTCGGCCGGTTCGACGCGCGACGCTGAGGTCTATTCGATGGCAGCATGGGAGACGCGTTTCATCGCTGCGGTGTCCGATGTCTTCTGATCGCCCGATCCTGCACATCGTGCCGTCGGAGCCGTGGGGCGGGATTCAGGCGCTCGTCCCGATGCTCGCGCGGGAGCAGGTTGCGCAGGGCAGACGGGTTACGATGCTGTGCCTGGGGCGCGGTGAGCGCGTTCGTGCGATAGCCAGAGACTATGGGTTGGGCGCCGTCACGCGGAGCATCGCCGGGCCGATCGCACCACTCCGTCTGTTGATCACTCTGTTCGGCGCGCGCGGCGCGATCGTCCACACCCATTGCGAGCCGATCTGGGCGGCGAGCCTGATCGCGCTCAGCGGCTCGCAGCGCTGGATCGCGCATGCCCATGTCTATTGCGACGATGAACTCACGTGGAAAAAGCGCTTGTCGCGTCGGCTGCAGGGCTGGTTTGCCAAGCGACACATCGCGATTTCGCATTCGATCGGCCGCGCCCTGATCGCGACCGGCACGGTCCGTGCCGAGACGCTCGACGTGGTTCACAACGGCGTGGTGATTGGCCCGGAAGCGCCACCGACCAATCTGCGCTCTGCAGCGCGTTTCACGGTCGGCTTCGCGGGCCGCGTCGTCGCGGAGAAGGGTATTTTCGACTTTCTCGATCTGGTCGAATTGCTCGCGGCGGACGAGCGGCTCGTTTTTGCGGTTTATGGCGACGGGGTCGATCTGGCCGAAGCGCGCACCCGCGCCGCTGCGCGCGGCATCGATCACCGCATCGTGTTCCACGGCTATGTCGTGGATATTGCTGCGGCGTGGGATACACTCGATATCGTCGCCATCTTCTCGCATCGCGAGCCGTTCGGCCTGGTGTTTCTTGAGGCGGTGCAGCGCGGCGTACCGTCGATCAGCTACGCCAACGATTCGGGCGGCAGCGAGGTGGCGGCGACCTTGCGCAGTGCGTACCGAGTGACGCCGGGCGACATGACGGCAGCGGCCGCGATCATTCGAGACTTGGCGACCAGCCGCACCGCGCCAACCGAGGCCCTGGCGCAGGACCGTGCGACCATTGCCGCGCGCTTTGACATCGCGACGATGGCGCGCGGCGTGGAGGCGGTCTATCGTCGGGTTGAGGGGACCACAGCCCCCGAAACGACGCTGCCGCGATGACCCGCGTCGCAATCCTGTTCGACAATTTCGGGCCGTACCATATCGCGCGTATGCTCGGCGCGAGCGCGCGGCTCGATATCGTGGCGGTCGAGGCGACGCCGGGCGGGACCGAATATGCCTGGGACAAGCCCGCCGTGCCTGCCCCGCTACACTATCTGCCGCTTGCCGGATCGGGCGGGTTGCGCGACGTCATCGCGGAACTGGACGCCAAGCTTGCGCCGCTCGAGGTCGATGCAATCGCGCTGCCCGGCTGGTCGTCGCGCGCGGCCTTTGCAAGCCTGATCTGGGCACGGGAAAGGTCCATTCCGGCGATCCTGATGTCGGAGACGAACGCGTGGGATTTCGCGCGTAAACCGGTCGCGGAATGGGTCAAGCGTCGAATCGTCGCGCATTATAGCGCGGGATTGGTGACGAGCGATTCGCAAGCGCGCTATCTCGTCGATCTGGGGCTCGACAAAGCGGCGATCTTCCGCGGCTATAACGCGGTCGACAATGCCTATTTCGCGCAGGCCGCCGCCGCCACGACCATGCCCGGTGGCTTGCCCGAGGCCATCCGCGGCCGCTACTTTCTCACCTCCAACCGCTTCATCGAAAAAAAGAACCTCGCGCGGCTGCTCGATGCTTATGCCGCCTTCCGGCGCGGACGCAGCGACGATCCGGCGGATTGGCCGCTGGTGCTGCTGGGCGATGGCGAGCTTCGCGGGGCGTTGGAGGCGCAGCGCACGGCACTGGGTCTCACCGCGCATGTGTTGATGCCAGGCTTCCGCCAGATCGACGAACTGCCACAGTTTTACGGCACCGCCGGCGCCTTCGTGCACGCCTCAACCACCGAGCAATGGGGGTTGGTTGTCAACGAGGCGATGGCGAGCGGTCTGCCGGTCGCGATATCCAAGCGTTGCGGATGCGCCGAGGTGCTGGTCGAGGACGGCGTGACCGGCCTGCTGTTCGATCCGCTCGACACCGCTGCGATCACGCGCGCGCTCGATCGCTTGACCGATCGAGCGCGCGCCACGGCGCTGGCGGTCGCGGGCTGCGCGCGCGTAAACGCTTGGGGCCCGGAACGTTTTGGCACCGGGATGGCGGAGGCGGTACACTTCGGTATGGCGCATTTGCGACGTCCGACGCCGATCGACCGGATCGTGCTTGCCGGCATGGCACGGCGTTGAATCACGCCGCAGAATCGCAACGGGAAATGTCACGATAGAGTTGTAACTCGACCGCGCAGACGTTAATCGCCCAGGCTATCGCGCGGGGGCCGTACCGCCTTTGGGGGAAGCCTGTTGAAAGTCGTCATTCTGTGCGGTGGCAAGGGAACGCGTCTGGGCGAGGTCACCGGCAACGCCGTTCCGAAACCGATGGCGCTGGTCGGCGGGGATCCGATCCTGCTCCACATCATGCGCAGCTATGCCCGGCATGGTTTCAAGGAATTCGTGCTGTGCGCCGGCCATCTTAGCTGGTCGATCAAGAGCTACTTCCTCAATTATCACGCGCAACGGTGCGACGTAACGGTGCGGCTCGGCGAACAACCGGTCACGCACTATCACCCGCATCAACTGGACGGTGACGATTGGACCGTCACCATTGCCGAAACGGGGGCGGAAACCGCGACCGCAGGCCGCTTGCGCCGCATCGCGCGGCACCTCACGCCGGGCGAGCCGTTCATGCTGACTTATGGCGACGGCGTGTCGGATGTCGATCTGACCGCGCTGGCGGCCTTCCATCGGGCGCATGGCAAGCTGGTCACGATGACCGGCGTCATCCCCCCGGGGCGCTTCGGTGAGCTGCAGCTGGAAGGCAATCAGGTCGTCGATTGGGCCGAGAAGCCGAATGTCACCGATCGCTTCATCAATGGCGGCTTTATGGTGATGAACCCCGAATTTCTCGACCGCTTCATCGCCGACAAGGATGATGACGTGATGCTGGAGCGCGAACCGCTGATCGAGGCGACGGCGGCCGGCGAGCTGATGCTCTATCGCCATGACGGCTTCTGGCAGTGCATGGATACCGCACGCGATTGGACCTACCTCAACGATCTGTGGTCCGCCGGCAAGGCGCCCTGGGCGGTCGGCTGAGCGTGTTTCAGGGCTATTATCGCGGACGCAAGGTCCTGATCACCGGCCATACCGGATTCAAGGGAAGCTGGCTGTCGCTCTGGCTGGACCGGCTGGGCGCGGAGGTCACCGGCTATTCGATCGATATCCCGACCGTGCCGTCGCTGTTTGAGATCGCGCGTGTCGAGGATGTGGTCGATCACCATATCGGCGACATTCTCGACGTGGCCCACCTCAACCGCGTGGTCGCGGAGAGCGAGGCCGAGATCGTCTTCCATCTCGCCGCACAACCCTTGGTGCGGCTGTCGTACGAACGCCCGGTCGAAACGCTCGCGACGAACGTCGTCGGGACCGCCAACGTGCTGGAGGCGGTGCGCGCGACCGGCCGTGCGACCACGGTGATCGTCGTCACCTCGGACAAATGCTACGCCAATACCGGGTCGATCTGGGGCTATCGCGAGATCGATCCGATGGGCGGGCACGATCCCTACAGCATGAGCAAAGGCGCCGCCGAACTGGTGGTCGATAGCTGGCGCAGCAGCTTCTTCTCCGGGCCGGAATCGCACGTCCGCTTGGCGAGCGGACGCGCCGGAAACGTGATCGGCGGGGGCGACTGGGCCGCCGACCGGCTGATGACCGATTGCATCGCCGCACTCGTCGCGGGGCATCCGGTGGAAATCCGCAATCCGCTGGCAACCCGGCCGTGGCAACATGTGCTGGAACCGCTGAGCGGCTATCTCTGGCTCGGCGCGCGTCTGGCAACCGCAGAGGATGCGAGCGCGTTCGCAAGCGGCTGGAACTTCGGACCGACGGTGGCAAGCGTGCAGCCGGTCGAAAACGTCGTCGCGCGCGCGCTATCCGCGTGGGGCAGCGGCACCTGGGACTTGGCCGACGCGCACGACGCGCCGCACGAAGCCTTCGCGCTCGCGCTCAATTGCGACAAGGCGCACCATGTGCTGAAATGGCGCCCGGCGTGGGATTTCGACCAGTCGATCGCGCAGACCGTATCCTGGTATCGCAAGTGGGCCGATGGCGACGTCGATCTTACCAAGCTGACACGCGATACCATTGCGGCGTATGAGAGCGCCGGAACAGCACAGGACATCGCCTGGGCGACGGCATGATTCGCCCGCTGCGTATCGCGCTGTTCACGCCCGACCTGCGCCCATTGGCAGGCGGCCCACCGCGCGTTGTCCTGGGGAGCGCGCAAGCGCTGGTGGCGCGCGGCCACGCGGTCACGATCTTTACCTTGGCGGCGGGGGCGGTCGACACGCCGGGCGTGGAGATTTGCCGCTTCCCGGTCGACCGCCCCGCCCAGTTCGGCCGTAGCCGCGCGATGCAGCGCGCGGCGCGGCAACGCATTGCCGAGTTTGACGCGCTCCATGTCCACGCGGTCTGGGAAGCAGGCGCCGCCGATCTCGCCGCAGTTTTCCGCGCCGCGGGAAAGCCCGTGATCGTCTCGGCACACGGCATGCTCGATCACTGGTCGATGGCGCAATCCCGTCTCAAGAAGCTGGTCGCCTTGCGGCTGTGGACGGGACGCCTGTTATCCCAGGCCGCCGCCATCGTGTTTGCGACGGGGGAGGAAGCGGCGGAGGCCAGCGATCTTTACCCAAAGACACCACGTGCGATCATAGCGAACGGGATCGACATCGCGGCGACCTGCGCGGCCATCACGGCTGGGCGCGAAGCGGTGCGCCGCACGGTGCCTGGCCTTTCGGTCTGGCCGCGCACGATCGTCTATCTCAGCCGCCTGCATCCCAAGAAGGGCGTGGATCAGCTCGTCGAGGCGCGCCTCGCCCTGGACTCGCGCTTCGATGACGTCGGGCTGCTGATCGCCGGGATTCCGCAGGACGATGCGCTGCTGCAGACGCTGCGCAGCAGGATCGCGGGATCGTCGTTTTCGGATCGTATCACGCTGACGACGGACTTGGTCGGGCCCGTCGCGATGGGCGCGTTGGGAGCGGCGCAGTTGTTCGTTCTGCCCTCGCATCAGGAAGGCTTTTCGGTCGCCATTCTGGAGGCGATGGCGGCCGGATTACCAGTCCTCATCACCGACAAATGCCATTTGCCTGAAGTCGAGGAATGGCAGGCTGGAGCCGTCGTCCCCGACACGATCGCCGGGGTGAAGGCGGGCCTCGAACGGCTGCTGTTGCTGTCGGCGGACGCACTGGCCGCCGCTGGCCATAATGCGCGCGCCGTGGTGGAACGGCACTATGGCTGGCCGGTCATCGCCGGGCAGCTCGAGACGCTTTACGCGCAAGGGACACCACGCCCGTGACCGACGCCCCGGTCGTGCTCCTGACCGGCGGGACCGGCTTTATCGGCGGACGACTGATCCCGCACCTGCGCACCGCAGGATTTCGGGTAGAAGCGCCTTCGCGCGCGATGCTCGATCTGGAGGACGAAACGGCGGTCGCACGCTTCGTTCAGGCCCTCCAGCCCAATATTGTCGTCAATCTTGCCTCGCCCGCGATGGCCTATGTCCGGGCACAGACGCCAGACGCCGCTGCCGACGCGGCGCGGCGCGAAATCAACGTTGCCGCGTCACTCTGCGCCGCCGTGCGCCCCGCGACTCGCTTTATCCAGGCCGGCAGCATGGCCGAATACGGTTACAGCGGGCGCCATGCCGAGACGGCGCCCTGCCACCCGGTCAGTGTCTATGGTCGCGCAAAGCTGGCCGCGAGCATGGCCGTCGTGAAGGCGCGTGCCGCTAGGAATGTCGACGCGACAGTCCTGCGCATCTTTGGCGCGTATGGACCGGGGGAAAACCCCAAGCGCTTGTTCCCGCAAATTCTCGACGCGCGGCATCACGACCGTCCGATCGCACTCAGCGACGGCCGTCAGTTGCGCGACTTCGTCCATGTCGATGATGTATGCGAAACGATCGTGCGGTTGATGTCGCTGCCTACGCCGCTCAAACCGCTGTACAATGTCGGTACGGGCCAGGCCGTGAGCGTGCGCATGGCGGTGGAACGGATCGCGCAGGAAGCCGGAATTGCTCCGGCGCGATTGCATTTCGGTGCGATGCCGCGTTCTTTGGTGGACGAAGAACGTCTGGAGGCAGATGTCGACAAACTGCTGGAATCGCTCGATTGGTCTCCGCCGCAGCGGTTCCTCGCGACCGCGCCGCTGCTGCCGTCCTTCGGGCCAGCCGCGTCCCCGATCTTCGCCGGAGCATCCGCATGAGCGCCCTGCCCGTTACCGTCGTCGTCCCCACCAGGAACGAAGCAAAGAACCTGCCGCAATGCCTGTCGCGGCTCGGCGATTTCGCGCACATCTGGGTCGTGGATTCGGGTAGCACAGACGGGACGCAGGATATTGCGCGCCAACACGGCGCCCGCGTGATCGATTTCGACTGGCCTGGCGGCTACCCCAAGAAGCGCAACTGGGTTTTGCTGAACGAGGTGTTCGATACGCCATGGGTGCTGTTCCTCGACGGTGACGAACAGGTGTCGGCCGAATTCCTGCACGAACTCACAAGCGCGCTACCAGATACCGAGAACGTCGGGTTCTGGCTCAATTACACCACGCATTTCATGGGCAAGGTGCTGAAACACGGCCTGCCGCAGCGCAAGCTCGCGCTGTTCCGCGTCGACGCCGGCCTGTATGAGCGGATCGAGGATCCGGGCTGGAGCAAGCTCGACATGGAGGTGCACGAGCATCCGCAGCTCGACGGACCCGTAGGCGAAATCATCGCACGAATCGATCATCTCGATTTTCGCGGGATCGAGCATTTCATCGCGCGCCACAATAGCTACTCGACCTGGGAGGTGCATCGCCGCGCGCAACTGATGGCGGACACGGGCGGCGCCTGGGCAAGGCTGACCAAGCGGCAGAAGACGAAGTACCGCGCGCTCGACAAATGGTGGTTCGCACCCGCCTATTTCCTCGGCACCTATATCGCCAAACGCGGGTTTATGGATGGCGCAGCCGGGCTGCACTATGCGCTGATGAAGTTCGCCTACTTCCACGACATCAAGCTCAAGATCGACGAGCGCGCTGCACAATAGCCCGCGCCGGTCGTCCGGCGCGGGGGCACGACATTGCGATCCGACTTAGGCCGAGAGGTGGCGGCCCGGTTGCGCCGCCGCCGGTGCTTCGTCTGCCGCCCGGCCTGCCGGATCGCGCGCGAGCAACGCCAAGCATAGCCCGAACAGCGCCGCGATAGTGCCGGTCCGCAGCGGGTAATCGGCCAGGCTGTGCAGCAATATGATCAGCGCGGCGATCGAGGCACCCTGCGCGAGCGGGTCGCGCTGGCGATCGATCAACCAAACTGCCCCGACGCGAACCGCAAACCAGATCAGGAAAGCGCCAAGCACGAGCAAGCCGGGAATGCCGGCTTCGAGCACAAACTCGAGCAGATCGTTATGCGCATGATTGGCGAACACCGCGCTCACGCGTTCGGGATTTTCGAACAGGTGAAACACTTGCGGGAAGCTGCCGAAACCCGCGCCCGCCGTTCCGAAATCGCCGATCGCCTGCGCGGTCGACCGCCACATCGCGGTGCGGCTCAGGTCGCTTGAGCTGATGTCGGTTGTCGTCAGATCGCCGATGCCGCTGTTGAAGGCGACCACTGCCGCCACGATCACCACCACCACGACGCCGCCCAGAAAGCCAAGGCGCAAGCCACGCGGCAGCCCAGACAGCACGATCGCTGCGCTGCCTGACAGTGCAAGCAGCGCCAGCGCGACGCCAGCAACTGATTTGGTCATGGTCACACCAAGCAGACCCAGCAGTACCACGGCGAGCAGCACCGCCGCCGCGAACACGCGAGACGCGCCTCCTGCCCCGTCCGACGCACTACGCCAGCGCGCCACCAGACCCGCCGCAAGCGGCAAAGTGAGACACATCAGAGTGGCGAAATGATTCGAGTTAGCGAAGAATCCGACCGCGCTGCCGCCATTGGTAAATTCGTAGAAGTACAAATGCTCATTGCCCGCCACTTGTGCGACGCCGAGCAGGACCGACAGCACCATCAGCACGATCAACGCCAGCACCGCGGCGCGCGCAACCGGACGTTTGAAGGCGCCGAGCATGACGATGATCGCCACCGGCGCAAGCAGCGACAAGCCGGATTGCACGGTCTTCTCGGGCGCGAGCGACAGCGGCATCCACGGCAACGGCAAGCCGAGTGCCGTGAACCCCTCAACGACAATGCGCCGCCCCGGCAAGGCGCTCCACACCGCCGGTGGCAGGGGTATAAGCTGGACAACGATCAGCGCGCCAAACAACCCCGCCAGGATGAGCAAATGGCGTTCGCCCGTGGCGCGTGGGGTCGGGTTGGCCCGGGCGAAGGTCGCCGCGATCGCGATCACGGCAGCAATTTGCAACACCGCATTCGATGGGACGCCGCCAACGCTCGATCCGCCGAGCGTTACTGCGATCAGCAAGAAACCAGCGACCGCAAGCGCCTGCCACACGGCAGTGCCGCGCAAGTCGAGCGAAGGAAGCATCGAGGGGGCGTGATCGCGCATTATTTCACCGCCTCGATTGCAACCGACCGGATCGCACCGGACAAATGCTTGGCAAAATCAGCGGAATTGACCTTGAGCGAAAGGGTCTGCGCGTCACACCCCGCTGCGATCTGGAAGGGTGCCCCCGCGACACGCTTCGATACGCCATCGAGCGGCACGGCAAGCGCATTCAAGGTCGGATTACCGCCCACGCAAGCCAGGGTCCAGGACAGCGCTGCTGTACCGTTCTCATTCGAAACCGGCTCGAACTTGCCTTGTGTCACCAAGCGATACCGCCCCGGCGGCAAGAGAATCATCTGCTTCGCCAGAACCGATCCATCGCTGCCCGAATAATCGACCGTCAGGCCGGTTGCGGGAACAACCGCCGTTGTACCCCCGGCACCGTCTACAAATTCCCACGTAAACGGCGGCAAGGCGGCCGCCCCGGTGAAACCGCCGTCGAAAATATAACCCACCGCATTTTGCGATGCGGCGGGCAGCCATTGCACCCAGGCAAGATAGGCGCGCTCATAAGCGCGCTGGGTCACCATCTGCGCTATGAAGGCGCGGCGATCGTCGGGGGTCCCGGGTGGCGGCGCAACGTTCGTCACCGGCGCACGCTTTCCAACCGATTCGAGCATTTCGAACACGATCGTGCGATCGACGGCGGAGGCGCTCAAGGTCGTAAGATACAGATCGCGCCACGGCGCGCCGCGCGCGATCTCAGCCTTGATTTCCTTGCGCGCCGCCGGGTCCGCACTGATTTGCGCGATGGCCGTCCAGATCGGGGTCGAATCCGTGGTCAGCACCGCGAGCCGGATCAGCGCGCGCGTCGCCGCGCCCACATCATTGGCTTTCGCGCGGTCGGTAACGCGCCATGCCCAGGCGGGCCGGAGCCGCGGGTCGCGCTGCAGCGCCATCGCATTCAGCGCGCGTGCGCTCATCACGGCATCCGCCGGTCGCGTCGCGGCGGCGATGTAGTAGGGCAAGGCGGCCAGTGGCTGCCGCGTTGCCGCGTGGTTGGCGAAGTCGATATCCGCTGCCGAGGGACGGCGATGCGCCACCGCGATCGTGTCGGCGATGGTGGCAAGCCGGGGTTCGGCCGGTCCCACGCCGATCGTGCGGCCCAGCGACGATGCTGCGGGACGCGCCTGCTCGGTCGAAATCGTTATGATTCCTACGAACACGATTGCACCGGCGAGCGCGGCAGACCGTCGCACCCAAGAGCTGGTCGTGGCCGTCATTCTTTCTCGATCGAAATCTGGCGCCGCGCACCGGCTTCCGCACTTTTGATCTGCTTCTGGCCGTAGCTATAGCCATAGCCATAGCCATAGCCGTACCCGTAGCTCGCGCCCTTCAGATCGAACTTGGTGATAACGCCGCCAACGATGCGGGCCCCCGCCTGTTCGAGCCGCGCGAGCGCGCGCAGTGCGGCTGGGCGGCGGATCCGGCCGGCCTGCACCACAAAGATCGATGCATCGACGACCGACGCCAGGATCGGCGCATCGGCCAGCCCCATCACCGGCGGCGAATCGAAGATGACGATGTCGAACATCCCCTCAGCCTCCGCAAGCACCTCCCGCAGCCGCATGCCGCCGAGCAATTCGACCGGGTTGGGCGGAATCGGGCCGCTTGGCACCAGGAAAAGGTTGGGGATCGAGGTCTGGGTAATGTGATTCCGCAGATCGTCGGTCGAGGCGAGCAGCGACGACAAACCGACCCCTTCCGAACCGCTCGGCACCGAGAAGGACGGCTTGCGCATATCCGCGTCGATCAGAAGAACGGACTCGCCAAGTCGGGCGAAGCCCCGCGCGATCGCGAAGCAGCTGCTTGATTTACCCTCGGCCGCTTGCGAACTGGTCACCAACAGCGATTTGGGCGCACCACCCGCCGTCGTGAACTTGATGGCAGTACGCGTCGAGAGATACGCTTCCGACTGGGCCGAACTCGGATCGTCGAGCGCCTCCAGCATGGTCACGCCCTTGGCGACCGATGGGACGACACCAAGCAACGTCAGGTGCAGACGATTGCGGACGTCATCCGGGTTTTTGATCGTGTCGTCGATGAACTCGATCGCAAACGCGACACCGGCACCGATCATCAAGCCGATCAGCAAGGAGATCAGAAGGTTGTTGCGCAGGTTCGGCGCAAACGGGCCACCTGGTACCAATGCGCGATCGACAATCGAAACCTGGCTTGCTCCGACGCCGCCGGCGACACTCACCTGTTTAAAGCGCTGCAACAGACCGTCATAGAGCGAGCGGTTGGTATCGACCTCGCGCGACAGGATATTATACTGAATCTGACGGTTACGCAGATTAAGCACGCCCGAAGTCAATTGCGAGACTCGCGCACGCAGTTGCTGCTCGCGACCGAGGGCGGCGCGGTACTCGCCAGCGTAATTGTTGCTGACCGATCCGGAGATCTCCCCTTGGGCGCGTGCGATCTGCTGATCGAGTTCGCGCATACGGGTCTTCAATGCGACCATCTCGGGATAATCGGGCTTAAAAGTGCCGAGCTTCTCTTGGAAATCGACCTGGAGCTTAGCGCGATCTGCCTTAAGATTGCCGACTGCTGAACTGTTGATCGCGGCGGATTGCCCGGCCGACGGACCCTCGCTGCGATACTTCTGCTCGGCCGCGATTCGTTCGGCCTGCGCCGTCGCCAGTGCCCCGTTTAGGGAGGTCAACGTACTGCCTTCGAGCGATTCCCCGCCGTCCTTGCCACCGCCTTGATCGGCGCCGCCGCCTACCATGACGATTTTCTCACGACCGGCATATTCGACCAGATCCCGTTCCGACTTTTCGAGCGCGGCCTTGGTCTGGGTCAAGCGCTGCTCGAGAAACTTGCGGGCAAAGGCAGAGGATTCATATTTGCGTTCGAGATTCGACGCGATGTAATTGTCCGCCACAGCATTGGCTACAGTCGCCGCCAGCGCTGCATCGCGGTTCTCATAGGTAATATTAATGAGCCGACTGCCCGTCACGACATCGATCCGTAAGCCACCGGCGATGGCCCCAGTCGCTGCTGCGATCTGTGCGGTCGGGTTCGTCGCGTTGGGGGCGAACTTGGCGCGCGACGCACCGTCCAGGCTGCGTGCGACGCGCTCAGCGAGATCGCGGCTGCGCAACAACCCGATCTGGGTGCCCATGAACTGCGGGTCGCGCATCACCTGCGATTCCGCACCAGTGCCGTCTTTGCCCGGCCCAAGATTGATTTCCTGCAGCGCCAACTCGACCTGCGCGGTCGCGCGATAGCGCTTGCTGGTTAGCATCGTCGACACGATCCCGATGATAAGCGCGGCACCGACGATCGCCGCGATCAACCAACGCCATTTACCGAGAACGCGCAGCGCTTCGCGCGTCGTGATCTGGTTCGTACTTTCTGCGCCTGCCTCGGCCGCACCGAACAGGTTGCTGGCGGCAGCATGCTGCAGGCCGCGCGACTGACCGCCCGCCCCTGCAGCCACGATCTCGTTGGTTTCCTTATTCATCAGCTATGGTCGCCTAACAAAATCATATCGGGGCAGCACTGTGTGCGATCGTCAGAACGGACGGAAAAGCGAGATCAGCGGAATCGTCTGCAAAACGTTCTTCAACGCCGCTTTCGACGTGGAACCATCGACCACGATGATATCGTTGCCGAAAATCTCTGGATCAGCGGCTTTGCCGCGACGAATATCGGTTAGGTCAAATGCCGCCGCCTGACGCTGTCCGTTGATCGTGCGGAACACCGCGACTTTGCGCGAATTCGCATCCGCCGATGTGCCCTTTGCAAGTGCGATCGCCTGAAGCAGGGTCGTCGATCCGGGGATCGCGTAGATGCCGGGTCCATTCACCGACCCATCAACGGTAATACGCTGGCTTGAGGAAGCCTTCAGTGCCACGCGAACTTCCGGATTTTGAAGGTATTTGGCGCTTAGACGGCCCGCGATCTCCCTTGCCAACTGATCAGTGGTCTTGCCGATTGCCGGAACCTTGCCGATCAACGGCATCGTGATGTCACCCGTCGGATCGATCACCGCATCACCGGACAGATCGGGCACACGCATCACGGCAATCGCCAGGGTATCCCCGGGGCCGGTGCGATACGCATTTTCCACCGAGATCGCCGCGATCGGATCGGGGGCGTCGAATTTCGCGACACCGTAAGGGATGGTGCCGCCACGCTTATCGGCACAGCCGCCGAGCATTAGCATCGCTGCAAGGCACAGCGTCGCAACCGCCAAGACGGTGCGAGATGCCGAGGCGATCGGCACGGACGGCGATCGGTTCGCAGCTTCGGCATGAGCGGTCAAAGTGGTCTCCATAAATCAAGTGGCAGCATGGCCCTTTGCCCAGCGCGGGCTTTAGCATTCGAAGCGTCGAAATCAACCCGACACCCTATCAAACGCCACGCAAAGGATATGGGCGTGCGCTGGCAATCGCTTAGCTAGTATAATCTACTTCGCGCCCGATCCTGTAATAACGGTTCGAACAGTTCTAAATAATATAAGAGCATCAAGCCACGCCGAATGATATTTTATGTAATAGAAATCGTAACAAAGCTTGTAATGCACGTCATGTATTTCAGCGACGTGTCCCTGATTTACTTGCGCCCATCCCGTTATTCCAGGTTTTACGACATGGCGATAGCTGTAGAACGAAATTTCACTTTGATACCATCCCGATAGAGCCATCGCCTCCGGACGCGGCCCGATCCAGCTCATCTCCCCGCGCAGGATATTGAGAATTTGCGGAATTTCGTCGATTCGCGTGCGCCGAAGGATGCGCCCGACGCGCGTGATGCGATTGTCGTCGCTTTGCGTGATCGCCGCGCGGCGCGCGTCGTCATG
This sequence comes from Sphingomonas sp. HMP6, assembly GCF_013374095.1. Lineage (NCBI taxonomy): Bacteria > Pseudomonadati > Pseudomonadota > Alphaproteobacteria > Sphingomonadales > Sphingomonadaceae > Sphingomonas > Sphingomonas sp. HMP6. The sequence continues at coordinate 3,591,869 of NZ_AP022672.1, read as the reverse complement.
CGTCCCGGGCGCTGTAACCGGGCGCATCGTGCGGAATTTGTAGACCTGAAAGGGCTTTCCGCGAAATCCCATCCGGACTTGCCGAAACAGCACCGGTCCGGGCGAATCGAGCCGGATCGCCAGGGCAATCAACAGCAGGAAAGGCGAAAATAATGGTAAGGCGATCAGTGCGACGAGAAGATCGATCCCCTGTTTGACCTTGCCGTACCCGTCATTGGGATTGAGCGATCCCAGGCTGTTTTCCGAGATATGCTCGATTTCCACTTGCCCGGTAATCGATTCCAGCAGTTGCTTGGAATGGTAGACCGGCACGCCCGCAAGGGCTGCCTGCGCCAGCAGCCGTTCCCACTCGTCGCCAATCTCTGCCCGTAGATCGACCACGATCCCCGACCCCGGCACCTCGGGCAAAATGGGTTCCTGGAGATAGGCCCAGTCGACATGCTGGATACCGTGCAGCCGCGACATGTCGCCGCACGGCACGACGTGGAACAGATACGCCGTGTGCCGCTGGCTCAAATAGCAGATCACGAAGAAGGTCATCACGGCGAGCGCGAGACTCGTGACGACCACCGAAACAATATATTCGAGCCTAAAAACAAGCAGAACGGCAGTCACGATGCCATAGGACGTGAAGAACGATGGCAGGACATATTCGTAGGAACGCACGCCGGGGAAATTACACAAGCGCCGGAACAGTGCGACGCCCAGAAACAGCCCGACGATCGACGCGATCAGCGAATTGCGGCTATTACCATATTCCAGGATCGTGCGGCCGAAATACGACAAATCGCGCGAATCGAAAATGCCGCGCACTACCGATGGAAGCACGACCGCAATCAGCAAACCGACCAAGATCTGATAGCGATAGCGTTGCACGGCCGCACGCCGCTGCCCATCCCTGCTTCGCAAACGCGCTTGCAGCATTGCGAAATCCCCTAAATCGTCCGCAATCGCGATTCATCAATACCGCGCAGGACCAACGCGGTCCAGCCGCCTTGGGGCGACGCTGCACTGCAAAATGCACGCGGCAGATTGCACGCGCTCGAACCGAGTTCAAGCAAAACAAGAAGATCGTAGGGACGCCGCGAGGGTCGTGACGCCAAACCGCGGCTCCGACCAGGTAAGTAAGGAGTTGATCGGATTGATCGCATCGTGCTTTGGCCGCGCCAGTGCCGCTTTGACGAGAACGCCCGCCGCGATGCCCGCCCCGATCATCTTCCTCAACCGCTTCTACGCCCCCGATCATTCGGCGACGGCGCAAATCCTGACCGATCTCGCGGTCGATCTGGCGGCGCAGGGGCATGACGTCACCGTGATCACGAGCCGCGCCCTGTACGGGCAGGACCACGGCCTGTTGCCGCGACAGGAAACGATCGCCGGCGTGAAGATATACCGCGTTACAACGCCAGCGAGCCGCCGCGGCATGGCGGGGCGAATCGCGGCATATCTGTTCTATCTGCTGTTCGCGCCCATCGTCGCCGCGCGGATCGCCAGGCGCGGCACCGTTCTGGTCGTAAAAACCGATCCGCCCTTGCTGTCGGTACCGCTCGCGCTCGTGGCACGAGTCCGCGGGGCTATGCTGATCCCATGGTTGCAGGATCTCTACCCCGAAGTGGCTGTCGCCTACGGCATCGGCATCGCAAAAGGTCCGATCGGGCGCTTGCTGACGGGCTTGCGCGACATGTCGCTCCGTCGGGCGACGCGGATCGTCGCGATCGGCGATCTGATGGCTGATCGGATCGTGCGCGCCGGCATCGCCCGGGATCGCATTGCCGTCATTCCGAACTGGTCGAACGACGCAGACATCGTCCCCCTCACCGGCCATTCGCCGGAGCTGCGGGCGGGCTGGAATATTGCGCGCGGCGCGTTCGTGCTCGCTTACTCTGGCAATCTCGGTCGCGCGCATGAATACGATACGCTGCTTGGCGCGGCGACGGCGCTGCGCGAACGGGCCGACATCGTGTTTCTGTTCGTTGGCGGCGGGCACATGTCGGACCAACTCGCCGCGCGGGTCGACGCGCTTGGGCTGACGAACTTTCGATTCGCACCGTATCAGCCGCGCGAAAAACTGTCCGAGTCACTCGCGACGGGAAATGCGCATTGGATTTCGCTTCGTCCCGAGTTCGAAGGCCTGATCGTGCCCAGCAAGGTTTTCGGGGTCTGCGCCGCCGGGCGCGCCGTCGTCGCGGTGTGCATGCCGGACGGCGAGCTCCCGCGGCTGATCGTTCCCGCAGGCGCGGGTGTCGCTGTCGCGCCCGGCGATGCTGCGGCGCTTGCGGACGCGATCGTGGCTCTGGCCGACGACCGGACCCGGACTGCGGCGATGGGACGCGCCGCGCGCGCGCTACTCGATGGCGGCTACACGCGCACGCACGCGCTCACCCGCTGGCTATTCTTGCTCGAAGCCGTTAGCGGCGATATCGCACAGCGATAGGCGCAGATGCGCCCGGCGGAATGTCGGATCATTTGGAAACGACCGTGGGACTGTTCAGAAAAACCCCGAAACCCGCCCCGCCCCCCAGCGGCCCGCCTGGTACCCGCGCCTACGCGATCGGCGACGTGCATGGCCGGCTCGATCTTCTCCGCGATTTGCTAGACCAGATCGACGCCGACAGTCAGGCCCGCCCCTGTCAACGCGAATTCATCGTGTTTCTCGGCGACCTGATCGACCGCGGACCCGATTCGCGTGGCGTACTTCAACTATTACAAACGATTCGCCTGAATCTGCCCAATCCCGTGTTCGTGATGGGCAATCATGAGGAGATGTTGCTGCGCGTGCTAGGCGACGATCCTGAGCGCGTTTGGGACTGGATGAGTTTTGGCGGATACGAATTCGCGCAAAGTTACGGCGTCGAAGTGGGCCGCCTGGCCACGCTTCCGGCGGCAGCGGCGGCAGCCGAAATTCGGGCGGCGATGCCTCCGACCGATCTCGCCTTCGTCGAGTCCTTCGTCGATAGCTTTCGCTTCGGCGACTATCTTTTCGTGCACGCCGGCATCCGCCCAGGCACGCCGCTGGAACAGCAGAAAATCTCGGATTTGCGCTGGATTCGCGAAGATTTCCTCGACAGTTCGGCCTGCCATCCCTTCGTCGTGGTGCACGGCCACACGATTAGCGATGGCCCGGATGAGCGCCCTAATCGCATTGGAATCGATACCGGGGCCTATGCCAGCGGCGTGCTCACAGCGTTATGCCTGGAGGGGACCGATCGCAAATATCTCACCGCCGTTGGCTAGAGGATTTTCGCTTGTCCTACGCCTTGGGTGCAACCCAAATCGTCCTGTGGCGTTTCGGCATCTCACTCATGTTTTTTGTGCGAGCGCGAACGATTTGAGGGTAGACAAAATGACTGCTCGTGGGTATTCCGATCACCGAGCACCGCCAAACGGGTTCAAGGGAGACTGAGATGAAATTTTCGCGGGTAACCGCCGCCATTGTGATGGCGAGCCTTTCGGCACCGCTGTTTGCGGCTTCCGAGCAATCCGTCGGCACGCTGACCGCAGTGTCGCAGGGCACTGTTGTTGCACGTGACGGCAAGCTTCTTCCAGCACGCGCTGGCCAGTCGCTGTTCGTTGGCGATCGGGTTATCACCCGTGGTTCTTCGGCGAAGGTCGCAATGCAGGGCTGCAACGTAGCCCTGAAGCCAACGTCAATCCTGTCGGTCGGTACCGCTGGTTGCGCTGCACCGCAGTCGTTCGCGGCAACGCAGGACGATACGTCCGGTGCCGGCGAAGGCACCGGTGGTAGCTCGACGGGCTACATCATCGGTGGTTTGGCGCTTGTTGCTGTTGCCGGTGGCATTGTCGCCGCAACGAGCAACACCAGCACGAAGGCAGTTAGCCCCTAGTCTTAGGGTCTTTGCCAAGAGAATTTGGGGGTCGAGTGAAAGCTCGGCCCCTTTTCTTTTCGTGGGTGGTCTCCTCCGCTGCGGTGGTTATGGAGGCGAAGACGCCATTGCATGGACCATAGCGTCCATCTGTAAATTGCAGACGCACTAGCGCTCTTGAGCTTAAGCGCAGCTTCCGCCGCCCATCATTTTTTGATCTCGCCCGAATGTAGCGGCGATCGTCGGTGGGTTAGCCGACCAGCGGTACGCTCTGTGCGAACGACGCGCTTTCCGCCAAATACCAATCGATCGTCCTGGTCAGCCCCTCGGCAAACGCGATCTCCGCGCGCCAGCCCAGATCGCGCTCGATTCGGCTAGGGTCGATCGCGTAACGGCGATCATGGCCCGGCCGGTCGGTCACCAACTGGATCAGCGAGCGGCGGCGCTTCCCGTTCGCAAGGGGAGCCTTCGCATCGAGCAGATCGCAGATCATCGCAACCACCGCGATGTTGCTATGCTCGGCGCGGCCGCCAATAACATAGGTCTCGCCCACGGCCCCACGCATCATCACGGCATCGAGCGCACGTGCATGATCCTCTACATGCAGCCAGTCCCGAACATTCTCCCCCGTCCCATACACCGGCAAACTGAGCCCTGCCGACGCCCGCGTGATCGTCAGCGGAATCAACTTTTCGGGAAATTGATGCGGCCCGTAATTATTGCTGCAATTCGACAGCACAACCGGCAGACCGAAGGTGTGGTGCCACGCGCGCACGAGATGGTCTGACGCAGCCTTCGACGCCGAATAGGGCGATGACGGGCGATATGGCGAGTCCTCGTCGAATTTGGAGCAATCGAACGGCAAGTCGCCAAACACCTCGTCAGTAGAGATATGATGAAAGCGGAAGCGGTCCTTTGCAGCGCCCTCAAGCCCGCGCCAGTGATTGAGTGCAACTTCGAGCAGGTGGAAGGTGCCGGTTATGTTGGTCTCGACGAACACCGCCGGGCCATCGATCGAGCGATCAACATGGCTCTCCGCAGCGAGGTGCATTACCGCATCGACGCGCTCCTCCGCCAATAAGCGGGTCACCAGCACGCGATCGGCAATATCCCCCTGGACGAAGCGATAGTGTGGCGATGCGGCAACATCGGCGAGTGCTGAAAGCGAGCCGGCATAGGTCAGCTTGTCGAGGTTGATGACACGCGTGCGCCCCCCCCGAACGAGATGCCGGCACACCGCCGAACCTATGAAGCCCGCCCCCCCGGTGACCAGCACACAGCGTTCGGGCGTTGCCGCGGCGAGTGATACGACGGCGCTCATGCCGCCGCCTTGGCGCAGGAGCGCAGATACCGCGCATAGTCGGTCTTGCCCATCGAATCAGCCCGCGCGGTCACTTGCCCCGCATCGAGCCAGCCGAGATCGAGCGCGATTTCCTCAGGGCATGCGATCTTGATGCCCTGTCGCCGCTCGATCGTCCGTACGAACGACGAGGCGTCGTGAAGCGAATCGTGCGTGCCCGTGTCGAGCCATGCGTAACCGCGACCCAACCGCCCGACCGACAGGGCATCGCGCGCCATATAGGCCTTGAGCACGTCGACGATCTCGACTTCGCCGCGTGCAGAGGGCGTGAGGCCCCGCGCGATCTCGACCACGCCGGCATCGCAAAAATACAGGCCGGTCACCGCCCAGTTCGACTGCGGTTCGGCCGGCTTTTCCTCAATTCCCGTGGCGCGCCCGCTGACCGGATCAAACGATACCACCCCATAGCGTTCGGGGTCGTCGACCTGATAGGCAAAGACGGTTGCCCCGCCCTGCTCCGCCGCGAGCGCGGCCGCGCGGCACTTCGCGCCCAGTCCATCTCCATGATAGATATTGTCTCCCAGGATCAGCGCGCACGCCTCCCCGTCGAGGAAATCCGCGCCCAGCAAGAAAGCTTGCGGCAGGCCGCCGGGTTCTGGCTGTTCGCAATAGGACAAGGCTATACCGAACGCAGAACCGTCACCAAGCAGCAAGCGGAACATCGGCAAATCACGCGGCGTGGAAATGATCAGGATCTCGCGGATCCCGGCCAGCATCAGGACCGACAACGGATAATAGATCATCGGCTTGTCGAACACCGGCAGCAATTGCTTCGACAGCGCCAGCGTCGCCGGATACAGCCGCGTTCCCGCGCCACCGGCCAGAATAATACCCTTCATGCGTTTTCGCACCCGTTTTCGTGAACGGGTCACTCTAACGCGAATTGGTTAAGGCTCTCTGGTACGCCGAATCTCGACTATTTCAGCAGATTGACCGCAAACGCGCGTACGGTTTCGCCGATATCGTCGCGTCCCACCGCGACGGCGAGGTTGGCGGTGACGTAGCCCGCTTTATCGCCGCAATCGTAGCGCTTGCCGTCGAAAGTCAGCCCGTGGAACGGCTGATCACCGATCATCCGCGCCATTGCGTCCGTCAACTGAATCTCGCCGCCCGCGCCCTTGCCTTGATTCTCGAGCACGCGCATAACTTCGGGCTGCAAAATATAGCGACCGATCACCGAAAGGTTCGACGGTGCAGAACCCTTTGCCGGCTTTTCGACCAGCCCCTTCACTTGCGTGAGAGCGCCGTCGCGCGTGCCAGGCGTGATAACCCCGTACATATGCGTCTGATCCTCAGGCACTTCCTGCGCGCAGATCATATTGCCGCCGACCTTCATATAGGCATCGACCATTTGGCGCAGGCAGCCCGGTTTTCCGACCATGAAGTCGTCGGCGAGCAGTACCGCGAACGGCTCATCGCCGACGATGTCGCGGGCGCACCAGACCGCGTGACCCAGGCCCATCGGCTCCTGCTGCCGCACATAGGCGACCGCGCCGGGCGCGAGCCGGGTCTGGTCGAGCACTTCAAGCGACTTGCCGCGTGCTGCCATCGTCGCCTCGAGTTCATAGGCAATGTCGAAATGATCCTCGATCGCCGATTTACCGCGTCCGGTAACGAAGATCATCTGTTCGATCCCCGCTTCGATCGCTTCGTCGACCGCGTATTGGATCAAGGGGCGATCCACCACGGGCAACATTTCCTTGGGCATCGCCTTCGTCGCGGGGAGAAAACGGGTTCCCAAGCCACCAACGGGAAAAACGGCCTTGCGCAGCGGCTTGATATGCATGGGAACCCTTAGACCCTGATGATTCGCGTGACGACCCGCGTTACCGCGCACACGCGCGCATGGAAAGGCGCGGCTATTCTTAGCGTTTATCCAAGAACCGCCGGAACAGCGGCCACGTCGCGGCGATGACGACCGGCCACAGCATCGTCAGCACGAAATCATGGATGCTGTCGGGAAATGCAGTTTCATTATTCGGCCGTATACCAAGCGAGCGCATGTCGTAGATTTCGTTGATCGCCTCGATCACCGCCACCGTGAGCAGCGGGCGCCAGTTCCACGGTGGCCGCCGCAACAGCAATGCGACGAGAATAAGAATCGCCATGCCAGCGTGGACATGCAGCGCATCGTCGCTGATGTGCAACTGCTCGCCCATCTGCCGCTTGAAAATGCCCCAATCCACGGCGTCCACCTTTACGTCGGAAAGATCAGGCGCGTAACCACAGTTTAATGGCATATGCCACCACGCTGAGCGCAAGGACACTGATCACCCAAATGCCCGCCATCCAGGCGAGCCGCTTCCATAGCGGTGCGACGCGGCTCTCGATCATCAATGATACCCCTCGCCAACCTTGCCGCGGAACACCCAATAACCCCACGCGGTGTAGCCGATGATCAGCGGCAGCATGATGCCGACGCCGATCAGCATGAAGACTTGAGAGGATTCGGGCGCAGCGGCCTGCCAGATCGTTACGCTGGCGGGCACGATATAGGGATACATGCTGATCCCCAGCCCGATGAAACACAGGCCGAACACGGCGATCGTGAGCACGAACGGCAGAATCTGCGCACCGCGGCCGAGCGACCGCCAGAACAGCAAGGCGATCGCAGCAACCAGGATCGGCACCGGCGCGGTGAGCAAGATGCCCGGCATCCGGAACCATCGGCTGTAATAATCATGGTTGAGGAACGGCGTGGCGAGGCTCACCGCCGCCACGGCCACCAAAGTCGCCACACCCAGCCAGCGTGCGAAGCCGAGCGCCTGTTCGGCGGTCCGTCCTTCGGTCTTGGCAATCAGCCAGGTCGCGCCGAGCAACGCATAACCTACCACCACGCTGACCCCGGTCAGCACGCTGAACGGTGTCAGCCAGTCGAGCCATGCGCCCCCGTAAGCACGCCCGGAGACCTTCACACCCTGTAGTAACGCGCCCAGGATCACGCCTTGGGCGAAGGCGGCAGTGAACGATCCAACGGTAAAGGCGATATCCCACCAGCGACGATGGCTGGGGTCGCGCCAGCGATATTCGAACGCCACGCCGCGGAAGACTAAGCCCAGCAGCATCGCGATGATCGGCGGATACATCGCCGGCATCAGGATCGCGTAGGCCAGCGGGAACGCCGCGAACAGCCCGCCGCCGCCCAGTACCAGCCATGTCTCGTTTCCGTCCCACACCGGCGCGATCGCGTTCATCGCCGCGTCGCGATCGGCGCCGACCTTGAACGCTGGGAACAGGATGCCGATCCCGAGATCGAAGCCGTCCAGCACGACATAACCGAACACCGCGAAAGCAATGATGAAGGCCCATACCGTGGCGAGATCCGCATTGATCATGCCGCATGTCCTTCCGGCTGGTGCGCAGGCGACGGCGTCGTTCCCGCCGTGCGGATCGGTGCGTCGCTGATCTCGCTCTCGCCCGTCTCGACACCCTTCCCGATCAAGCGCAAGATGTACCAAGTGCCGACGCCGAACACCGCGAAATAGACCAGCACGAAGGCGACCAGCGAGGCGCCGACTGCAGGTGCGGCGAGTGGCGAGGCACTGTCGACCGTGCGGAGCAAACCGTAAACCGTGTAAGGCTGACGCCCGGTCTCGGTCGTGATCCACCCGGCGATGACCGCGATGAACCCGGCCGGGCCCATCAGCACGCCCGCGCGGTGCAGCCACTTCCAGTCGTACAATTTGCCGCGCCACCGCGCGAACAGGCTCCACAGGCCAAGTCCGAAGATCGCGAAGCCAAGGCCCACCATCACGCGGAACGACCAGAACAGGATCGCGACGGGCGGCTGCTTGTCCTGCGGGATCGTGTCGAGCCCGGCGAGCGGCGCGTTGAGATCGTGCTTAAGGATCAGCGAGGATGCCTTTGGAATCTCGATCGCATAATCGATCCGCTTCTTTTCCGAATTGGGAATGCCGAACAGGATCAGCGGCGCGCCCTTGGGATGGCTGTCATAATGACCCTCCATCGCCATCACCTTGGCCGGTTGATATTCGAGCGTGTTGAGTCCGTGCGCATCGCCGGCCATGATCTGGATCGGCGCGACGATCGCCGCCATCCACATCGCCATGCTGAAAATCTTCCGCGCATGCGGCTCGCTCGGATTCTTCAGCAAATGCCAAGCCCCGGTCGCGCCAACCACCAGTGAGGTGGTCAGGTAGGCGGCAATCACGGTGTGGAGGAAGCGATACGGGAAGCTTGGGTTGAAGATCACCTTGAGCCATGATCCGGCCATTACGAACTGGCCTTGCGCGTTGATCGCATAACCTTGCGGCGTGTGCATCCAGCTGTTCGCCGACAGGATCCAGAAGGCCGAGATCGCGGTACCCACCGCAACCATGCAGGTGGCGGTAAAATGCAGCCGCTTGCCGACCTTCTTCATCCCGAACAGCATCACGCCGAGGAAGCCGGCCTCAAGGAAAAAGGCGGTCAGCACTTCATAGGCCATAAGCGGCCCCAGGATCGGCCCGGTCTTGTCCGAGAACACCGCCCAGTTGGTGCCGAACTGATATGACATCACGATGCCAGACACGACGCCCATCGCAAAGGCGACGGCGAAGATCTTTACCCAGAAGCGGAAGATGTCGAGATAGAGCTGCTTGCCCGTGCGCAGCCACAACCCTTCAAGCACCGCAAGATAGCTCGCGAGGCCGATCGAGAAGGACGGAAAGATGAAGTGAAAACTGACCGTGAAGGCGAATTGCGCACGGGCGAGAATAATCGGGTCAATGCCGTCGAACATGTCGTAGCTACCTCTCGCGCACCCCTTGCTCTCGCCTTACGCGAGCGGCAAGTGCGCAACGCGCATGCGACACTGTGGTCTCCACATGCAGGAACGTACGAACCTTATATAGGATGCGCGGTCTGGTTCGCCGACGCAATCACCGAAGCGACTTGGCTCAGCGCGCGCCGGGTTGTCCCTCTGCGCCGGGCGGCAGCGCACCAGGCGGCAAACCACCCGCACCACCACCGCGTTGCTGCTGCATCAACTGCTGCTGTTGCTGGATCTGGCGATAGGTCGACTCGGGGATGAATTCGAGCAGTTCGAGATCGAACACCAGCGTCGAATGCGGCGGGATTACGCCCTGGTCCTTCTCACCATACGCGAGGCTCGGCTTGATCCAGACGCGATATTTCGCGCCCTTCGACATCAGTTTCAATGCTTCGGAAAAGCCCGCGATCACGCCCTGTCGACCCGTCTCCGGGTTGCTGGCGACGACCGGGATCGGGGTAGGCTGCGGCGATTTGTCGAACACCGTGCCGTCGACCAGCCGACCTTCATAATTGATCAGGCCGATGTCCTCATCGGTCGGGTGCGGACCCTTACCGGGCGTAAGCACAAGATATTGCAGTCCCGACGGCGTGGTTACCACGCCCTTGGCGCGGGCATTCTTCGCTAGGAACGCCGTCGTCGGATCGATCGGCGTTTGCATCGCAAGCGCCGCGGCCCCCGCCACCGCCAAGGCGATGAAGAGCCACAGATACACCAAAATGCTCCGCTTGACGGGCTTCAGCGGGACAGCGGTGATCGACATGGTGGCTCCCGGGCGGGGGTCGAAGTCTATTTACGTCAGAACGAACGGCCGGCGCGCACTGGCCGGCCGAAGGGGATTCTTACCGAACCCCGTCGCGCTCCATGCGCTTGCGCTCCAGCTTGCGGGCGCGGCGGACAGCGGCGGCGCGCTCACGCGCGCGCTTCTCGCTCGGCTTTTCATAATGCCGGCGCAGCTTCATCTCACGATAGACGCCTTCGCGCTGCAGCTTCTTCTTAAGCGCGCGCAGCGCCTGGTCGACATTGTTGTCGCGTACGATGATTTGCATAAACCCGAAGTGCTCCGAATCGATAGATAAGCGCCGCCGCAAACATTGAGTCTGCGTCGCAAGGCGTGCGCCCTACACGCGGCACTCACAAGTTTCAAGGCATGGATCACCTTATTACGTGACTTTGGCCCAACCGCCTCTGTAAGCGAGCGTCATGACTGGCACCCCCCTCACCTTCTATAACAGCCTCACGCGCGCGACCGAGCCGTTCGTGCCGATCGATCTGGCACTCGTGCGAATCTACACCTGCGGGCCGACGGTTTATAACTATCAGCACATCGGCAACATGCGCGCCTTCCTGTTCGCCGATACACTCGGCCGCGTGCTGCGCTGGAAGGGGTATCCGACCAAGCACATCATCAACATCACCGATGTCGGGCATTTGACCAGCGACGCCGATGCGGGCGACGACAAGATGGAAAAGGCCGCCGCGGCGCAGGCAAAATCGATCTGGGAGATCGCCGCGCATTATACGGCGGCGTTCAAGGACGATGTCGCGCGGCTCAACATCGATCCGCCGGCTGAATGGACGGTGGCTACCGACCACATTCCGCAGATGATTGCGTTCGCGCAGGCGATCGAAAAGGACTGCTATCTGATCGAAGGCGGGCTGTATTTCGATACGACCCGTGTGCCCGATTACGGCAGCCTCGCGCGCGCCGTTTCGGATGCGGGCGAAAGCCGGATCGATCCCGTCTCGGGCAAACGCCATCCGCAGGATTTCGCGATCTGGCGGCGCTCACCTCCCGGGGAGCAGCGCCAGATGGAATGGGATTCACCCTGGGGCAAGGGCGCCCCCGGCTGGCACCTCGAATGCTCGGTGATGAGTCGCCAGCATCTCGGCCATCCCTTCGACATCCACACCGGCGGGATCGACCACCGCGAAATCCACCATCCCAACGAGATTGCGCAGAACCAGGCGTTTTGCGGTTGCGACGATACGGGCGCACGGATCTGGATGCACAACAACTTCCTGGTCGATCGCGGATCGAAAATGTCGAAATCGACCGGTGAGTTCCTGCGGCTCCAGACGCTGGTCGATGCCGGCTTTCATCCGCTGGCATATCGGATGATGTGCCTGCAGGCGCATTACCGCAGCGAGCTGGAATTCACCTGGGAGAATCTGGCGGCGGCGTTCACACGGCTCAAGCGCCTGGTGATCGCGCGCGACGCGTTGCGGTCGCGCGACGATTACCTGCTTAAGGGCGATGCCGAACCGTATCTCGCGCAATTAGAGGCGGCGGTTGGCGACGATCTCGCTACGCCGCGCGCGCTGACCGTGCTCGACGACCTGCTCGCCGACAAACGCCTGTCGCCCGCAACGCGGCTGCGCGCCCTTGGCGATTTCGACGCCGTGCTGGGCCTTAAGCTCGAGACGCTGAACCGCGCCGGTCTTCGGCTGCGGCCCGCCACGGCGACGCTCGACGAAGATGAAATCGAGGCCCACCTCGCCGCCCGCCGCGACGCACGCGTGGCGAAGGATTTCGCGGCCTCCGACGCGATACGCGATACGCTCGCCGCGGCCGGGGTCGAAGTGATGGACGGCGATTCGCTTAGTTGGGATTGGAAACTGACCGTATGAAAGCCGTCCTCCCCGCGTTCGTCCGAGGCCTGATCGAGGCGCATTTGCCCGACGATCTAGAGATCGCCTGGGTCACGACCCGTGAAGAGGCAACGGCAGCGATGGTCGATGCCGATATCGGCTGGGTCGATCTCTTCCCGCACGGTCTAACCCCGGAAGCCGTGGCGGCGGCGACATCGCTGAAATGGCTGTTCACCGCTATCGCCGGAATCGATTCGCTCGACATGGCGAAACTCACGCGCGACGGGACGATCGTCACCAACGGTAGCGGGATCAACGCCGTCGCGGTTGCCGAATATGCCGTGATGAGCGTGCTGGTGGCGGCGAAGCGCTATGACGAGGTGGTGCGGATCGCTGATCGACGTGCCTGGCCCGACTACGCCCCCGGCCGGATCGAACTGTTCGAAACCAGCGCGCTGATCGTCGGCTATGGTGCGATCGGACGTTTGATCGGCGAGCGGCTGGCCGCATTCGGCGTCGCGGTCACCGGTGTGACGCGATCGGGCCGCGACGGCACGCTGACCCCGGATGCGTGGAAGGCCAAACTCGGCGCATTCGACTGGGTGATCCTTGCCGCCCCCTCGACCGATGCGACGCAGGCGATGATCGGCGAGCGCGAACTCGCGGCGATGAAGCCCGGCGCGTGGCTGTTCAACCTTGGCCGCGGCGACATGGTCGATCAGGACGCGCTGATCGCCGCGCTCACGGCGCAACGCATCGGCGGCGCCTGCCTCGACACCGTCACGCCCGAGCCGCTGCCACCGGAAGACCCGCTGTGGGCCGCGCCCAACCTCATCCACACGATGCACCTGTCGGGTCGCAGCCAGACCAAGATGTTCCAGCGCGCCGCCGCGTTGTTCCTGCGCAACCTCGACGCCTTCCGCGATGGACGGCCAATGGAAAATGTCGTGGATCTGACCGCCGGGTACTGAATTACCCCGTCTGGGAAATTTCCGCTTGCCCGACTTACCCACGCTGGGTAATGCGCTGGGCATGACGACGATGGCAGGCATCAAGATCCGGCGCTTCCGCGAGGACCGTGCGCTCACCCGCGCCGCGTTCGGTGCCTGGTATGGCGCGCCCGGCTCGACCGTTCAGGGTTGGGAGGAGGACGGCAAACGCGCAAGCGGCCCGGCCGTCAATCAAATCGCGGCCAACGGCATCGCCACCCACGCCGATTGGTATATTTCGATTCGCACGGAGAATGACATGAGTGCTTGGGCCCCCGATAGCTGGACGCGTGCCGACGCGCGGCAGATGCCGACCTATCCGGACGCCGCTGCGCTCGACGCGGCGACCGATACGCTCGCCAGCTTCCCCCCGCTCGTCTTCGCCGGCGAAGCACGCAATCTGACCGCCGACCTCGCCCGTGTGGCGGAGGGCAAGGCGTTCCTGCTGCAAGGCGGCGATTGCGCCGAGAGCTTCGCCGAGCATAGCGCCAACAACATTCGCGATACCTTTCGCGTCATCCTGCAAATGGCGGTCGTGCTGACGTTCGCGTCGAAACTGCCGACGGTGAAGCTCGGTCGCATGGCGGGGCAATTCGCCAAGCCGCGGTCGGCCGATACCGAGACTCAAGGTGACGTTACGCTGCCCGCGTACCGCGGCGACATCGTCAACGATATCGACTTCACGGCGGACGGGCGCCAGCCCGATCCACAGCGGATGATCCGCGCCTATAGCCAGTCCGCGGCGACGCTGAACCTGCTGCGCGCCTTCGCGGGCGGCGGTTACGCAAATCTCGCGCAAGTCCATCGTTGGACGCACGATTACATGGGCCGCAGCCCGTGGGCGAAGAAATATGCTGAAACTGCCGACCGAATCGGTGAGGCGCTCGAATTCATGGCCGCCTGCGGGATCAGCCCGGAAACCGTACCGCAATTGGCCCAAACGAGCTTCTATACCAGCCATGAAGCACTGCTGCTCCGCTACGAACAGGCACTCACGCGGCAGGATTCGCTGACCGGCGACTGGTACGACACGTCGGCGCATTTCCTGTGGATTGGCGACCGCACACGCTTCGAGGGCAGCGCGCATGTCGAATATTTGCGTGGTATCGGCAACCCGATCGGCATGAAATGCGGGCCAAGCCTGGAGCCGGACGCGCTGCTGCGCTTGCTCGACACGCTCAATCCCAACCGCGTGCCTGGCCGCATGACGCTCATCACCCGCTACGGTCACGACAAGATCGAGGCGGGCCTACCCAAGCTGGTCCGCGCCGTGCTGCGCGAGGGGCATCCCGTCGTCTGGAGTTGCGACCCAATGCACGGCAATGTCGTCAAGGCGGCGAACGGCTACAAGACGCGCCCGTTCGACCGAATCCTGGCGGAAGTACGCGGCTTCTTCGCGGTGCATCGCGCCGAGGGGTCGATCGCAGGCGGCATCCACGCCGAAATGACGGGCCAGAACGTGACCGAATGCACCGGCGGCGCGGTGGATGTCACCGAGCAATCGCTGGCCGACCGCTACCACACCCATTGCGATCCGCGTCTGAACGCGGGGCAATCGCTGGAGCTTGCATTCCTGTTGGCGGAGATGCTCAACGTCGAAATGGCCGAACGGCGGCGCGCGGCGGCCTGAACCGCCGCGCACCGTTGACGCTAGACCACACGGCGCCCCTGCAGCAGCCGCACCACCACGACGATCAGCGCAATGACCAACAGCAAGTGGATCAACCCACCGCCGATATTAACCGCAAAACCCAATGCCCACAGCACGAGCAAAACAACGACAATGGTCCAAAGCATCTAAAATTCCCAAGATTTCGGCGATCCGCCCGTTCGGACCGTGACTGGGATAAAAACGCCGGTATGCGGCGCGAGTTCCGCTGCGCCTTGACGCCCCCCCTGCCGATGCGTATTGCCGCCGCTTCAACGCATGGCCCCTTCGTCTAGCGGTTAGGACGACGCCCTCTCACGGCGTAAGCACGAGTTCGATTCTCGTAGGGGTCACCAGCGTCAAGCCAGAATCGTCAGTATTCTCCGCTTTTTCACGCGGTGGTTGAAACGGCGCCCACATTTGGTCCCACACGATTTGCGGGCTTTTATGGGCCGCTTTGATGCATTGTGAGAAATTAAACGGGTTGCGCAATCAACGACTACGGCGATGGTTTGAGATGTTGCTCCTGCCGCCCGGCAGCTTTGCGGCAGAATGACCCAAGAAGCCGCGTTTATGGCCGTTTAAGCCCATCCCGAATGCGGTCGCTCGTTCAAGTGCCGCTAGATGGCCGAATGTGGGCCGCAAGCGGGCCGACTACTTTCAGGCGGCTCTCTAGGATAAGCGGCCCCTCCGATTGGCTTTGCAATTGCGGTGTCCCCTGTCCCCTTGGCGACTGGACCCGACGGCTGTAACGGTAGCGAAATAACGGAAGCCGTACGAGCGGCTGAAATAGCGGGCCGCCTTGGAAGGTCGTCGTGTCGCGCAATGAGGGGGCTCGAGTTGCGTTTAGCTATGAGCAGCAAGTTGAGGTCGCCGGCGGCTGTGGCATTTGTCGGCACGCTAGGTGCGCTTTGTGCATGGTTCGCGCTTGTCCACATCAGCGGGTATAGGCCGAACGCTTCGGCAGATTTCGATCGAGTTACACGCTCTATAACACCAGGGCTCGATATAGTTGATCGCACGACGTGCCAACGATGGCAGCGTCGAATAGTTCTCGTAAATGGCGTCGAGGACGGATTCGCCAGAGGAGGAAATGAGCCGGCGCGCATCGATCCGCGATTGCTCGGCACTGGTCTGTTCAAAGACCTTGCAGCGGGCAAAAATCGCGTAATGGGGCTCAGGAATTATGACGAACCCGGGGCCGACAAATACTTCACAGACTGGTTCCAGATGCCAAGCGGCATCGAGACTGCGCAGTTGGTGCTACGAACGCGCGGCGAGCCGGGAGCGGGCAACGATAATGTCCGATTAGGGGATTTAGTCGACAATCCTGATAACCAAGCTCGCTTCGGTACGATCGAATTTGGCCGACGGCTGAAAGACATCGAAAATCGTAAAACGCTGCCGGACGGCAGCATTTTGCTGACGATGAATTTGGCGCAATTACCCATGAGCATGCCGCCCGGATCGAGCGAACGGTTTGTGGATTGGGCGAACTCTCCCGCCCGGCCCGACCACGTAGAAGTAGCCATCGGCGACGACACCAGCATCGATTTCATGGCGCTGGTTCTTTGCATGGCACCCGACGACATACGTGGGGTCACCTTTCGCGAATTTCACAATAAAAGCATCGGCGAGGACCTGTCCTGGCTTCGCTGCAACGGAGATTTCAGTCAGCCGGGTTGCGACCCTTATAGTGGCGATATGAGTTGCGCTGCGGCGTTGCCGCTGGGATGCTTCAAGCCTGGCTCTAAAGCCCCTGACATTGCTCGATTGAAAAAATTAGGGCTGCAGTTGGATTCGTTCAACGGCGGCGAGGTTCGAATGACCACGCCGCTGGCGGGGACCGACTTTCCAACGCTAGCAACGGCCAACGCCCGTTGCAGTGCGGAATTCGGCGCAGGGTGGCGCGTCTTGAGCTATCATGAAGGCGGCGGAGGTGGCGTGATATCTTACAGCCGCATCCCGTCCAAATCCCGGATGTGGATCGATATCGTCGACCAACCGCACGCAAATTGCTGGGATCGAAACAGAGTGCGCAAGCGATGACTGTCGTCCCGACGTCAATCGCCGTCGGCGTTTTGGAAGACGACCCAGCGACGCGCGAATATTTGACGCTGTTGATCGAAGAGACCGATGGCTTTCACGTCGCGTTCGCCTGCGAGCGTATCGTCGACGCGCGGCGAGCGATAGAAACGACGCTCGCAGACATCTGTCTGGTCGATATCAAACTGCCCGATGGCAACGGGTTGGACTTTATCCGACATTTCGCGGACGCGACCGGGGGGCGGTCGCTGATCCTCACCGTATTGGGTGACAAGGCCAGCGTCTTGCTCGCCTTCGAGTTTGGCGCCAGCGGCTATTTGCTGAAAGACACCCCGCCTGACCAGATCATCCGCGACATCCATGCCCTGCATGCAGGCGGCAATCCAATCAGTCCGCAGATTGCGACCCATTTGCTCGGGATGCTCAGTCGACCGGATGCTAAAGCGACTGAAGTCGCCAACATCCTCACGCCCCGCGAGCGCGACGTCCTTCTGATGTTTTCGCGCGGCCTATCGTATCGTGAAACCGGGTCAGCCCTCGATATATCGCAGCATACTATCGCCGACCATGTGAAGGCGATCTATTCCAAGATGAGCGTGCATTCGCGCAACGAAGCGGTGTTCGAGGCGGTCCAAAACGGCTGGCTAGACCTGTGACGATTCTTGCGATTGAACTGGCACGATCAGTTCGATCCGGCTGCCGCCCATTCCCGGAACGCTGATCACATCGAACTTCGCCCCAAGCCTGGCCGCGCGCTGAGCCATATTCCCTAGACCTCTACCATGTGACACAGCGGTCGCCTCAAATCCGCGACCATCGTCCTCGAAAAGGATCGCCAGAAGCCCCGCATTGGGCGGAAGCTCGATTGTGACGGTAACGTGATTGGCGTGCGCATGGCGGACACAGTTGGTGAGCGCCTCCTGCAGGATACGGTACACGTTCAAGATGGCCCGCGGGTCCAATATGATCCGTGAGCAGTCTCCGCTCTGATTCCATATCAGCCCAATCCCCACCGCATCGAACTGCTGCCGAGCCCTGGTGTGAAACGTCGCAAGGGCCTGGGCCAGGTCGGTGCCGACATGGTCCAGTGAATCGGCCACCA
The DNA here is from genome assembly GCF_013374095.1 of Sphingomonas sp. HMP6. Lineage (NCBI taxonomy): Bacteria > Pseudomonadati > Pseudomonadota > Alphaproteobacteria > Sphingomonadales > Sphingomonadaceae > Sphingomonas > Sphingomonas sp. HMP6. The sequence continues at coordinate 3,573,537 of NZ_AP022672.1, read as the reverse complement.
GTCGCAAATCAACCAGCCCCGCCGCGACCTCGCTTTCGACGTCGGCGATTGCGATCTTGCGCATTCGAAGACGCATCAGCAGCGCTTGCATCTGCCCTCCGATGCCGTCGTGCATGTCGCGCACGAACCGTTGCCGTTCTTCGGCAACCGCTCGTGACCGGATTTCCTCGCGTAACGCTTCCTCCGCGCTCTTCGCGATCTTCGTCTGTTCGGCCGCAGTCGAACGAGCGGCCGCAAGGTCGCGGCGAAGCGCCATCACGTCCGATCCGAGCAGCAGCGGCAGGCCGATCGCGAGCAACGGGAGTTGGCCCAGGTTCGCAACGCCGATCAGCCACTTCGCGCCAGACGGCAAGATCGACCCGAACGCCAACATTGCAGCCGCAATTGTCGAAAGCAGCGCAGCCATCAGCAGACCGTCGAAGACGCCTCCAGACTTGCTTTCAAAACGATGCCGCAGCCCGAGGGCGATCAGCAAGCCAACGATCGAGCTCAAAATCCCGACAATAATCCAGAGCGGCGGGACACTGATTGCGCCATATGCCAGCGTCAGCAGCGAAACGGGCGCTAGCGCCAGGTGCAGCCTAATCCTTCGCCGCAACACGATCGCCAGCACGGAACTCAGCAAGCCCAGTACCGCGCACGCCAGGCCCGTCCGCTGGACGACCGTCCGCCACATATCCATGCGATTTGCGTCGAGTTGGAGTGTGTCGAAATCCCCTAGGTAAAAGTAGCGCATGCCGACATGGCGATCATCGCTCGAAACCACGATATCGACGCGATTGAATGCGCCCTTCAGGTAGTGGGAAGGAATGCGGACCAACACGCGACGATCCCCTGTGCCAGGTCCAGCAAAGTTCAGCAGGTCAGCGTCGCCTGCTGGAACGTTATTGACGTAAAGTCGGGCGTCGGCCCCGAGGAACGGAACGTAGACGCCGAGATTTTGGCCGGACGGCAGGTTCACGGGAGCCGAATAGTCATACTGTCTGGCCATGCTGACTGGCCAATCGAATTGCTGTGCGAAGGGCAGCACCCGGGTCGCCGTGACCGGCAGCCGGGGCAGGCCCAGATCTCCCGGCTCGACTAGCACTATCCCGTAAGTATCGGACTGGGGCGAGGTCGGCAGCGGCGGTTTGAACAACAGCGCCGCAATGAGGGTTGCAACGGCGACACAGGCGCACACTGCCAATCGACGGATCATCTCCGGCGTCACCGCGCTGCTAAAAAATACGAGCGCGCTGCTGACAGCAGCAGCGCTGGATTGGTTTCGTGTTCCAGCGCCGTGATGGATCGGCCGCATCGCACGCAGTTCAGGAAACGAGGCTGCAAATGGCCGATCATTTTAGGTATTCGCTGTCCTCGTTCGATCGGTCGCCGCTGCTGCGTTCGCTCCCGCTGCAGCGTAGCGCGCCACGATAGCACAGGCCACCCGACCGCCCCCCCATGATCGTGGGATAGCGCGGCGATTGCTCGACACGGTAGCCATCATGCCCAGCAAGAAGCGGGGCGGCTCTAGTTGATCCGCCACTCAGCCGAAGGCTTGAGACAGGCAGCACGGCAGATTTTCTGCGTTGCTTTTTGAAGAGGGAAATCGTGATGTTGAAATCGATATTATGCGCATCGGCCGCCACAACCCTGGCGATTTGCGCAACATCTGCAAAGGCAGATCAAAATGTCGGCGCCTTCAATGCGCAGCTCAAGTGCAAAGATGGCACGTCCTTTGGCTACAATACGGGAAATGCTGCCAGCGGCGTTCAGGCAATTTCGAAATGCAATGCAGGCCATGGGGGGCCGGACAACAAGCCGGTATTGGTCAGGCCGGATGCCTCCAGCAATGTGCAGATCGATCCCCGGGCGCCGGGAATGATGGCTACCGAAAACAGTGGCGGCGAAGGAGAGGAATTGACCGCCCCAGGCAGGCCGCCGCGCCCGCCGGTTCCGCTGGGCCCCTATCTTCCTTCGTGGGAAATCGCCGGACAATTCAACCCAACGAACAACATCAACGCAGCGACCAATCCGTTCGAGGTCTGGACCTATGGCTATACGGCGAACCCGGATTGTAGTGGGCCCGTCGTTCCTTTCCGGTTCAAGAAGTATGCAGGCGATATCGCCGGTCGCGCTGCCGCGCTCTGGTCGATGGGGCCGAACCCAGACAGCAATACGGGCGATCTGCCGATGGTCAGCCAGAGCGAAGGCGCGACCCAGCTAAGCCCGCTGCGGTATTCCCCCCAGGGCTTGGCCATGCACCCCGGACCGGCCAACCAATGTGCCGTGGTGCGCTTTACCGCCCCGGCGGCAGGCAAGTATCACATCGTCGGACGGTTCTGGGCCGAGAACATCACCGCAGGCGGTACGAACACGCTGACGAGCTTGTCGTTCAACGGCGGACCGCCGGTAAACGCGCTTAGCGTGACAGCGCCCAGCGGACCGGCACAAAGCAATCCGTTCGACGTGGTGCGGCAGCTTCAGGCGGGCAACACGATCGATTTCCGCGTCGGCGCTAATGGCAGCTTCTACAACGATACGACCGGCCTGAACGGGTACATTCAGCTGAACTGACCGCCTGTTTTATACAATCGCAGGCGAGGCGGACACAACCCAGCCTGGCCTATGGGCCACACCCATCCGGCTGTAGCGCAGCAAGCGTTCCAACGAGGAGCATCCCGTGAATCGCACACGATTCAAAAGCAGACCTTCGCCAATCATCGCCGCCGCTGCATTGGCCGCGCTGGGGCTTTCCAACCTTTCCCCCGTGCAGATCGCGGCGACCGGCGCTGTGCTCGGCTTTGGCGTGATGGCCACACCGGCTCTGGCGGCTGCGAACATTCCGGGGGTTGGTCTTGTCGTCAAAAAGAAGCCCGGCAATGCACCGATTGTCGCCCCCTCTGACAACAACGGCATTGTCCGCTTCGCCGGGCTGGAGCCGGGCGAGTATGAGGTCAGCCTGATCGACGGATCGCGTCCCGTCGCCGTCAAGGTCGGGGCCGACGGCATATTGACTGCGCGGGCACAGGCGTCGGACGACGGTAAGGACCGCTGGGCAGAAACGATCCTGGGGGGCGGCGGCAAGCCCAAGGATTTGTGCCGACCGCTGACCGAAATGTGTCCCTATCTTTTCGTCGCCCTGAAGCAGACGGTGTCGTTCGACGTGAAGGCGCTGTTTGGCAGCGACGGCCTGCTAGTTGCCGTGCCGGGCCGCGGGCCGGTTCGTGCCGATCCGGTCGCGCCAAAGATGCGGTTTATCGACGTGAACGCTAGCAGCTCCGCCGACATCGCCCGTCTTGCCCCCACCACCACGCCCGATGCGGCGCAGCTCATCGTCGCGGAGCGGACGAAGGGCGGCGCGTTCAAGGACCCGATCGATTTTGCCCATAGGGTGTGCCCGAAGGTCAGCGTTGATTTCGATCTTACCCCTACGCGCATTGGCCCCGCGCAGATTATCGCAAAATCGGGCGACCCAAAGACAAACGGCTTCAAATGCGCTCCGCCGCGCGCTGGGGAAGTGCCGACGCTGGAGCTTTATGGCCGCAAGCACAATTATGTCGGCCACGTCACCTTGCTGCGCTGATGCCAAAATTCGGTTTCCCGTTATCTTGCAAAAGAAAGACGCAGCTATGATCACGCCTTTCCGATTGGCGGCGCTCACCGTCTGCATAGCGGTGCTGCATGGGTGCGGCCCTGCGCAAAAGAGCCTGTCCGCCGCACCCGAGATCTTGCTCAAGCGTCAACCGGGAAGCTGGACGTTCGAGAGCGAAATTCTGGCTTTCGACGCGACCGGGATGTCCGGCGACATCGCCGAAATGGCCAAAGCCGGAAAGGCCGCGGTCGGCACGAAGAATGGCAGCGGGCCGGCGTGCCTCGAAGCAAAAACCGTCTCCGATGACAGTTTCAAAAAGCGATTGCAGGAAGCGATCCAGTTCGGGCCCGAATGGAAGGTGCAGCGTTCCTCGTTCGAGGATGGCAAGGTCGATTTCAAGGCGACGATGCGCAGCGTCGACCAAGGGGATGGCGAAATGACCATCGTCGGCACGATCAGCCCGACGCTCACCGATCTCACCCTGGTGACGACCAGCAACCGTCCAGGCGGGGGAACGGGCAGCCTCAGGACCACGATTCACACGCGCAACGCGCGGGTTGGGGCGTGCACCGCGGGCGAGGATACGCTTGGCTAAAGTTTAGGTGGTATCAGGCGAGCTTCGCCGAGCCAAATCTGGATCGCTTGAACGCCGGGTAGCAGGTCAGCTTCCGAAGGGCTGCTTTCGGGGTCTGCGGGTTGGGGAATCAATAGCAGGATTCGGGCGCATAACTGCCAGCCGCCTCGCCCTGAACGAACGGCCGCTTACCGCCTTCGCTCGCCCAAAAGCCGCCAGTCCGTTCTCCCCCCAAAATGACCTCGTACGCAGACGGTCCGCTCGCCACCCGTCGTACTCATCGAGACAAACGGAACGAATGGCGGCTTCCGGGATATTTGCTCCAGCCGGTGGATGGTCGAGATCGAAGCGCTGAGCAGTCACTGGCGGCGAAGTAGTCCAGCGCGTATTCGGCAACGGTGCCAGCGCCTCGCGCATTGAAAAACCTCACTAATTTCGCTTATTGGCTGGCAGAGGACGCGGGGGGCCAGCCGTATTTTCCTACTAAAAACATCCACATGCACCCAGCCTGCTGGCGGTGCTTTTATCTCGCCCTCTTAATTGCCCCCCGATTTCCAGGAATTTTCGCGTTCGCCAACCGGCCCGACAATGCAATCATCGTCACCGCGTCTGCCCTAGGAACAAGATTAATTCCATGGCTCTGGTGTATCGACCTGGCGGTCGTTGGATGTTGAGGGTGGACCAAAAGCTGACGTTGGCAGGTGAAACGGTACGGGCCGTCGCTTTTAATCGGTACGACATGTTTGCCTGAGTAATCCCAGAACTCGACACGCTCAAAACATCCATTATGGATCATGTGGCGTCGAGGTATACCACGATAAGATGATCGCCCGGCAATGAGCGGAGATTTTAATGTCTGACGAACCCACTTTGAACGCCGTCGAACTCGCGACTGAACTTACGATCGCCTGGCTCGGCAATCAGAACAATCGCGTCTCAGCGGAGGACGTGCCGGCGTTTCTTCGCGCGATGCACGCCACCGTGATCGAACTCTCTGGGCAAGCCTCGGCGCTCATTGAAACTCCAGATGCATCAGGTTCGGAAGGCTACACACCCGCAGTCTCGGCGCGCAAATCGCTAGCCTCGAAAGACCACATCATTTCGATGATCGATGGAAGACCGTACCGGACCTTGCGCCGTCACCTGTCTGGCCACGGGCTGACGCCTGAACAGTATCGCGAGCGCTACAATCTGCGACCCGACTACCCAATGGTGGCCGAAAGCTATTCCGAGCAGCGGCGCGCAATGGCGCTCAAAATCGGCCTCGGCAGCAAGGGGCGCGCGGCGAAAGCTGCGGCAAGCGCGCTAGCGGAAAAGCCGAAGCGCGGCCCACGCACTGCAAAGTCTGGCTAAGGGTGCTGGCGCCGCGTGGCTTCAGTGGCGCGGCGCAAGGCGACGGTCACAAACAGCTTTGACCAGCTGCTGCAGCGCCGCGACCCGCTCGCCGAGCCAGCGCAGTTCGCCGTCGCTGATTTCATAATGTTTCGAGTAGCGGGCGTTCACGTAGGCCTGCCGCAAAAGCTCGAAGCAGCGTCGGCTGAACTTATCGCTGCGGGGCCACGCCTCGATCAACTCAGGCGCGATTTCCTCGGCATGCGAACGAAGGAAATTTAGCTTGTGCGATTTTGGACTGTAGAGGGTCAGCACGAGCAGCGCGCAATGATAGAAGCGCTCGGCGCTCTGATGGAGCACGAATGCGGCCTCGTTTCGGTCGCCCGCTGCGCGCGCCCCCTCCCCCATCCGCAGAAATGCCTCGGCGCTCGGAAACCACTTCTCAAAGTGCTTCTCCGCCTCCGCCCTCGCCTCTTCCGACGGCAAGTCGCGGGACTGCGCGAACGGGAACCCCTCGGCCTCGCACAACGCGATCCCCTGGCTTACGATATCGACGAAGAACGGTCGACCCTTCTCAAGCTGGGCGTTCACGTCGGTCAGCGAATGGACGATGAAGTTGACCGGCGCACTAAGCGCTTTGGTGATGGTCGTATCGCGCATCAGCCGGTCCTCGGCGGCCGACCAATATTCGAATTCGGTCAGGCGCTCGTCATTGACGACGATCAGGATGTCATAATCGGACTGATAGCCGCCAACCGGATCATCGACCCAGTCGCCGCGCGCGAACGAGCCGTAGAGCACGATTTTGAAGATGCGCCGCGCCTTCTTCCAGTCCTTGGTGCCGATCGCGTGCGCGGCCTCGAACTCCTCGCACAATACGCGCGCGACATGGGCAAGCTCGCGCTGCCGAGAGGCGGGAAGATGATCGAGGGACGTGCGCAACATTGCTGCGGAACCTGCGGCATTCGCGGATGCGAAGGCAAGGCCTATCGCGTCCGCGAATGGATCAGTCGGCCTCGCTCGCTTCAACGAGATGGACCAAGGCGCTGGCCATGCGACGCTCCACCTCCGCCACGTCGATCTCCAAGCGCTCGGCGATCTCGCGATAGCCAAGGCTATCCAGCCGATGCAGCAAGAAGACCTCCCGCGTGACGGAATCCATCCGCCACAGCTTTCGCTCCAGCCGGGCCACTTCGGGCCTCACACGAGGGAGCCGACGCCAGAACCTCCACCTCATCTTTCTTCCTCCTTCCTAAAACGCACACGGCCCCGGAAAAGGGGGTGGGCGGCAAGGAGCGAACCGGCAGTCCCGCCGACGGAGGCGGGCCGCACCCGCAGGGCCGCAGCGAAGCGGAGGGCCCGGCGCAGCCGGGTTGCGGCACGCCGCGGCGGGACTAGAGGGTAGCGACGCCCACCCCCTTGGCCGCGGCCGCAACCAGCGCCAGCGCGCGAAGCGCGATGTCAGCTAACCGGATCGGAGATCCGGACTGCGTCAACGATCGTCACCCGCAGGGACGAGACGCGAAGCGGCTCGGCGCCGCACAGCGGCGTAGAGCGTGGCCGTGCGAAGCACGGGTCGCCATCGGAACGAATATTTGGGGCGCATCCCGAGTGGATTGCTTCGTGAAAATCGAGAGGCTCAAGTGATTGCACGGCACCGCATCTATGGGGCGGCTCACCGCTTTGCGAATTCAGACTCGGTGCAAATTAGACATTATCCATTCGTCGGCGGACCCCGAAACCTCGTTGCAGGCGCTCCGCGACCTGGCACCCAAATTAGGGCCGCCGACGCAAACATAAATGAGGTGCGCGATGACCTCGAAGTTTTGGGTTGGACTCGATGTCGGCGAAGTTAGCACAGCAGTGTGCGTGCTAGATCATACCGGGCTGCCCGTACTTGAATGTCCGTCGGGATCGACAGCTGACGACATCGCTAAATCCCTCGCCATGTTTCCACTCACCAACATTGCGGCGGTCGCGTTGGAGACAGGCGCCTCGCCGACGCTGCCCCCTCGCCTCGCCAAGTTGGGCTTTCCCGTCTCCGTTTTTGACTCGCGTAAAACGAGCAAAGTGCTCGCGGTTCGATGTCATAAGACGGACATCAACGACGCGCGCGGCATAGCGGAGATCGCACGGTTAGGGGGTGTACCCCGTTTGGCCGTACACGTTCGCGGACAGGAGGCTCAGCAAATTAGAACCGAGCTTGCCCTTCGACACCGCCTAGTCTGGCTGCTCGCCGCAAACCGGAACTGCCTTCGTGCGATGTTGCGCAACTATGGCAGCACCATCAAGCAGCTAGGCGTTGGCCTCGCTATGGGTACCAAAGTTGAGGCTGAGATTAAGGCCTTGGGGCAAACCGGCATGTCTGAGGCGGCGCGCACGCTACGTCCCCTGATTGAGCTGTGCGCACAGTTGCACCTGAGCATCCGACAGGCGGACAAGGATCTGAAAAGACGGGCCGAGGGTAACCCCATCACTAGCCGCTTCCTCAAAATTCCCGGTGTTGGCCCGATCTGTGCGCTGTCATTCTATTCGGCGATCGACGAACCCTCGCGCTTCCACCGGCCTGCGGACGTTGGCCCCTATCTGGGCATGGTGCCAACATTGAAACAGTCCGGGAAGGTTCTTCGCATCCAGTATTAGCCGGGCGGGTGATCGGCTTACGAGGACGCATCTGGTGATTTCCGCTGGCGTAATGTTGTCGCGGGCCGCTCAACGCTGTGCGCTGAGTGACTGGGGCAGCGAGTTGGCGAAGCGGGCAGGCTACGGGCGAGCCCGGATGGCGGTAGGCCGAAAATTAGCGATAGTCATGCTGACGATGTGGCAGACTAATAGTGAGTTCGAGCCATATCCCGTCAGACGTTAGCGTTCCGCCAAGCGGCGGTGGGCTTCGACTCCGAACAAGAAATCGTAGCCAGACTACGTCCCCTTACTGGAGCGAAGCCCGAAAAATTGGTACTATGTCGTCAGTCCGCCGGGTGGTCGGTTCGAATGTCCAAGGGTTAGCCCCAAAGGTTCCGACGCGTTTTCCCAAGACGTTCTCAACACCCGGCGAGCCGTTTGAACCTCGCCGGACGTGGTCTGGCGCAATACAGGTAACATTCCGACTACTCCACAGCTTGTTTCTTTATCCTTTAGTTGGATCGAAGGCCTTTGGCCTTGCTCCCTTTGATGGCTTGCCCGAGCCTCATCTGCCAGCGAATGCAGGAGCGAGCCATGTCGGACTTTGTTGACAGAATTCTCCGACTACCGACCGTACTCGATCGTACGGGCCTCAGCCGATCGACATTGTACCGGAAAATCAAGGATGGAAGCTTTCCCAAGCAGATCGCGATCAGCACGCGCTGTGCGGGATGGCGCGAGTCGGCTGTAACAGCGTGGCTTCGAAACCCGATTCACTACACCTGCCCGGACGAAACCTGATTTCGCTAACGGCCCGCCGATCACATGCCGTTCTCAAGGGCCGAGCTCCGACGCCATATGCGACGCGGCGCCGAACATATCTTGCCATTCGTTCCGCATATGTTCCACACGCCGATATGGCACAGCATCTCTCCGATTCGCCCAACGATCTCGAAAACCTGGCGCGCGAGGGCCTGATGCTCAGTCCGGGATGGGCGCGTGTCGGCCTCACCTTTGGCGACGAACGCTTGCGCGAACAGGCGTTGAACGAACTTGCGGCGAGCATCGCGAAGCGCATCGCCAACCCACCCGTCGAAGCCGATCCCGACCAGTTGCCGCTTGCGCTGTAATGGCATGGGCGCGACCATACGGCTGCTCAAGCTAGGGAATTTCATTCACCAGAATGCCAATGTGCAGCTGACTGCCGCGCGTGCGACCACCGGGGCGTGGTGTTAGCGCAACGCGCGCAGCGCTGGTTTTGCTGCCACGGCCGGAACGATCACGTCGATGTCATGAGCCGACACTTCCGCTGCAACGTCGGCCACGGACGGCCGGAGCGGATCCGCGCGGTACACCCCCTTACGACCCCTGACCTTTCCCGAATGGACGGCGCTCGAACGCGCCTGGGGGAATTGGTAAAGCACCTGCGCAACGGTTAGACCTTCCTCAATTTCGAGCGAGCAAGACTGCGCAATGAAAGCGGCTAACGGACCTTCCACTCGTAAGAATACGTGCCGCACAAGCCGGGACTGTCTTTGTCTTCTGGCTTTGTCGCGGAAGACCACACCGCCATGTTGACCGCACCGCCAACGCCATTCTGATAGCTCTGCCAGAGCACTACAAACCGTGCCTTCACCCCGGCCCCGCAAAGAGTGTTGCGATGTCTGAGCACGCCCGGATCGCTCGATAGCTCATAGATGCTCGCAGTGCTCTTTTCACCAGACTCATCCCACATGCGCCAAACCTTGCCGACAAGGCGCGCCGCCACGACTTTATTATCAAAAGTGATCGTTTTTGGACGGACGCGAACCGGTCCAGTGATGGCCTGTGCCGTGCGGCCGAGCGGAACCAGTGGATACGGGTCTTGCCACGCGTAATGTTCAAGAGCCGACTGAGATAGGGCAATCGACGGCACGGTTGCCGCGAGCAAGGCATTCAATATCTTCACTTTTCGATCTCCCAATGCCCTAGCGGTTTTGCCCGAACGCGCCCCGCGCCGATCCACCATTGGGTGTGTTTTGCATCTGCACCACTTGCTCAGCGCCACCGAGAAACAGTTCAACATTTAGGGGATGGGCGTGAACCTCCCGATAGAACTCTGAATCGAGTTCGCATTCGGCATCGAGCGCTTCGCTAATGCCGTTGATCCTTTCCGACGCGATAGGATCGACAATTTCGATGACGCGAAGGATTTGGGCTTTCGCCCGCGCGATCAGCGGTCGGTCAATGATTTGCCGCCGCGAAACTACGCCAACCCTTACTCCCGCGCCGATCTCCATTATCGCAAGCTCACGCACCTAATTGCCGACGTATGAACCTCCCGTCCCGTAGTGAGCGACCGCCGCATCTCGAAGGTCGCAAAGCTCTTGGTGAACTACCAACTCTTCCGGGGTGAGGCTGGCGCGCGGGTCGTATTGCTGGCGCTCGTCGGATGATGTTTTTGCAGCACGGGCGTAAAGCAGGATGATGAAGTTCATAAGCGCCGCCTCGCTTGACTCGCGAAAATCGGCGGGTTGATCCATCTTGTGACGTGACCCCCGTTTTTTCCTCCAGTTGGAGCTAGAGTCCGACCCCGGAAGAAGGGACGGACAGATGAAGCGGAAGCAGTTTTCGGAAGAGCAGATCATCGGCATCCTGAAAGAGGCCGAGGCTGGCGCGGTGGTGACGGATCTGTGCCGGCGCTACGGGATGTCCAGCGCGACCTATTATGCGTGGAAGGCCAAGTTCGGCGGTCTGGAGGTGTCCGATGCGAAGCGGTTGCGGGCGCTCGAGGAGGAGAACGCCCGTCTCAAGCGGTTGCTGGCGGACACGATGCTCGACAACGCGGGTCTGAAGGACCTGCTATCAAAAAAATGGTAACGCCTGCCGCGAAGCGGGAAGCGGTCGCGCATCTCCAGACGGCGCTGGGGATGAGCGAGCGGCGGGCGTGTGCTGTCGTCGGGGCGGATCGCAAAAGCATGCGGTATCGCTCGTGCCGGGCGGATGATGGCGACCTGCGGTCGCGTCTGCGCGAGTTGGCGCAGCAGCGCCGGCGGTTCGGCTATCGGCGGCTGCATATCCTGCTGCGGCGCGACGGCATGACGATCAACCGCAAGAAGACCCAGCGGCTCTACCGCGAGGAAGGTCTGACGGTGCGACGCCGAAAGGGCCGCAAGCGCGCCGTCGGTGCGCGGGCACCGGCACCCGTGTTGGCGCTGCCCAACCAGCGCTGGAGCCTGGACTTCGTCCACGACCAGATGGCCACGGGGCGGCGGTTCCGCATCCTCAACATCGTCGACGACGTGACGCGCGAGTGTTTGCGAGCGGTGCTCGACACGTCGATCTCGGGCAAGCGGGTGGTGCGCGAGCTGGGTGATCTGATCGCCGAGCGCGGTGCGCCCAGGATGATCGTCAGCGACAACGGGACCGAACTGACCTCGAACGCGGTTCTCGCGTGGTCGGGCGATGCTTGCGTCGAGTGGCACTATATCGCCCCGGGAAAGCCGACGCAGAACGGGTTCGTCGAGAGCTTCAACGGTCGCATGCGCGACGAGCTGCTCAACGAGACGCTGTTCTTCACGGTCCGCCAGGCGCGCTCGATCCTCGCGCGCTGGGTCGATGACTACAACACCGAGCGGCCACATTCCTCGCTCGGCTACGCCACACCGGCGGCCTTTGCCGCCGACCTCGAAAAGCAACGGGCGGGTTTAAACCCGCCCGTTGCTTCGCCCGCGCTCCTGCGCGACAACAACGGTCGGTCTCTGGCTGCCGCTGGATGAAAGACGGGGGTCACGTCACTTGTTATCGAGCGAAAAAAGCAGCCCGTCACACGCCTCAACGGCCATTTTGAGATCGACGGCTATCGACTGAAGCCCAACCGCATTCTTAATTTTCCACGCAAGGTTGAGCTTCCGCTTCTCAGCGATGAGCTTCTCAGCAAATGCGGAAAGGTTGAACGTCGGATTGGCCATCGAACCGAAAAAGTATTCCCAAAGCGGCTTGCATGGGCGAACGGTGCCGGTGTCCCAAGAGCCTTCTCACGAGCCGGGTGTTGCCACCCCACCGGCACCGTAAAAATACAGCCCTTTCAACCGGTAGCAACGTCAATCAGCTTCGACACGGAGCGGCATCGCAAGTGGGGAGAAATCGACCTTGTGACCTTCGTGAAGAGTTATGGCCCGCAACCGGCGTCGCAATAAGTGGTTCGACTCCCGCCTCGTTCTCAAAGCGGACAGACTGCTTGCGCCCAATCCCAGTCGTTCGGGCCAGAATATTGGGCTCCTGAAATTTGCCGTTCGTTCGTCGCTTGTCTTACTTCGACGAATAGTGACGTTTGGGACTTTCCCGCCGTTTCCGAAACACCTGCTGAACGTTGGCACTTGGAAGGAGCAGACGTTCGAAGCTTTCTTATCAACGTGGGCGCAGCCCGACCTCAAAGGCGACTTTCAGACACTCTTTCGTGATCGTGGAAAGGGAACCCTAGCTCCTCAGTGACTCAACAGCGGATCCCTCCGGCAAACCCGAGGCCCTTCATCAGCGCCGGAATGATGGCATCTGAGGCCAATGCCGGCGCCCGCAGGTTTGCTCTCGGGTCAGCCCCGCCTGCCAGATCCCCAGTGGCTTACCCTGAATTCTGAAACGATCCACATACCTCGTATGTTTGTTTATTTTCATATTGACACGCCTTATTAATTGGCTTTATATCACAACCATCAAGCCAGGAGGCCATCATGCAGACATTTTCAGCGATCCCCAAGTGCTACCATTTCAGCTCCCACGCCATCATCCGCATGCAACAGCGCTCGATCCCTGGCTATGTCGTGGATCTGCTGCTCTCGCTGACCGAGTGCATGTGGGCTGGCGGCGACTGCTACAAGCACAGCTTCGATGCCGACAGCTGGGCCGAGGCCACCCGCATCTTGGGGCCGGGGGCCGCGCAACTCGGTCGCTACCGCAACGCCTATGTCATCGTCGCCGACAACGGCACCATCGTTACCGCTGCACGCCAGCACTAATCTTTCCAGGGAGACCCGCCATTCCCAGCTTTTTCACTCAGATCCTGCGCACCAACCCGATCACCGGAGCGATCGAACGCCCCTGGCGTCAGCGCGACCGCGACCCGAGCCAGAACGGCATGTTTGTGCTGGCCGACGCGGCTCATGGCGCCCAGCGTCACCACAAGGACAATGCCGTCCTCGTTTCCAGCTACAGCGAAGCGCTCGAGCTTGTACACAGAGGCTACCCCATCCGCATGTCGGATGGCCGCTCACCAGCCAGTCTGGTGTCTCCCGCTTCGCTGCAGTTCGTCGATGCCCCGGTCGACCACTTTGACGACCTATGGACCTACACCATGCCCGCCCCCCCCTTCACGCTCCAGGCAATGATGGAAGATCTACGCGAACACCTCGTCTCACAAGCGGCAGACCTTGAACGGATCGCCGGCATCGCAGCGGCGACGGCTTTTCTCGGCTTTGAGGTCGAAGACTTTTCGGATTACAATCACAAAAAGATTGGCGAGAAGCTTAATCTTGACGCTTTCAACATCACCCGTATCGCCCGACGCGCCTATGAAAGCGCGTTTCGCCCTTGGCCTTGCGAAGCGCTCGACCTCGATGAAGCAGACGAACTTGAGCAGATCCTGCGTGGCTCTATGGTGCGTTTTTCCCGCCGCTATGGCTCACCGCTCGACCGGGAGGGAAGCTCGCTCAACCGGACAGTTCTGGCCGCCTACAACCGCTGGCGCATCGCCGATGGGTGCTTTTACGTAGATGACAATGTCGAGCTCGGGACCACCGAGGCAATTGGTGCCCTGACCGGCATGCCAGTCACTGCGGTGCGCAATGCAATGAGCCGGGACGGGCTGAGTTTGGTCAAGTCAAAGATCGACAATGATGCGCTGCTCGATTGGATCACCAGCCGCCGGAATTTCGCCCCCTTGCGCCAGAGCGAGACTTCTTCCGAAATATGGGCTTGGGTGATGATCCACGAGTTCAAATCTCACCCCTTGGACGAGGCGTTGGCGAACATCCGCTCGCGAGCGACCAAACCCTCGCCGGATCTCGACGCTGCCGAACAAGTGATCATTGCTCGGCGGGCTGCCCGGCAATTGCCGAGTTGGGCCGAACTGCGTCGCTATGCCGCCGCGCTCCGCGCCGCCCCCGACCGTCTCATCCTCAATCTCACCGACATCTGGAGCCCGGACTGATCCACCCGCCGGCGCCACACACCATCGGCGCCGGTCCTGGCACCCTCACACGCATCTTGGCGTGACACACGCCATGCGCCACGCCGCATTCAAGGACGATCATGGAATTCTCAGCCCAAGACCTGCTGGATCAACTGCTTGCCGCCCCGCACCGCCACACCAAGGACGCCCCTCGAGATGGGCGCGGGCTCTATGGCCTCGTCGACCATCTCGGCCATCTGCGCTACATCGGCTCGACCAAATCCCTTGGGCAATCCTTATACAGCCGCATCCACGCCAAGCACCGGACCGGCTCGGAACACCTCAGCCACTACTTCTCCACCATGTACAACACGGGCAGAATGTGGCGCCAGCGGCTTGACCCGGCCACCCAGGCCGATGGGGGCATCGCCAAGAAGTTGCGCAACACCTTCATCGCCCGGCATTGCCGCGCGGTCTGGGTTGTCTTGCCCGACAGCGCCGACATTGTTGGCCTCGAAGCCGAGGTGATCCGCATTGCGCCGGCAGAGGCCACCGCGTGGAACGCGCGCAAGACCGCCGTATATGACGAGCCGGTCGATCTGGTCGACGAGACCATCCGCCATCTGGGTTGGGGGGATCGGGAAAAGGCTGCGCTGGAACGCCAGCGACAGTGCTTGAATGCCGCCAGCGGCCGAATGCCGGTCGCGCAAACTGCGCTGGCTGCTGTAAGCGGCCAAGGCCCCAATGTGCTGCGCTTCCCCCAAGGCCCGTTCCGGTTTGTCGCGCTCGATGTCGAAACCGCCAACAACGACCGGGGAAGCATCTGCCAGATCGGTGTCGCCTGCGTGCGTCCCGACAATACGATTGTCACCTGGAAGGCCCATGTCGACCCGCAGGTGCAGGAATGGCGCTTCACTTATCTGCATGGGATCAGCGCGAAAACGGTCGCGGGCGCCCCGCTGTTTGCCGAGGTGATGAAGGTGTTGCGCGGGGCGCTGGCAGGGCTGACAGTGTATCAGCATTCCGGCTTCGATTGCAGCGCGATCACCGCAGCTTGCCAGAAGGCCAGGCTGTCGTCGCCGGATTGGGCTTGGCGCGACAGCGTGCAGGTCGCGCGCAAGGCTTGGCCGGAACTGGAAGGCAACGGCGGCCATGGCCTTGCCAATCTGAAAACGGTCCTGTCGCTGAGCTTTGACCACCACGATGCTGGCGAGGACGCGCGGGCTGCGGCACAGGTTGTGCTGCTGGCCGAGCAGGTTGGTCAGGTGATACCCGTAAGCGCGCCACCCAAGATGGCAGTGCCTGCCCCGGTTCGCGCAGCCGTGATTTCCGCACCAACAATAGCAGCGGCGCCAGCGGTGGCGCAAGCGAGGGCCGGAGCACTTGTCCTCGGCGAGGTGGAGCTCACACAAGGCAATATCGACAATTCGCATATTTACCTGCGCGGATTTTTCGATCGCTTCCCTGCCGATGCCATCGGCGGGTCCAATAAGGGCGCTATCGCGCCACGACAGGTGGCGGTCGACTATGGCGGCGGTGCTCCGACGATGACGGACCTCGATGGTTCGAAAAAGTTTTTCCGGGACCGGTCTTTGGCCCGCGCGTTTTTCGCACGCCATGACGCGCGGGTCGGTGACTTTGCCGTGGTAGAGCAGCTCGGGCTCTACCATTATCGCGTGAGCCTGCGTAGATCCTAACGCGCCAACATTGCCCTCGGCAATCAGGGGCTAGAAGCCAGCGGATATGGGCGACAAATGCGAAACCGCAAGCACTTTCCGAATGTCACCTAAGTAACTGTAACTATTTAGAAAGTTGGTCAGAGCGACAGGATTCGAACCTGCGACCCTCACACCCCCAGTGTGCAGCGCGGATAAAAAAGGAAATCCGGCAGCGGAAGGGGACTTCAGGCATTCGGAGCCCGAAAGTTGCCGGTCTGCTTTCCACCACCTGACGCCGTTCGGATCATTTCCGCCGCGTCGGTCCGCCCGAAAGCCAACCGGAAGGTTTCGGGCAGGAAAGCGGCCCGACCGTTGCCGCCCACTTGCGGACATTCAAACCGTCATCCATCCTACCTCGATGGATCGCAGAAGCCTTCTCGCTTTGGCAGCAACTTTGCCAGCTTTATTCTCGACGCCCGCTAATGCCTGTTCGTATGCGCTCAAGTCGCCACGTGCTGCGGGCCTAGAAAACCAGCAGGTGCAGAGGTTATTTGAAGCATGGTGGCAGCGTGACAAAGAAAGGTTTCGTGAGTTATTTAACATGCGCCTGATGGCCGATGGTTCTCCTATGGAACGCGATCTTGCGAACGAGCTGGCGCGTCTTGACCCACTACCAGTGAGCACATTCGAAATTTTCGACGTAATGTTCCTTGACGAGCGTAAAAACCGAAAGGTCGCCCTGCTGGTGAACACAGATGCAGGAATCTTCGCTGCTTGCTCCGAAGCGGATTACGAAGTAAATATCGGCGCGGATTGCTCAGGAACGCCGAACCTTCATCTTTTTCTGATCAAGATGTCAGGTCTAAATCCGCGATCTGTCATCCATCTTTCGACCGTTGCCACGCCGGAGCCGAGTAAGTTCAGCGTCTGGACTGGCGGCTGACGGCTACGTCCGCTTTCCACCAGGCCAAGCCGTGCGACAGCGGCGGTGCGATCCTTAGCGGCGAAGAAAAGCCGCCGGTCGGCTTTCGGGATCACCGCTGAGCTCCCGGAATGGCAATGTCTGGGTCGGAAGCGGTCGAATTGCACTGGCTGAACCAGAGGTTGGCTTTCTGCTTGGTCATGGCCAGAACCGGTCAGACGGGATCGGCCCACAAGCCGCGACAGCCTCAAGCTCCCAGAAAGTGTGCCCACTCGCTCATAAGCACGCGTCGCCGGTCGAAGAAATCGGTGCGCCGATAAGCCGCTTCGACCGCATTTGCGATCTGGTGCGCCAGCGCCTTGTCGGCGACCTCCTTCGAAACGTCGGTGCATTCGGCTACCCAGTCGGTGAAGGTGCTACGGAAGCCGTGCACCGTCGCGTCCGTGATCTTCATGTCGCGCAGAACTTTGAGCATCGTCATGTCGCTGATCGGCTTGTCGCGACGCGAACTGAACAACAGGCGCTCCGGCTTCACCGCTCCGTGCAGTTCAAGGTGGCGTTGGCGCAAGGCTCTTAGAAGCTTAACAGCCGCAGGTGCCAGTGGCACGACATGCGCTTCCTTCATCTTCATGCGGGATGCCGGGATCGACCATGTCGCCTTGTCGAGGTCGAACTCGCCCCAAACTGCCTTGCGGGTCTCGTTGGATCGCACCGCGGTCAGGATCGTGAGCTGCAGCGCATCGCGACCCAAGGTCGAAGGCAGCGCCAGCAGGGCCTTCATGAACGCGGGCGCATCTTCATGCGGCATCGCCGCGCGATGGGTCACCTGATGCGTCTGCCGCGGGAGGCCGCGTGTAACGGATCTAAGCGAAACCTCCTCCGGCACGAACCCTTTGATGTGCGCGTAGTCCAGCACCGTACCGATCCTTTGCAGCACTCGCTTTGCGGTGTCCGGGACCGTAAGCCAGATCGGCTCCAACACGGTGAGGACCGCTGCGCTGTCGATCGCGGTCACGGCTCTGCCACCGATGAGCGGAAAGACGTGCCGCTCGAAGCTCGATATCCAGGAAACGTGACGCTGGTCCTTCCAACCACCTTTCATAGTGTCGTAGCAATCGCGCGTGACTTTCTCGAAGGTCGGTGCAGACCTTTGCCCTGCCCTACGCCGCGATTCAGGCTCCTCGCCCGCGCGAACGGCCTTGCGCAAGTTCGCGGCGAGGATGCGTGCATCCGCAAGAGGAACGTCTTGCGCAGGTCCAAGGCCGAAATCGCGACGTCGCCCGGCGTGTTGCATCCGCAGCACCCAGGACCGCGCTCCGCTATCGCGAACGAGGAGGTAGAGACCGTGCATATCGGCATGTCTGCCGGGGCCTGCATGTTTGACCTTGAGAGTCGTCAACGCCATCTGAAACTCCACAATGAAGTCCCACATCAAGTCCCACACTTTGATCCGGATTTAGCGGAAAACTGTGGGACGCACTGGCCCGACTGTTTTCAGGTATTCGCAACAAGATCAAGTAGCTGGGACGTAATGATCGTTCCTAGAATTTCAGAACGGTATCCGTAGGGGTCACCATCACCAAGCGGAAAATGGCGAAGATGAATATGCGCTGCGTTTAATCGATCAGAGCCGGTATTGCGCCATTTCATGGCCGAACAGCGCGATCCGCGCGTCGCGCGAGAGCTTTTCGAGCACCGGCCCATGAAACCGCCGATGAATTTCGTCCGCCACGAAGCACAGCGCCGCATTCATCGCATTATCCGTGTGGCCGGCGCATCAATCCGATTGGTTTCTCGCAACAGACTAGGAACGCATCTTCTAGATTTGCCCCCCCCCCCCCCCGCGTCCGTTGCGAACTGCTCCAGGCCCGGAGTTCGGGATCGCTCTTGCCCAGACACTCGTTGATAGGTCGGCGATAAGCGAGCGGCCCAAGCGCCAGGGCGGATTGCGAGTTGCTACAGCATCTCCAACGGGACCGGCTCGGTCGGTCGCGGGAACGCCAGGTCAAGACGGGCCATCGTCTCGGGCGCAAGGATCAGATCCGCCGCGGCGCGGTTTTCTTGCACGTGAGCGCTGCTACCTGCCTTTGGGATGACCATCACGCCATCCCGCGCCAGCAGCCACGCAAGAGCGAGTTGCGCGGGCGTCGCTCCAAGATCAAAAGCGACGTCGGCGAGCGCGCGTTCGTGGGGGAGCCGACCCTGCTCGACAGGGCTGTACGCCATGGTCGGCAGGCCGTGGTCAGCGAGCCAAGGCAATAGGTCGTACTCCGGTCCGCGCCGGGTCAGATTGTAGAGAATCTGATCGGTTGCGCAGGCACCGCCGCCTGCGGCGAACAGCTCGGCCATGGCGTCGATGCCGAGGTTGCTGACGCCCCAACGCAGGATCTTGCCAGCGTCAACCAGCCGCTCCATCGCCTCGACCGTCTCGGCAAAAGGGACGCTGCCGCGCCAGTGGAGGAGGTAAAGATCGACCCGGTCGGTGCGAAGACGCGCTAGGCTCGCATCGCAGGCGCGGGGTAAACGCTCACGAGACGCATTGTGCGGATACGCTTTGCTGACGAGAAACACTTGGTCGCGGACCTCGGCAATCGCCTCGCCGACCAGCCGCTCGCATGCGCCGTTGGCGTACATTTCTGCGGTGTCGACGAGGGTCATGCCGAGCGCGATCCCGGCACGGAGCGCCGCAATCTCTTCCGCGCGGCGGTCGGCGCGCTCGGCCATCATCCAAGTGCCCTGGCCAAGCGCGGGCACCTCGATGCCGTCGGGAAAGCGGATCATCTTCATCAACGTCTAACGCACAACCGGCGAACCCGATGCGTTTCCGTGCGTTCTCGTTCACGACCCCGACCACCGTCGGCGGCACGGGAGTATGATGATGGGAACGACGCTCAACGCAAATTTCGCGACGCGCCGCGAGGCCGAGATGACCGTCGAACGACTGGTCCAGGAACATAAGATCGAACGCACCGACATCTTCATTGCCACCGCCGGCAGCGAAAATACCGCCGGCGAGGAGCAAGCGGGGTCCGATACCGAGGCCGGCGAACCGAGCCCAGAGAAGCGGGATGACGCGCCTCTAAACGGCGCGGTGACCGTGTCGGTCGAAATCGACGATGCGGCCAAGGTCGCCAAAGTTCGCGAGGCGTTCGGCGAATTCGAGGCGGACGACGTGCGCGAAGTCTGACGGCGCGCGGGGAGTGTAGCGCCGGGCGCACGAGAATTAGACGCGGTGCGCCCGGAATTTAAGCGACCGTCGGCATCCAAATCAGCAATCCGTCGTCGCCGCGGCGGGCGATCCCTGAGGTGCCGACGGGTTCCACCCGCCCATCGCTCAGGAACTGGATCGTCGCCATATCTTCTGCGGAAACTGCTGCAAGAAACCGGTCGCCTGCCGGGTTACGCGCAACGACGACGCCTGCGCTCGCGGCACCGGTCCGCGCATACATGACGGTGTAACTCTCGATCGTGCCCGGACCGGCATAGCTCTCGTTCACGGTCGGCACCGGCCCACGCGCCGCGTCTGCGCGGCTTTGACAGTCAAAATCATGGGGGAAACGCACCGCCGACAGCGGCGTGCTCGCCAAGACGATGCTGTGGTTGTGCGTCGCAAAGCCACCATTGCCGAACAACAGAGCGTTGCGGCCGTCACCACTGCGCAGCCGCAAGACCATCGCCGCAACGGCATGGCTCATGTAATTGCCGATCGGCCCACCGCCAAAGGTCAGCCCGCCGACCACGCTGACGGGCCGGTCTTGCGGCCATCCGATGATCCGGCGTGCCATCTTCGGAACGCACGGAAAGCAGGAATAGAGTTCGACCAAGTCGATGTCTTCGATGGCAAGCCCGTTAGCGCTCAGCGCCCCTTCCAGCGAAATCCGCATACCCTGCGACGCTTCGTAATTTTCGCGCGCCAGCACGTCATCGGATTCATGCGCCGCGGCACCGTGGCCGACATAGACCAGCCGGTTCTCGGGCACACCGCGCGCGCGCGCCTCGGCCAGGCTGGTGACGATGAAGCCCGCCCCCTGGTTGACCGAACTGTTGGCGACCATCAGCTTGGTGTAGGGAAAGGCGATCGGGCGGTTGTCGGCAGTCGGCTGGATAATGTCCGCTGCGGCGCGCTCGGCGCGTAGCCAGGCGTGGGGATTGTCCGCCGCGACCCGCGACATCGCCGCCCACATCTCGCCCGTTTCCGCCTGCCCCTCGGCCAAAGTTTGGCCCCATGCGGCCCGCGCCGCATTCTCATACAGGGGATAGACGTCCACCGGTGCGGTGAGGCCATAGCGTTGCCGATAGTCGGGCGCGCGCCCGCGATGCCGCACCCGCATCGCATTATGGTCGCCCTCGTTACCGCCTGCCGCAGCCGCTGCGCGACGGGCCGCGGTACGAAGCGCCTCGGCACCGACCACCGCGGCCACGGTCGCTTCACCGCTGCCGATCCGATTGGCCGCTTCGTTGAGCAGCCGGATCGGGCTGTCCCCCATCGGCATGGCGGTCTGGAAACGATGCGCCGGTGCAATGCCGAGCTGCACGGCAAGGGCGTCGACGACGGGATTGAGCGCGCGAAACGAGATCTGATCGACCACCGCCAGCGAATCGAGCGCCGCCAACCACCCGCCGCCGCCATCTGCATCGGCGCTGCGCAGCGCCTCTGCCATCAAGGCGACCGGATCGAGCGCCGCGAACGGATCGGGGGTGCGGTCATTGATCTGACCGACCCCCACGATCACCGGAATCCGTGCCGGTTCGATGGGACTATCCGCCAAGCTGAACAACGCCCGCTGACGCCATCACTGCAATCTCATCGGCGCTGAATCCGGCCTCGGTCAGGATTTCCGCACTATGCTCGCCCGCTTGCGGCGCGCGCAGCATGGGGTCGCGCGGCGTGCCGCTCAACCGGATTGGCGCGCCGACAACGGGGGCCGGCGTGGGGATGCCGGGATAGGCCATCGGCTCCGCCAAGCCCGCTGCCACGGTCTGCGGATGTGACAGGACTTGCGATGGGGCGAGCACCGGACCGGCCGGTATCCGGGCCTCGCCCAGCGCCGCCATCGCTTCCTCGGTGGTGCGCGCTTCGCACCACTGCGCCATGCGCGCGCTCAATGGCTTGCCATTGTCGCCGCGCGCCATATCGTTGGCGTAGCGCGGATCGCCGACCAGCTCGGGCGCCCCGACCAAAACCGCCCAGCGCGCAAAGATCGCGTCGCTGACGACTTGCGTCACGATCCAGCCGTCGCGCGTGCGAAACACATCGGTCGGCCCGGATCCGTAACTGCGGTTACCGATCGGCTGCCGCTCGACCCCGTTCAAGGCATGGTCGATGCTGAGCGCGTTGGTGAATGTGACGGCGGTGCCCAAAAGCGAACCCGACACTTGCTGCCCCTGCCCCGTCTTGTCGCGCTCGCGCAGCGCGACCATCGCCCCGAATGCGCAGTGCAAAGCGGTGCCGAAATCGACGTAATTGACCTGTGCACGAAACGGCTGGTCGGGCGTGCCTGTCAGATACACCGCCCCGGACATCGCTTGACCCACCGCGTCAAAGCCGACCCAGCCCGCCATCGGGCCATCCTCACCGAAGGCCGACGCGGTGACCAGGATGATGTCGGGCTTGATCGCGCTGAGGGATTTCAAGTCCAGCCCGGCTTTTTCCAAGGCATTGGCGGGCATGTTGGCGACGACGATGTCGGCCTGAGCGACCAGGCGGTGCATGATCGCGCGGCCCGTCTCGGTTCCAAGGGCCAGAGCAAGCGATCGCTTGTTGCGGTTCATCTGCAAAAACGATCCACCCGCGCCGTCTTCGGCCACGGGGACCGTGAAGCGATCCTCGTTGCCGCCAATCCGTTCGATCCGGATGACGTCGGCCCCGTAGTCCGCGAGCAAAGCGGCACAATATGGTCCCGCGATATAGCGCCCGAAATCGAGCACACGGATCCCGTTCAATGGTAGCATGGCCGGTTTTGTCCCTCTCCAATGACCCGTCATCTGCCCTCCGCCACGGCAAGGCAAGTCCAAGCGGCAGTGCCGGATCGACGTTCCGGTACTGTGCGAAAGCGATTTTCGGGAAGCGGCGGCCAATGCGGCGGCGCGTAGCGCGTCGGGGCGCGTGCCGCTGCTGCGGTGCCATCATTCCGCGGGCCTGACATCAGACCTTATCACCTCTTTCAGTTTTGGCTGATAGGATTGAGCCGATGTCAGCGTCGTTGTCATTCTCCCGTCGTGGCGACGGTGTCTCCCGAGTGACCGGCGGGCGGGCGCATTCGAAGACGCCAGTCGCGATCTTGATCGCGATATTGCTGGTGTCCGCCGCATTTCTGTTTTTCGACCGGACGGCGATGCCGATCCAATTGTGGGACGAATCGCGCAACATCGTGAATGCGCTGGAGATGCGCGCACGCGGGTTTTCGCTGGTCACCAGCTATGACGGCGCGCCCGATCTGTGGAATACCAAGCCGCCGCTGCTGATCTGGCTGATGGCGGGGAGCGTCGCGCTGTTCGGGCCGCAGAGCTGGGCGCTGCGGCTGCCGAGCATGATCGCGGCGCTGGGGACGATCGCCTTGCTGTTCTGGTTCGTGCGCCGCACGACCGGGTCGGTTGCCACTGCGGCGCTGGCGGCCGCGTTGCTGGTGTTGAGTCCGGCGTTCTTTGGCGAGCATAGCGCGCGGACGGCGGACTATGATGCGCTGCTGCTGTTCTTCATCACCGCCTATCTGTGCCTGCTGTTCGCGGCGCTGGAGACTGATCGGCCAGCGCGCGCGCTGCTCGGGCTGATCGGTGTCGCGATCTGCTGCGCCTTTCTGACCAAGAGTATCGCGGCGCTGGTCCCCGGCGTTGGGGTCGTAGTGTATGTTGCCGTCACTGGGCGATGGCGGCGCCTGTTCGCGACGCGGGGCTATCTGGTGACGGGGCTGGGGGTGGCCGGGACGCTGCTGCTTTTCCTCGCTGTGCGCGAATGGCAGGGTCCAGGCTATCTGCACGCGGCGTTGTTCAATGACGTGAACGGTCGTTTCGGGTCTTCGCTGGTGCTGGCGAAGCCGCGTTGGTTCTATTTCGAATTGCTGCGCGCCGGCTTCTTTGCGGCGGGGCCGCTCCTGCTCCTCTCACCGATCGCGCTGCTCGCAGCGCGCGGTCGGGTCCGGCAGGTTTTGCTTTTCGCGCTTTGCATCGTCGCCGCGACGCTGGCCGTCTTCACCTGCGCCGCGTCGAAGCTCGACCATTATATCCTGCCCGCCGTCCCCTTCATGGCGATCGCCGCAGCCCTTACCTGTCAGCTTGCCATCGCCCAGGCACGCGCCGCGCTCGGTGGCGAAGCGCGCTACGCCCGGCCGGTAGCGGCGGCGTTGCTTATCGTGGCGATCGTGCCGGTGGCGACGGGTGTCGCCGCGGCGGTGGCGCGGCGTTACTATGTGGCGGGCGTGGCCGAGGGCGCGAGATCGGGCCACTATGGCACATTGTTCGACCGGATCGTGCCGCTGGCGGATCGACCGATCCTGGTTATCGACCCGGGCTTTGTCGCGGACGAGCCGAACTATACCCCGGTCCTGCTCGCGTATCGCGAAATATGGGCGGCGCGCGGGGTCGCCGTCGCCCATTCGACGAACCTTGCGGACACCGAGCGCACGCGGCGGCGCATCCTCGCCAGTTGCGATGCCGCTGCAGTGCCACGGGTCGCAGCACGTGGCCGCGACATCGGCGGCGTCTCGGGGTGCGCGGCGGTCGCGCTTAACTGAACGCCGTCGGTTAGCGCCGCCGCGCGTCCTTGGCCCGGTCTGCCGCATCGCCCGAGCCGCCCTCGGCATCTTCCGCTGTCTTATCGACTTCAAGCCAGTCGGTGCGCGGCAAGCCATAGAGCATGTCGAAGAATTCGAGCTGCAGACGCGCCGCCTTGCTCTGGTTGCTGTTCCACAACATCACGATGCCGCTCTGTTCGGCGGGGTCGAACAGGATCAGCGAGCCATAGCCATCGACCGCGCCGCGATGCCCGACCAAGGCATGTCCGGCATAGTTCAGGCTGCGCCAGCCCAGGCCATAAGATGCGTCCTTCAGCGCCCGGTCCATCGCCCCGCGCCGCCCGTGCGGCGGGGTGCGCACGCGCGGGCGGTGCATCGTGTCGAGCATCTCCGCCGACAGGACGCGTGGCGCGCGGCCCATCTGCGCCAGCATCCAGCGCGTGAGATCGCGGATCGACGAATTGACACCGCCCGCCGCCGGAACGCGGTAATAGGCCTGCTGCACCGCCACCGGCACGCGCCCCTTATGATGCGGCCGCGCCCAGCGCGCAGCATGTTCCAGGCCGGCCGAGCCGATGCTGGCGTTGGTCATGCCGAGCGGCCCGAACAGCCGCGCCTGCGCGACGCTGGCATAGCCCTGCCCGGCAACACGCTCGACGATCTCCGATGCGGTGTCATACGCGATGTTCTGATAGGAATAGCAGGTGCCCGGCGCGCAAAATGGCGCGAGCGTGCCCAGCGTGGCGCGAAGCTGCTTGGGGTCCTCCCCCGCCTCCAGCCGCTCGTCCCACGCGTTGCGCGCCAGGCCGACGCGGTGCGACAGCACATCCGCGACGGTGACCCGGCTGGCATCGCCCGGCAGCGTCAACGTCGTGCGCATCGTCGAGATGGGCGCATCGAGCGAAAGCTTGCCGTCGGCGGCCAGCCCGACGACCAGCGCCGACGCGACGCTTTTCGAGAGCGAGGCCCAGCGGAACACGGTGTCGGGCGTGACCGCCTCATTCGACCCCGCGACGGTCGCCCCGAAACCACGCAGAAAGCGGACGCGCCCATGTTCGACCGTGCCGATCGCCAGCCCGACCATGTCACGATCCTGCATCAGGCTGGCGATGCGCTGTTGCAGCCGCCCATAATCGACCTTCGAGGGTCGCACATCGCGTTCGGGCGCAGCGATCAGCGCGGATACGGCCTGGGTGGTGTGGGGCGGCCGGGGCGACCCGAGACCGACATACGCCGCCGCCGCGACCGCGATCAGAATCAGCCCCACCGCCAGCCATTCCACCCGCCGCATCATCGTCACTCCGTACACGCGCATCCCGATCGCCAGCGCCGCACCTTGCGGTCGCTTGCTCCCCGGCAGCCCGATCTGTCCTGCAGAGAAGGAAACGCGCTGTCAGCCCTGTATTTTAGGACGGTTGCGCCGAAACGCGCGGGCGATCGGCCGGATTGCGGGCGATGCGCGCGGTGGTGTCGCGTAGGCAAATGGGGCAGAGAGCGCGACATGGCGGGGAAAGCGGCGTTGCATCGGTCACGACGAATCTGTGGTGGCCGCGGCGTGACGGCGCGCGGCGGCTGAGCGATGGCTCCGCGCCCCTTCGATGCCGAATCCGACATCACGCTGGTCGCGGCTGCGGTGGCTGGCGACCGCGATGCCTTCGCCGCGCTGCTCGAACGCCATTATGACCGCATCCACGGCCTTGCCTGGCACATCACCGGATCGCGCAGCGACGCCGAGGATGTCGCGCAGGACGTGTGCTGCGCACTGGTCGAACGGATCGGCAGCTTTCGCGGCGAGGCCAAGTTCACCACTTGGCTGTGCGGGATCGTCTACAACGCCTGTCGCGACCTGAAGCGCCGTCGCCGCTCCTTTCTGGGGCTGGGCGAGCGGCTGTCGGTGCTCGCGGGGCTGACCAAGGGGCCGGATGGCCGCGATCTGCATGATGCGATGTGGGTGCGCAGCGCGGTCGCGAAACTGCCGGCCGTGTACCGCGATGCAGTGGTGCTGGTGGCTGGGCAACAGCTCACCCACGGCGAGGCGGCGGTGATCCTGGGGGTGGCGGAATCGACGGTATCGTGGCGGATGCATGAGGCGCGACGGCGCCTGGGCGAAGGCGACTGAACTTTTTTTCGCAAAGGCCCCCAAGGATCTCCCGCGCTGCCGCGTCCAAGGTTCAAGCGGACGAACGACGCCCGCTTTGAAGCCGAGGAGACAATCATGCGTTCGCTTTCACCGATCCTGGTCGCGGGGGTCGCCATTGCGTTGGTCGCCGGATGCGCCAGCACCAACCCCGATACTATCGCCACGCCCGTACCACCCGAGGCGCAAGGCAAAACCACCCCCGCGGAAATCGCGGCAAACGATGTGGTTGTCACCGGATCGCGCGTGCGGGGCCGCGCCGAGCTCGCCGTGATGCCAGCGCCGCCGCCGCCGCCCGCGCCCGTCGTCGGGATGCTCAGCGCACCGATGGCGCGCGCCTACGACGTCGTCGGCCCGCCACCGTACCGCGATGTCGGCCGCGACCGCTTCACCACCACCAAGGAAAACCCGTTCAAACTGGTGCGCGAGGAACCCGTCTCGACGCTGTCGCTCGATGTCGACACCGCCTCCTATGCCTTCGTGCGCGCCTCGCTCAACGGCAATGTCCTGCCTCAGCCCGCCGCCGTGCGGACCGAGGAAATGGTTAATTATTTCCCGTACGATTACGCGCCTGCCCGCAGCGCAACCGAGCCGTTCAGCACGCATATCGCGACTTTCCCAAACCCCTGGGCGGCGGGCCATCTGCTGGTCCGCATCGCGGTGAAGGGCTATGAGCTGCCGCGCGCCACGCGCCCGCGCGCCAATCTCGTGTTCCTGATCGATACGTCGGGATCGATGAATGCGCCGAACAAGCTTCCCCTGGTCAAACAATCGCTCGGCCTGCTGCTCGATCAGCTCGGACCGCAGGACCGCGTCGCGATCGTGGCCTATGCCGGAAGCGCCGGGACCGTGCTCGCGCCCACCGCGGCGAGCGACAAGGCCGCGATCCTCGCCGCGCTCGATCGGCTCGGCGCGGGCGGCAGCACCGCGGGGGCCGAGGGAATCCGCCAGGCCTATGCGCTGGCCGAGGCCAATTTCGATCCCAAGGGCGTCAACCGCGTACTGCTGGCGACCGATGGCGATTTCAACGTCGGCATCACCAATCAGGACGAGCTGAAAGGCTATATCGAGCGCGAACGCGACAAGGGCGTGTTCCTGTCGGTGCTCGGCTTCGGCATGGGCAATTACAATGATGCGCTGATGCAAACGCTGGCCCAGAACGGCAATGGCGCGGCGGCCTATATCGACACGCTGAACGAAGCGCGGAAGACGCTGGTCGAGGAAGCGAGCTCGACACTGTTCCCAATCGCCAAGGACGTGAAGGTGCATGTCGAATTCAACCCCGCCGCCGTCTCCGAATATCGCCTGATCGGTTATGAAACGCGCCTGCTCAACCGCGACGATTTCAACAATGACAAGGTCGATGCGGGCGATGTGGGATCGGGCCAGACGGTGACCGCGCTTTATGACGTAATCCCGAAGGGCGCGCCGGGCATGGTCGACGCTTTGCGCTATGGCACAGCCGCACAGCAGCGTGTCGCGCCGGGCACCGGCGAGCTCGGCTTCGTCAAGATCCGCTACAAATTGCCCAAGGCCGACACCAGCCGCCTGATCACCGCGCCGATCGGCGCTGCCACGCGGGTCGCGCGGTTCGAGGATGCGCCGCGCGACGCGCGTTTCGCGACCGCCGTGGCGGGCTTTGCCGAGCTGCTGCGCGGAGGCGAATATGTCGGGTCGCTCGGCTATGAGGATGTCCTGCGCGTCGCGCTTGCCGCGCGGGGCGAAGACCCGTTCGGGTATCGCGCCGAGTTCATCCAGCTCGTGCGTGCCGCGAAATCGGCGCGCGCGATGGCGGCGCTGGAGCGTTGAGGTGGTGGGCGGCGTCGCACGACCACGACGCCGCCCCTTGCCCGTCCGCAATCGCGCTTTCGACGCGCGCGCGATTGCCGCTATAGAGGATGCGATGTCCGCGATAGCCCTCTTTCCTGCCGCAGCCCGGGCCGCTTGAATGGACGACATCGCCCGCCAGCTTCCCGATCCGCCACCACCGCGCCCCGCGGCCCGCACCGCGACGATCGCGGCGGCGCTGGCGAATTTCGACGGGGCGGAGGCTCCCGCCAAAGCTGCGCCGACGCGTGCGCCGACGCGTGCGCCGCGCTGGCAAATCAGCCGCGGCCCGGCTGCTGCGTTTGCTTCAGTGGTGCTGGTCGCGCTGATTGGCATTCCGCTCGCTTTCCTGAAACCGAACGATCGCGTCGCCGGTCCGCCCGAGCAGGTTAGGTTCGAGGCGCAGCCCGCACCGATGCGCGATCGTCCGCCGGTAGAGGCTGCCCCGCCGCCTGCCGAACTCGCTTCGGTCGAAGCCCAATCGAAACGCCGCCTCGCAACGCCGCCAGCGCCCGTCGTGGCGGATACCGCAGCGGACGTGCCGCCCCCGGCACCGATAGTCTCCGCCCCGGTGCTGGAGCCGATGGCAGCCCCCCCACCCCCGCCTCCCCCCGCACCAGCACCGCCCGCCCCCTCAAGCTTCGCATCGGCCCCGCGAGCGAAAACCGCTCCGGCCGCGCTCGCCGCGCGCGTCGCAATGGCCGAAAACGCCGGGGAGGACATCGTCGTAACCGGATCGCACATCCGGGCGGCTCCACGCGGCGACTGGAACGCCTGCACCGTCGATGACCCGGCGCAGAGCCTGCGGGGTTGCGGCGCAGCACTGTCCAACGGTCTTGCAAAGGCGTGGCAAGGCGATGGGGACGCGGCGATCGCGGCGTTCGACGGGGCAATCGCGCGCGAACCGAAACTCGGCGCGGCCTATCTCAATCGTGGGCTGGCGCATTGGCGCTCGGGCAATCTGGCGCGCGCTACGGCCGATCTCGATCTCGCGGTCCGCTACGCCCCCTCGGCGCGCAGCTATTACAACCGCGCGCGCGTCCGCCGCGCCAATGGCAATGTCCGCGGCGCCCAGGCCGACGAAGCCCGCGCGCTCGAACGCGATCCCGACTATGCGGCGGTAGTCGAAAACTAATCCACACGGCCAAGCCGCTTTGTTCGTGCCGATTCTCCGATTTGTCGCCATTTTTGCCGGAACAGCAGAGCGGGCTGAATTCCACGTGGTGTGCGATAAGCACTTTCATTTTTTCGCTGCCGCCCTACGCGGCCATTTGGCGTGGCGGGGGTGGCGCAGGGGAAGTGGGGTGTCGGTTGCAATTGTGGAAACTATCTTACGTGAGCATCGCCACAGCACCGGGTGCGATGTTGGAGGCAGACGTTCGAACGATTTGCGCGCTGGCCCAACCGCATAATTTGCGCGCCAACATCACGGGAATTCTAACCTATCAGAAGGGGCGCTTTGCCCAGCTGCTGGAGGGTCCAAAAACCGAGTTGCAGGCACTTATGGCGCGGATTGCCGTCGACTCGCGGCACCATAGCGTGAAATTGATCGTGGATGGTCCGACGCATATCCGACGCTACGCAGACTGGTCGATGGCCTATCTCGATCCGAAGGAGTTTATGCGAAACCAGATTGACGACCTCTTGGAGCAGACGGCGATCGTTGCCGAAGCGGTGTCAAGCAGCCTGCACTGACGAAGAGCGGCCGCCGCGTTGACCGCCGGGCTTCGATTGACGAACTAACCGCGAGGGTCGATCGTGAGATCAGGACGCGGACGAACGACATTCCGCCGGCTGTGCCGCCCAACGCGCCCATAGACGGCGGTGCGTCGATGATGCGCGGCCTGACCGATTTCGCTTCGTGCGGCCCAGAAACCTCCTTATACTTGCGACAGTGGGAGGATCATCATGGGTATCTTGGATTTTCTGTCGAAGCAGTTCGTCGATGTCATCGATTGGGTGGAGCAGCCCGGCGATCTCGCGATCCGCTATCCGCTGGCAGACCGCGAGATTCAAAACGGCGCGCAACTGACGGTCCGTGAGGGGCAAAAGGCGTTCTTTTACGATCAGGGCCGCATCGCCGATGTGTTCGATGCCGGGCTCCACACGCTCGACACCGCCAATCTGCCGCTGCTCACCGCGCTGCAGAATTGGGACAAGGCGTTCCAGTCGCCGTTCAAATCGGACCTATATTTCTTCACGACGAAGGAACAGGCCGGGCTGAAATGGGGCACGCCGCAGCCGATCACGGTGCGCGACAAGGAATTCGGGCCGCTGCGCATCCGCGCCTTTGGCAGCTATTCGTTCCGGATCGATAACGTGCCGGTGTTCGCCGCCAAGCTGATGGGGACGCTAGAGAAGCTGACCGTTGCCGATGTCGAACCGCAACTGCGCGGCGCGATCACCACCGCGCTCGCCACCGGCTTGGGCGGCGGACAGACTGCGTTCGTCGATCTCGCAGGCGACCAGGCCGCGATGTCGGCACGGATGCTCGATGCCGTGAAGCCCGCGTTCGAGGCTTGGGGCCTGACGCCGTGCAGCTTCTTCGTCGAAAGCCTGTCGCTGCCCGAAGCGGTGCAGGAATATCTCGACAAGGGCAGTTCGATGCGCGTGATCGGCGATCTCGATAAGTATGTCCGCTTCCAGACCGCCGAGGCTATTCCGATCGCCGCAGCGCAATCGGGCGGTGTCGCCGGGATCGGCGCGGGCGCGGCGGCGGGCCTCGCGATTGGGCAGAGCATGATGGGGGCTGGCGGTGCTGCGGCCCCTGCCGAAGACCCGTATGAGATGATCCAGAAGCTCCACGGCCTGCTTACCGTCGGCGCGATCACGCAGGAAGAATTCGACGCGAAGAAGACGGCATTGCTGGCGAAGATCGGCTGACCGCCAGCCAATGATCGACGCCACTTGCCCGAATTGCGGGGCGGCGGTGCATTTTCGCACCCCCGCTTTGCCGGTGAAGATCTGCGACTATTGTCGCACCACGTTGGTGCGCAGTGGCGAAGTGCTGCAGGCGATGGGCAAGGTTGCGGAGGTACCCGAGGACGTCAGTCCGCTGCAGATCGGCACGCGCGGCAGGGATGGCATGGGGTTCGAACTAATCGGGCGCATCCGGATGCGCTGGTCGGGTGGCGGCTGGAACGAATGGCTCGCGCTGTTCGACGACGGATCGACCGGCTGGCTGAGCGAATCAATGGGCCACTTTATGCTGTTGCGTGCCGTCGCGGATGGCGGGATGCGCACCGGGGCAGTGCGATCGGTGCGCGATGACCAGCCTGTGGTGATCGGGGCCGAGGCGACCATTGCCAGCGTGAAATACCGCGTGAACGACGTGAAGGATGCCACCTTCGTCGGCAGCGAAGGCGAGCTCCCGTTCAGCACACCCGCCGACACGCCGATCCGCAGCGTCGACCTGATGGCGCCGGGCGGCGAATGCGCCAGTATCCAGAAGGATCGCGGTGAAGTGTCGGTCTATGCCGGACGCTATGTCACGCTCGCCGAAATCTCGGCGACCAATCTGCGCGCCTTCGACGGCTGGCCACTGCCGTCGTTCGCGGCATGACCGTACCCCTTAACACCGTCCGCGCGCTGACCTGCCCCAATTGCGGCGGGACGATCGCGTTGCGTGCCGCGGGCAACACCGTCAGCATCATCTGCGAACATTGCGGCACGACGCTGGACGCGACCAGCCCCGATCTCGCCCCGATCGCGCAAGCCACCACCGCGATGCAGCGGCCGGAAATTGCGCTGGGGACGCGCGGCACATTGCGCGGCGTGCAGTGGGAGGTTGTCGGCTATCTCGAACGCACCGATCATTACGTTAACTGGTCGGAATATCTGCTGTTCAACCCGTATCAGGGCTATGCCTTTCTGGTCGATGACGAGCGGCGCTTCAGCCTGGGCGTGTTGCTGACCCAGCTGCCGGGCTATACTGGCGGGTCGATCACGGTGGACGATGTCGGTTACACCCGCTTCGGGTCGCGCTACGATGCGTGGGTGACGTTCGTCGTCGGCGAATTCTACTGGCGCGTCGCGGTGCAGGAACAGGTGCAGATCACCGATTTCGTTCGCCCCGGCACGATGCTCAGCTGCGAGGAAAATGCCGAGGAGCGGACCTGGACCCAGCTCACCTTGCTCGATTTCGGCGAGGCGGAGGCGGCATTGAGCATCCCCAAACGCCGCAAATCCTATGGCGGCACCCCCGCCCCGCATGAGCCATCGCCCTACGGCAATCTGATGAAGGAGGCGCTGATCATCGGCGTCGTTGCGGCGTTCACGCTGATCGTCATCATGTTCATGGGCGGCGGCAGGACCGAACTCGCCAGCGCG
Organism: Sphingomonas sp. HMP6; assembly: GCF_013374095.1. Lineage (NCBI taxonomy): Bacteria > Pseudomonadati > Pseudomonadota > Alphaproteobacteria > Sphingomonadales > Sphingomonadaceae > Sphingomonas > Sphingomonas sp. HMP6. The sequence goes on along the minus strand of NZ_AP022672.1, from coordinate 3,540,687 downwards.
ACGCTTGATGTCGCGCTCAACGGCACGCAGGCGACCCGGGTGATCGGGCCGATCGACTTGCCGGGTCGCACGACTGCGATCCGCATCGCCGCGCGCGCTGACGGAATCGACAATAGCTGGATCGAGCTCGACTATAGCCTGGTCAATCGCGCCACGCAGGAAAGCTTCGATGCCTATGCCACCGCCGAGCGGTATCACGGCGTGACGGACGGCGAATCGTGGCGCGAGGGCGATGCCACGCCGGGGGTGCAACTCTCGAGCATCCCGGCGGGCCAATATGATCTGGTGGTCGAGGCGACAGGGCATGTCTGGTCGAGCACGACGGTCACCACGCCGGATTCGGGCTGGGGCGAGACCCCCGCTGTGCCGGTGACGATCGATGTCGCGCGCGGCGGCATCTTCATCGGCAATCTGCTCCTGACCTTGTTCGCCTTGCTATGCTGGCCGGTGATCCTCGTATTGCGGCATATCGGCTTCGAAACACGCCGCCTCGCACCGGTAGCGGAGGAAGATGACGAATGACCCGGATATCGATGCTCTATGCCGTTTTCGTGCTCGGGGTGATCGCGCTTTTCACATCTGCGGCGCGCGACGGCTTCTCGCCCTTTGCCGATGGCGGGCGGCGCGGCATCATCCACACCGCCGTTGGCCCCAACCACAAATAAGGAACCAGGCATCATGCTGTCGACCACCGTCCTGCTCGCCACCTTACTCTATGCCGGCGTCGGCCTTGCGATCTTCGTGCTCGGCTTCTGGTTGTGGGATCGGCTGACGCCGGTCGATCTGTGGGGCGAGATTTGCAAGAACCAGAATGTCGCGCTCGGCAATCTGGCGGCGGGCGTCGCCATCGCGATCGCGATCATCATCGGTTCGGCCATTCATGGCTGATCCGCGCCCGGCGGACGGCGCGGATCAGAATTTGGCGACATCGAAATTGGGCGGGGCGCTGCTCGTGTCCGCCTTCGTCGTCGCGACGTGCGGGCTGATCTACGAGCTGCTGGCGGGGACGCTCGCCAGCTATCTGCTCGGCGACAGTGTCACGCAATTCTCGATCGTGATCGGCACCTATCTTTTCGCGATGGGGATCGGTTCGTGGTGTTCGCGTTATGTCACGACCGGCGAGCTTGCGGTGTTCGTCCGCGTCGAGATTCTGATCGCGGCGATCGGCGGAACCTCGGCCGCGGTGCTGTTCCTGCTGTTCGACCGCGTCGCCGATTTCCACATTCCGCTGTATGGTCTCGTGCTGGTGATCGGCACGCTGGTCGGCCTCGAAATTCCGCTGTTGATGCGCATCCTGAAGGACCGGCTCGAATTTGGCGATCTGGTATCGAAGGTGCTGACTTTCGATTATGTCGGTGCGCTGGCCGCGTCGTTGCTGTTCCCATTGCTGCTGGTGCCGCAATTGGGGCTGATCCGCACCGGCTTCCTGTTCGGGCTGGCCAATGTCGGGGTGGCGATCTGGCTGATGCTGATCCTTCCCGCGCGGCGGCATTTGCGCGGCGAATTGGTCGCCGCGATCGTCGTTGCGGTCGCGCTCGCGGCCGGGTTCATCGGCTCCGAGCGATTGCAGCGTGCGGCGGAGGTTGCGGTGTACGGCGCGCCGATCCTGTTTGCCGAATCGACGCCGTATCAGCGCGTCGTGCTGACCAAGCAGGGCGCGGATTTGCGGCTGTATTTGAACGGCAATCTGCAATTTTCCTCGCGCGACGAATATCGCTATCACGAGGCGCTGGTGCATCCGGTGCTGTCGCGCAGCGTGGCGCACCCCCGTGTGCTCGTACTGGGCGGCGGCGACGGACTGGCGGTGCGCGAGATCCTGAAATATCCGGTCGCCTCGGTCACGTTGGTCGATCTCGACCCGGCGATGACCAAGCTGTTCCGGAGCAGCGACATGCTGGCCGCGCTCAACCGCCGAGCGCTGCGGTCGCCCAAGGTCAGCGTCATCAACGCCGATGCCTTCGCTTGGCTGCGCACCAATACGCGGCGCTTCGACGCGGTGATCGTCGATTTCCCCGATCCGACCAATTTCTCGGTCGGCAAGCTCTATACCGTGACCTTCTATAAGGAACTCGCCCGCGCGCTGATGCCCGGCGCGGTGATCAGCGTGCAAAGCACCTCGCCGCTGGTCGCGCCGCGCGCGTACTGGACGGTCGCGACGACGCTAGAGGCGGCTGGCTTCACCACGCGCGGCTATCATGTCTATGTCCCGAGCTTCGGCGAATGGGGTTTCGTGCTGGCCTCCAACCGCGCGATCCCGCCGCCGGGGCGGCTGCCCGCCGGTTTGCGCTTTCTTGATCGAACGACCGAGCAACTCGCCTTCGCCTTCCCACCCGACATGGCGCGCCGAGCGGTGCCGGTGAACCGGCTCGACAATCAGGCTTTGGTCCGCGAGTTCGAGGCCGAGTGGGGCGTGTTCGAAAGCTGATGCCGGTATCGCGTCGCACCTTGATTGCCGGATCGGTCGCGGGGGCGGCGGCGCTGGGCGCTGGCGTTGCCTGGCATCGGGGTGATCCGGCGATGCCTGGCACGCTGGGCGGGGCCGATTTCAAGCGTGGGCACAAATTGCGCAAGGGTGGCAAATTCCCTGCGCCCTCGTCGGAAGCGCGCACGGGCATCGCGATCCTTGGCGGCGGGATCGCGGGCCTGTCGGCAGCATGGGCACTAGCCGAAGCGGGCTATCGCGATTTTCGCTTGTTCGAGCTCGAGGATCGCGCCGGGGGCAATGCCAAGTCGGGGCGCAACGCCGTCTCGGCCTACCCCCTCGGCGCGCATTATCTGCCGATCCCCAATGCCGAGACCAAGGGCGTCATCCGCTTGCTCGAACGGCTTGGCATCGTCACCGGCTGGGAGGGCGGCAAACCGGTGTACGATCCGTATCAGCTTGTGTCCGATCCCGACGAGCGCTTGCTGCATCTCGGAAAGTGGCAGGCGGGGCTGGTCCCGACGGTCGGCCTTACGCCGCAAGACACCGCAGATCTGAACGCCTTCTTTGCGGCGATGGGGGCCTACCGGGACCGGCTCGACAACGGCCAACCCGCCTTCGCGATTCCGATGGCGCTCAGTTCGGACGCTGCCGATTTGCGCGCGCTTGATCGGTTGAGCTTTGCGGCATGGCTCGACGAGAAGGGCTGGCATTCTTCCGTGCTGCGCGGGCATGTCCGTTATGCGTGCCGCGACGATTATGGGACCGAGCCCGAGCATGTCTCCGCCTGGGCCGGGATTCATTATTTCGCGGGGCGGCGCGAGCATGCCGCCAATACCGATGAAGACACCGTGCTGACCTGGCCCGAGGGGAATGGCCACCTCGCCGGACGGATGGCGGCGCGGTTGAAGGACCACATTTCGTGCGGGCAGATCGTCCATAAAGTCGCACGGGCCGGTGATGGCGTGACAATAGACGCTTTCGATGCAGCGCGCGGCATTTCGCACCGCGTCCATGCCAAGGCGGCGGTGCTCGCGATGCCGCATTTCGTCGCCGCGCGCGTCGCGCCCAAGGGCAGCGTGGATGCCACCCGCTTCGGCTATGCGCCGTGGATCGTCGCGAACGTGACGGTCGATCGCGCGCCGGGCGGGCAAGGCGTGGCGCTGGCGTGGGACAATGTGTCGTGGACCAGCAAGTCGCTCGGTTATGTCGTCGCGACGCATCAGTCGCTCGACGCGGTCCCGGGCGCGAGCGTGCTCACCTGGTATATGCCGCTGTCGGACATGGCCCCGGCGGCGGCGCGGCGCTTGATGCTCGATCGCCCGCTGGCCGAATGGCAGGAGATCGTGGCGCGCGACCTGATCGAGACCAATCCCGATCTGGCGGGCGCGATCCGGCGGATCGACGTGTGGCGCTGGGGCCATGCGATGATCCGGCCGGTGCCGGGCTTCTTCTTCGGGGGCGCGCGCGAGGCCGCCGCGCGGCCGCAACCGCCTCTCTTCTTCGCGCATTCCGATCTGAGCGGGCTGTCGCTGTTCGAGGAAGCGCATTACCGGGGCACGACAGCCGCGCAGGACGCGATGGCGCTGCTCGGCATTCCCCATGCCGATCTGCTGGCGTAGGGGATCATCGTGGATTTTACCGGCACGCACCTCCTGCTAGATCTGTTCGGCTGCACCGGGCTGGACGATATCGCCTGCGTCGAACGGACCTTGCGCGATTCGGTCAATGCGGCGGGGGCGACCTTGCTCAACCTGCACGTCCACGGCTTTGGCGAGGGGCATGGCGTCACGGGCGTCGCGCTGCTGGCGGAATCGCACATCTCGATCCACACTTGGCCCGAGCGCGACTATGCCGCCGCCGATATTTTCCTGTGCGGGCCGACGAACGACGTGAAGGCAGCCGCCGCCGCGCTCGCCGCCGGGTTCCACGCTACGAAGACCGAGGAACGCTGGATCAGTCGCGGCTATGGCGCGGCGGGCGCGCGGCCGAGCTGAAGGAAGAAGTTCCGCCGCTCGGTACGCAGTTCGGCCGCGCTGAGGGTCTTCAGGGCGTCGAGTTCGGCACGCAGCGCCAGCGAGAGCCGCTTGATCGCGCCGGGATGGTCACGGTGCGCGCCGCCTTTGGGTTCGTAGACGATGCGGTGGATCACGCCGAGCCGCAGCAAATCCGCCGCGGTGATCTTCATCGCTTCGGCGGCATCGGGCGCGCGGTCCGCCCCGCGCCACAGGATCGACGCGCACCCCTCGGGCGAGATGACCGAATAGACCGCATGTTCGAACATCAGCACGCGGTTCGCCGCCGCGAGCGCAACCGCCCCGCCCGAGCCGCCTTCGCCGACGATCACCGCGATCAGCGGCACGCCGAGCGACAGGCAGCGTTCGGTACTGCGCGCAATCGCCTCGGCCTGCCCGCGCGCCTCCGCATCGATGCCGGGAAAGGCGCCGGGCGTATCCACCAGTGTGATAACGGGAAGGCCGAAGCGGTCAGCCAGATCCATCAACCGGATCGCTTTGCGATACCCCTCTGGCCGCGCCATCGCGAAATTGTGGTGCAGGCGCGAGGTCGTATCCTCGCCCTTTACGTGACCGATGACGAGGACCGATCGTCCCTCGAACTTCGCCAGGCCGCCGATGATCGCCTTGTCGTCGCCGAACGCGCGGTCGCCCGCCAGCGGCATGAAATCCTCGAACAACCCCTCGACGAAGTGGTGGAAGTGCGGGCGATCGGGATGCCGCGCGACTTGCGTGCGCTGCCACGGCGTGAGCCGCGCGTAGAGATCGACGAGCTGCCGCTCGGCGCGCTCGTCGAGCATTGCGGCGTCGCCTTCGCTCCCCCCGGCGCGCCGCAGCGCGGCTGCGCTGGCGGCGAGCGCCTCGATCGGCTTTTCGAACCCGAGATAGTGCATCACACCGTCATCGACATGCCGCGATAGATCCGCGCACGATAGCGCGAATCCTCGGCATCGGGGAGCGGCGCGCCGAGCAACAGCACAGCCCGCGCAAAGCGTTTCACCTCTTCAAGATGCTCGTCGAGATCGCGTGGCTCCTCCGATTGCACGCGGCGCGTTAGGTTGATCTGGTTGACCGGCACATCATGCACCAACCGCTCATTCTCCACCGCGAGCGTCGCGGTGAAGGCGTGCAGCGTCGTCTTGATGAAATTGGCGAGCGCGAAGGCCGGGCTCTTGTCGCCCATCGGCACGTCGGGCGAGGCGAGCACAAGCTGGCAATCGTCGTACAGCGAGGCTTTGCGCGAAACGCGGAAGTGGTTCGTAAGGTTGTTGGCGACCAACAGCCGGAATGCGTCCGGGTCGAGCGGGTCGTCGCGTTCGAACAGCTTTTGCGGCAGCGCCTCGAACGGGGTGGAGAGGACGGTGGTGGGCCGGCCCCATTGCACCATCGCTGCGTCCATCGCGCCCTCGACGGCGTCGCCGCACACGATCGATTCGACCGTTTCGCCGGGCACATCGGAGAGCGCGGCCTTCAGCGCCGCGAAGCCTTCCGCCGTCCGCGTGATGAGGACGACGCGGGCGACTTGCGCTTCGGTGATGAAGGCACGCGCGGTCTCGGCGATGTAATCGACCAGATGCTCGCCAATGATCCACACCGTCTTGCCGCGCATCTGATCGAGCCGTTCCTGCTTGGGGCTGCCGAACAGTTCGCGCTCGGTGGTCGAACGTTCGACCGACAGGCCGCCCGAGGGCATGAAGGTCTCACCCGACACCGCGCGATCTGCGAGGAAAAACACCGTTGCCTGTGCGACATCGCCCTCGGTCGGCATCTTGCCGAGATACAGTTTGGACAGCACCCCGCTGCCGACCTTTTTTGCCTCGACTGCGATCTTTTCGGCGGGCAGGAACGGCGCATCCTCGGGCGGGGTGCGCAGGAGCCAGTTGCCGTTCGCTTCCGCCGTATCGGGCCGGTCGCGCCAGCCCGGCGCATCGAGGAAATAGCCACCCTGCCGCAGCCTCGAAACGAGCGCGGCCGCGATCGGCGCGGTCAGCAGATATTGGTCCCACGTACACACGCCATCGCCCTCACGCGCGCAGGCCAGCGCCAGATCGCGGATTTCGCGCGGGACATTGGTGTCGTGCGACATCCGCACCGTGTCGTTGCGCGCCAGCCGCGTCAGCAACGCCTCGACCCGCACCCCGCGCCGCAGCGCCTTGACCGCGGCGGCGTGGATCGCGTTGAGGCGCTTGTTTTCCAGGATCAGCTTGCCGCGCCGGTCGAACAGGCCGGGCTTGCCACCCGTGCCCGCGAGACGATCGCCATCGACCGGGCCGGGCGCAATCGCGTTGAATTGCACCTCCGGCCCAAGGTAACGCGACATCGCCTCGACCATCGCGCGCTGGCCCGATTTCGAGACGGCGTAATCGGCGCGGTTGGGATAGGCGACCGCGAGATACTTCTCACCGCCGAAATAGGAGGAGACGTTGAGCACATAGCCCGACCCCTGCGCCTTCATCAGCGGCACGACGTGGTGCATCACGAAGAAGTTCGAGATTAAATTCGCATCGAGCGTGTAGTTCCAGGCATCGACACTCATATCGACGACCATGTCCTCGGCCCCCGCGACGCCGGCATTGTTGATCAGATAATCGATCCGCCCGAACGCCTTCAGCGTCGCATCGACCGCGCCCTTCAACGATGCGAAAATGCTGACATCGACATTGCCAAGCGTCTGCACGCGCCGTTCGACCCCGGAAAAGCCGATATCCTCAAGCTCGCTGACGATCCGCGCGCGCGCCACGGCAAGCTCGCTTTCGCGCCGTGCGACGATCATCACCTTGGCACCCGCAAGCGCGAGCAAGCGGGCCACTTGGCCACCGATACCGGCAGAGCCACCGGTGATCAGCGCAACCTTGCCCATGTGCAGCCCGGTGATGTTCTCGCTGAACCCGGGCATCGCCTTGCGCGATCCGGTCGCCTCACCGATACTGCTCGGGACGTAGAGCGTCACCTCGCGGATTTTGCTTTCTTTCAGCAGGATGCGTGCGGCATGCCCTGCGGTGAAGCGGGTATTCTCTGCCTCACTATTGCCGAAGCGGACGATCTGATTGCCCCATTCGGCCTGCCGCCGCCGCCCGTGCGCGACGTCAATGTCGGATTCATCGCGCCAGATGCGGATCAATTGCTCGGTCGCGGCGCGCAGCATCTGGGCATAGACATCGCCCTTGCCGTCGCTCGGATTGGTGAGAAACACGAAGCGCGGTTCCTGCAGCAGGGTATCGTTGCGCTTCCAATAGCGGCTGAGCGTGCGGGCGAGCGCGATGTTGCCCGCGAGTTCGACATCCATGAAGCGCGCGACATCCTCATCGCTCGCATCGACCAGATCGCCGACCAATTCGCCCGGCCCGAGCACCGGCATGAACACCGCGCCGGTGATCGCGGTAAACTCCTGCGTGTAGGCATGGAGCGCCGCCTCCATCGCGGCGGGTTCGGTGCGGTTGAAGCGGATGATCGTCAGCCGGTCGTCGGCCCCTTCGGCCTTGGCGCGGGCCTGCGCGATCGCGACATCGGCTTGGCGCGTCAGGCCGAGCAGCACGCGCGCACCGCACGCGATCTGGATGTTAGCGATCTCCAGCGCCTCCTGCCAGCCGTCGCCCGCCGCGATCAGTACGGCCAGCCCCGCCCCGTCCATCGATCGCATCGTCGGGCGCGACAGATAGGTCGAGCGCGCTTCCTTGCGCACCGTCATGCCGTGCGTGACCTCGAAATCATGGCCGTTATAGGCGGCGGACTCGTCGCTGCCGAGGAACACACACGTCTGCGCGATGTCGGTCGGCGTCGGGAAGGTCTTGGTCTTGGCATTGCCGCCGGTCGAGCGTTCGAGCGACATCATGTCGAAAAACTGGGTGGCGGTGGTGCCAGCATCGTCGCCGCGCATCGTATCCATCGTCGCGAAGACGCTGCGGATCCGCTCGCTTTCGATCGGGCCGGGGAAGACGAGGTTGACGCGAATACCGCGCGGACCGAGTTCGAGCGACAGTTCGCGCGAGAAGGCGTTCATCGCCGCCTTGGGCACGACGTATGCGGTGCGCGCGTAATACGGCGTGCGCGAGAAGATCGTCGAGATGTTGATGATCGATCCGCCCTCCCCCATCGCGGTCGCCGCCGCGCGCGACACGTTCCACGCGACGCCGAAGATGTTGCGGATCGCATCGCCGACGGTTTCGCCGTCGCTCGATCCCGATTTTTGCAGCGCGGCGAGTTCGTCGGCGTCGATCGGCAATTGCTCGATCGGCTGCTTGGGGCCTGCGGAGCCAGCATTGTTGACGAGGATTTCGATCCGGCCGAAGCGCTTGACGACATCGGCGACGGCATCTCGCACCGACTGCGGATCGCCGCCATCGAGCGCCACGGTTGCGAGGCGTGCGGCATCGACGCCGGTTTCGGCGCGGATCGCCTCCGCCGCGGCGTCGGTGCGCTCCGGCGTGCGCCCGGTCATCACCACCGTCGCGCCCTCGGCGAGATAATGCCGAACGATATAGCCGCCGATATTGCCGGCCGCCCCCGTCACAACGGCGATCTTGCCCGCCAGCCGGCCCTCGCCGGTCGCAACGATAACGGTGTTCGCCTTCGCCATGTCACTCTCCACGTGTCGTGCGATATTGGTTCGCACCTTGGTGTTCAGAGCCTGGGGAGGGCGTGTTCTGATCTTATCGAGGATTTCGGCAACGGCAACGGGGGTTGGCCATCCCCGGCAGAATTATGCGTCGGGTGGATTCGCCTCCGTCGCCGCCCAGGCCTCGAGCAAGGCATCGCGGCTGCGCAGGCCGAGTTCGGGCAGCGCATGGTTGACGACATAGGTCGCGCCCGAATGGCGGTTTTCCCACATCGCCTGATGCGCCTCCGGCAAGCCATCCCACGGCACGACGTGCGGTTCGGTCACTTCGAGTAGCCCCGCCGCGATCATGTCGTTCATGCGCGACACTTCGTATGCGTTGCACAAATGCGTGCCGAGAATCGACGCGGTCGGCATCAGGATCTTGCGCTGCCGCGTCCACACTTGCGGGGCGTAGAAAGTGAAGCGCTGGCCCGCCAGATCCTCGGCGAAGATCACGCGGCCCGTGAATGGCTTCACCAGCGAGGTGGAGACGCCGAGCGTATCCTGCGCAGCGCGTTCGATCACCAGATCGGGGCTGCCGCGCGGATTGTCGGGCGAGCGCAGGATCTTGCCGATCGCCGAACCGAACGGCTTCATCACGCGATCCTGATAATCGCGCACTGCCGCCTTGAAGACTTCGATATCGCCCTTGGCATCGGGCAGTTGCGGCATGGTGTCGGGCCAGAGGAAATTGGCGCCCTCCTTCCGCCGGATCGATTCGAGGCTGACGATCCCCTCGATCGCATCCTCCAGCCCAAGCGATTGCAGGAATTCGCGCTGGCCGTCGGTCGTGGTGGCGACGACGCTGCGCGCGTTGAAGCGCCGCGCTGCCTCGATCATTTCGAGGCCGGTTTCGTCGAGCAAGGCGGACGAGCGCGGGCCGTAATAAATCAGCACCGCCTCGCCACCGCGCAGGGCCGCCTTGCGCAACATTTCCTCGGGGCTGGCCGTGCCGGGTTTGCCCATGAAGCTGAAATGATAGCCCGACGATGCGCCGTAAAACGCCAGCGTGCCGCCCTCCGCCAGCAATTGGAAGCTGCGCGGGAAAGCGGTTTCGCCGGCATGGCTGACGACATAATCCGCGCGCTTGCCGCCGTTGAGCGCTTCATACTCGGCGATCAGCGGTGCGCCTGCCACCTCCCATGCACGCGCCGCTTCGGGGTCTTCGGGCACGATCGTGTAGAGGTCGGCGAAGCGCGGGTCCTTGCGATCGATCGCGCCGACTGCGCCTTGCTGCTCCGTGATGAACGCGGCGCGTTCGGGAGAAGAGACGAGGCCGGTCACTTGCAGGCCGGTCCGCACCGAAGAGCGTAGTGCATCGAGCCCGGTCCCGGTCGCCGCGCCTTCGACGAACAAGGTCCGCCCCGGCGCGATTTGCAGCGTCGTGAACAGGCAGCGCGAGATCGTGCCGAGGTTGAGGACGTAACTACCCGCTTGCTCCAGAGTCAGGTCGGGCGGGATCGCGTGCATTTGCGGCGCTTGCACCGTCAGGAATTGCGCGTGGCTGCCGGTTTCGGTCTCGTAACCCTGAATCGAGAAATCGGCGTACATCGGATCGTTGCCGACATTCGGGCTGAGCAGATCGTTGGTGCCCGAATAGACGGTGACGAGATCGCCGACCTTCACCCGCCCCTCGGCGCGCGTCTCGCTGCCGAGAGCCGCCACCAAAGCGATGCCGCCGGAGCCGGTGATCTGGACGTCTTGCTCGTGGCTGTCGAAGGGTGACACGGGAATGCCGGTCAGCGCCCAGATGTCGTTGAAATTGACCTCGCTGGTCAGCATGTAGAGCAGCGCCTCGTTGGGCGCGGGCTCGGGCACCTTGACGATCAGCTCACGCTCGTGGCTGGCGGGCGGGCCGAAGCGCGGGGCACCGGTTTCGGCATTGCGGGCGATGCCGAAGGCGTATTGCCATTCCGGGATAGCCGTGACGCCGGGGTAGAAGGGCGCGCCGACCGGGAGCAATTTTCCAGCCGCTTCGAGTGCCCCGCCGCGCGGCTCATGTTCCTCATCAAGCCAGACGCCGTTCGCGCGAACGGGGAGCGGCGGGCTGACCTTGTCAATAAATTGGCGGATGCCTGTCTTGCCACCCTCAGGATCGACAATGGCCTCGGCAAATAACTCTGCCTCGCGCGCCAGACCTGCGGACATTCCGTGTTCGAGGCCGGTGCGAACGGCGTCAAGAATACGACGGCCAGCCGCTGCACGGCCTGACCATTCGAGCTGTCGCAATATCCGTTGGACATGATCGCCCTCGCTTAATGCCTGATCGAGGCTGAACGGCGATGGACGATCCCACCGCTCGACCGCCTCGCGACGCTCGGCAAATGCCTTCCCCAGAGTGCTTGCCGCGCCCTCCCGCACGAAGTCTCGGACGAGCGCATGGGCCGTGCTCAAAGCGTCGTTGCTTCCGCTGACCCGACAATCGATCAAGCCAATGTCTAGAGCATCCTCGGCATCAATGGATCGCCCGCCGAGAATGAGTTCGAGCGCTTCGATCAAGCCGTCGCCAAACGCGACCCGGTCGCCCAGCAGCCGCGGCAACCGCTGCGTGCCGCCATAGCCGGGCAACAACCGCAGCCGAATCTCCGGCTGCCCGAAACGCGCGGTCGGCTCGGCGATGCGGTAATGGCAGGCAAGCGCGAACTCCATCCCGCCGCCCAGCGCCACGCCCTGCACCGCGGCGATGCACGGCTTGCCCATCGTCTCGATCTTGCGAAAGGCGAGCTGCGCGTTGTTGGGGAGCACCATCGCTTCGTCGAAGGTGTGGATTTCCTCGAGCATCTGGCGGATGTCGGCACCCGCGACGAACGAGGCGGTGCCCTGTCCGGTGAACACCACCGCGACGACATCGTCCTTGCGCGATAGCTGATCAACCACGACCACCAGCTCGTCGATCGCGCGTTCGTTGAGCGCATTGACGGGCGGGTTGGTGACGGTGACGGTCGCGACGCGCTTGCCCGGAGCGACGGTATTGTACTGGACGAGGAAGTAGCGATTGCGCTCGAACAGCGATTGCTCCTCGCTCAAGCGCTGTTTGCGCTGCCAATCGTCGATCGCAGTCTTGAGCTCGGTCAGCGCCTCGGGGTTGCGCAGTGTCGTCACGTCGCCGACATCGCCGCCCTCGACTAAAGCGCGGACCATCCGGCGCATGTACTTGCCGCTGCGCGTTTCGGGGAATTGCGAGACTTCGATGAAATCGGCCGGCACCGCGACCGCACCCTTCTCGCTGCGCACCAGTTCGAACAGGCGGCGCTTGTCGTCGAGCGTCAGTTTGCGCCCCGCCACCGGCACGACGAAGGCGAGCGGGGTCAGCCCTTTCTCGCGGTGCGGCGCGCCGATCACGAGCACGTTGCCGACCGGCGAATCCGGATCGAGCGCCTTGTCGCGCAGCACCGCGCCCTCGATCTCCTCGGTCCCCATGCGGTGGCCCGAGACGTTGATCACATCGTCGCTGCGCCCGTGGAGCGAGAAAGAGCCATCGTCATGCGCGATCGCGAAATCGCCTTGGGTATAGGCCCAGCTGCCGCGCCAGCGCTTCCAATAGCCGTCGATCCAGCGATCGGCATCTCCGCGCCATGCGGGCGCTACGCTGCCATTTTCGACGCGGAAATTGCCGACATCGCCCCAGATCGTGCGCGCGAGGTACGGATAGGGCGCGGCGATGACGATCTCGCCTTTCTCGCCCATTTCGGCGCGACGCCACGGCACGCCCTCGCCACCGTCGCGCGCGAACGGGGTGTCGCCACCGCTCGCATCGGCATCCTCGACCCACACATCCCCGACGATCCACGGCAGCGGATAGGCGTGGGCATCGGGTTTCAACGGAAAATCGTGATTGCCGTAAAAATGCGTCCAGGCGATCCCGCCATGCTCGGTAGCCCAATAGCTGTTGATGTATTGCGGGACGACATGCTGCATTCCGAACGCCTGCACCGATGGCGAGGTCGGCTCGGCGCAGAAGGTAGCGACGCGCAAGGCCCCCATGTCATAGCGTTCGAGCTCGGCAAGGTTCGACGGGTCCGACATCACCGATTTGAGGAAGGTGACGCCCGCCTTGAAGATGGTGACCCCGTGCCGCTCGATCATCGAGGCGAAGCGTCCGGCGTGCGGGAAGACCGGCGACCCTTCCGACACGACGCTGGTCACCCGCGTCATCAGCGGCGCGCAGATCAAATAGCTTTGTCCGGTGATCCAGCCCGGATCGGCGACGACGAACAATGTGTCGCCGGGCCGCGCATCGAATGCCACCGCCATCGTTTCGGCCAGCCCGGCGGCATAGCCGTGCGCGTGGACGATGCCCTTCGGCTTTCCGGTCGAGCCCGAGGTATAGATGAAGAACATCGGGTAATCGGCATCGACCGGTAGCGGCTTGGACGCGGCCCAGATCGCGCGCACGAAATCCGCATCCGGCAGCGCCAGCAGCTCGGCCTGTGTCGTCACCGCAAAGCCCGCCTCGCGCGCCTTCGCCAGCAGCGTTTCCAGCGCGGCATCGGTCAGTTCGTGGCTCCAGCGGTCGCGCTCCTCGCGCCAGATCACGTCGGGTTGCGCGGTGTGCCGCACGACGACCACCGTCTCGACGCGTGGCGGGAGCGTGACAAGGCTGGAGGCAATCGCGATCCGCACGCGCGCGGCGTCGGCACTGCTGATGCGGCCTTCGCTGCCAAGCGTGATGAGCGCCCGCCCCACACCGCGCATCACGTCCGAGCGCTCGACCGACACTTCGCCCGCGAGCGTCGCCCTGACGGTGGCGAGGATCGTCTCGGTTTCGGCGGGCGCCAGTTCGAGATCGGTCTCTGCCAGGATCGCGAGCGCGGTCGCCACGGGCACATAATTGTCGAGCGCCGGGTCGGTATAGGCGTTCTTGAACGCGGCGACCTGCGCGTTGCGATAGCTGCCATCCGAAGTGACGATGACGCGCGCACCGGCATCGCAGATGCGGTCTGACAGCGTCTTGTCGCTGAACCCGCCGAATACGGCGGTATAGACGATGCCGAGCCGTTTCGCCGCCTCGGTCCAGTAAATCTGTGGCACGATGCTCGGCATGTTGAGCGCGATGCGGTCGCCCGCTTTCAGCCCCAGCGCCTCCAGCGCCAGCGCGCATTTCGCGGTTTCCAGCAGCAATTGCTTACGCGAGACGCCAAAGCAATCGACCGGCGCCCCCTGACTGCCCAGCGCCGACATGTCCCAGCGGTCGCCCTCAAAGATGAGCGCGGTTTCGTCGCCGTGGCCGCTCAGCACGTGGCGATCAACTTCGCTGAAACAGGCATTGGTGCGCCCGCCGACGAACCAGCGCCAATGCGGCGGCTCCGATCCGTCGAACGCTTGCGTCCACGGCGCGAAATCGGCGGGGAGATCGGGCGTTACCGCATCACCGGTCGCCGCATCCCAGCCCGACCAACGGCCGTCTTCGCCGCGGGCCAGCCAAGCACCCGCCGCACCCACATCGCCGACGAACCAATGCATCGTCCGCGCCGCGATCTCGCCGTGAAACGCGCCGGGATCGGCCAGAACGGCCGCGCGCATCGCCTCCCAATCGCTGCGGGTACGGACGGGATTGTGCTGGGGAGTCACTGTCGCGGCGATCGTTGACGCTCCCACCATCCCGAATCATCCCCTCTGTTATTTTGAGGGTATTGAGCCTCAATATCGGGCGATTGGCAACTCCGCCGCAGGCGGTGCGGGATCGCCAGCATTCCGTAGCGGCGATTCGGTTGCAGCCGAGCGTTCGAGCAGTTCGGCCAAGAGCCGGTTCGGGAAACGGCGCTTCTGGATGATCGCGTAGAAGCTCTCGGTCAGGTGCGGAATGCGGCAATGCTCGACCAGCACCCCGGCTTCAAGTTCGTCGAAAACGACGATCGGCGGCACCAGCGTCACGCCCTCCCGTTCGCGCGCGAGCAGACGTAACATTGCCATGTCATCGACCTCCGCCAGAATGATCGGCCTGATGCCGGCAACATCGAGCAAATGATCGAACCGGACGCGGATATCACTATCGAGGCTCGGCAGCAGGATCGGCTCGTGCCGCAAATCTTCCGGGAAACGAAACGGGCGCTGACCGGCGCGCGGGCGACCAACCAGACTGACCGGCTGCTGGTCGAGCAGATGATTGCGGAATGACGCACGGGCATCGCGCTGCGCTGCGCTGTTCGACAAAACGACGTCGATGCTGTGCGCTTCGAGTTGCGCCAGCAAATCGCGGATCGTGCCCGACCGCACGATCAGCTCGACATCGGCGCGCCCGACCAGTGGGCGTAGAAACTGGAGCTGGAAGTTGCGCGACAGCGTGGTGAGCGCGCCGACGCGCAGGATCTGGCGATTCGCCAGCGGGCGGCCGTCGAGTGTGCTCAGCATTTCATCGCCCGCCTGAAACACGGTGTCGGCATAATCGAGCGCAATCTGCCCAGCCTCGGTCAGCACCAGCCGCTTGCCGACGCGGTCGAACAGCGCATGGCCGATCTGGTGTTCGAGTTTCTGGATCTGCACAGACAGCGCCGATTGCGACAGGTTGAGCCGTTCCGCCGCACGCGTCAGGCTCGCCTCATGCGCAACCGCCCAGAAATAGCGCAGATGGTTGAAATTCAGCGTCTTCATATCGTTCTATAAAACAGAACGAAATCGCAAAGACAATGAATTATATCTGATCAAATCGGCAGCGTAATGGCGGCTCCCATGCGCAATACTGCGCCTCGGGGAAGTGCCGATGCCGTTCAATCTTCTGCCCTTTGCCGCGCCGCTCGCGTTGCTGCTGAGCGCCGGCGTCGCGTTCGTCGCGCCGCCCCGCAGCGCGGGCAGTGTCGCGCGGCTGGCGGAGGCGGCGGCGCTGCTGACGCTTTTGGTCGCCGGAATCTTGGCGGTAGTCCTGGTCTGGCACGGCCCGGTCGACAGTCGCGTGATCGGGCTGGCGGGTGCCGGATTCGCCACGCGCATCGATGCGGTAAGCGTGACGCTCGCCTTGCTGGTGTCGTTCGTCGGGTGGATCGTGGTGCGCTATTCGGCCACCTATCTCGACGGCGAACCGCGCCAAGCGGCCTTCACCGGCTGGCTGTGCATGACGCTGGCGGCGGTGCTGCTGCTGGTGCTGTCGGGCGATTTGATCGAACTGGTCGTGGCCTGGATCGCGACGAGCATGGGGCTGCACCGGCTGCTTATATTCTATCCCGATCGCGTGGCGGCACAGCGCGCGGCGCGCAAGAAGTTCGTGACCGCGCGGGCGGCGGATGTTGCGCTGGTCGGTGCGGCGGTGCTGCTCGCGATTGCGTATCACACCACCGGCATCGCCGCGATCCTGAGCGCAGCGCGCGCCGGTGAAGGCGGCACCCAGGCGGTCGCCGCGGCCGGGCTGCTGGCGATCGCGGCGCTGCTGAAATCGGCGCAATTTCCGCTGCACGGCTGGCTGACCGAAGTGATGGAAGCGCCGACCCCGGTTTCGGCGCTGCTGCACGCGGGCGTCATCAATGCCGGGGGGTTCATTCTGATCCGCTTCGCCGACGTGATGCTGCTGGCCCCCGGCGTGCTGGCGGTGCTGGTGATGATCGGCGGGTTCACGGCTTTGTTCGGCGGGTTGGTGATGCTGACGCAACCGGCAGTGAAGACCTCGCTGGCCTGGTCGACGGTCGCGCAAATGGGCTTCATGATCATGCAGTGTGGGCTGGCGCTGTTCCCGCTCGCGCTGCTGCATATCGTCGCGCACTCGCTCTATAAGGCGCACTCGTTCCTTGCCTCGGGCGGCGCGGTCGAGCGGATCGCGCTGGCGCGGCGACCGGGGCCGGTGGCGATCCCCGATGCGAGAGCGGTCGGCCGGGCTTTTCTCGTCGCGCTCGGCATCTATGGCGCGATCGGCGCTGGGTTCGGGTTTCACCAGCAATCGCCGGAAGGCATCGCGCTCGGCGCGATCCTGATCTTCGGGATCGCCTATCTCTTCGCGCAAGGGTTTGCCGATGCCGCCCCACGCGCGCTGACGCGCCGCGTGGCGGTCTACGCCGTGGCGGCGTCGGTCGGCTATTTCGCGCTGCACGGCCTTGCGCAATGGCTCACCGCCGACACGCTGCCCGCGACCCCGATGCCGGGGCCGCTCGAATGGGCGCTGATCGTGCTCGCGGTGCTGAGTTTCGCTATAGTGGCCGTCGCGCAGGCGATGTTCCCGCTCTGGGCGTATCACCCTGCAGCTGCCGGCCTGCGGGTCCATTTGTCCAACGGTCTTTACGCCAACGCCCTGTTCGACCGCTTGCTCGGCGGCTGGGCGCTGCGTCCACGGCGCGCGACGCGCAAGGAGATGATTCCGATGCCGAGCCAGTTCGGGCCGCAGCCCGCCGACCCCGTTGCGCTGTCAACGGCCGCCGAAGCCGCCGCATGTGCCATCCCCCCCGTCTGGCCGCTAGCGTCGAGCGTCGCCGTAAACCCCTATTTCGGGCAGACCGAACAGACGCTTGCGCAGACCGCCGCGCTCTTGGCGCGTGTGGCGGGCGCCCCCGTCACGATGCCGCGCGGTTGGTACAGCGCCCGCATCGCAGACGGCACGGTGAGCGATGACGATCTGGTGGCCGCGCTGTCGGGCGCAACTGGCTCGCACCGGCCCGGCTCCGTCGCCGCGCTCAAGGCCGCGGCCAATCAGCCGTCCGCGCCGATCAAGGCAGTGCCGACGATTGCCGACCTGGCGGCAGAGGCATCGGGAATCGACTGGCCCGGCATCATCGCCGAGCGCTTCGGCGCTTGGGCGGCGGCCTATTTCGACGAGGGTCAGGCGCTGTGGGCGGCACCCAAGGGACGCAGCGCCTATGCCGCTTGGCAGGCGGTCGCGACGCATGATCTGACCCCGGAAATTGCCGGTCTGTCCGACTTTGCAAGCTTCGTCGCCGAAGCGCCCGAAACCGCGAGCGATGCGATGACGCGGACCGCGGCGCAGTTGGGTTTGCCGCAAGCGGCGGCGCAAACCTATTTCCACAGCCTGCTGATCACGCTCGGCGGGTGGGCGCAATATGCCCGCTACAAACGCTGGCAGGCGCAGCTCGCGGGGGCGGACGACGCCACGATCACGGATTTCCTGTCGATCCGGCTGTTGTGGGAGGAAGCCCTGTTCGATCACTATGCGCCACGGATCGGTGCGCAATGGGACGCCGTCGTCGCAGCGCACGCGCAACCGGTCGCGCCCACGGCGGATGAGATCGTCGATGCTATCTTGCAGGAAGCGTGCGAGCGCGCGGCGCAGCGCGACCTCGGGCGGACCCTGGCCGCGGCGCATCCCGTCGCCGACCCGACGCCCGTCATCCTGCAGGCGGCGTTCTGCATCGACGTCCGATCCGAAGTGTATCGGCGGGCGCTCGAAACGGTGCATCCTGGCGTGCAAACTCTGGGGTTTGCGGGCTTCTTCGGGCTGACCGCGTCGCATCGTCGCTTTGCCTCCGACGTGGCCGAGCATCGCTTGCCGGTTTTGCTCAACCCCGGCCTTACCTCACGTTCGGGCGATGCGGCGGACGTCGGCGCGGACACGATCGCGCGGTACAAGGCGCGCGCGACGCGGGCGTGGGGCCGCTTCAAGCTGGCGGCGGTGTCCTCCTTCGCCTTTGTTGAGGCGGCCGGGCCGGTCTATATCGCCAAGCTGCTGCGCGATGCGTTCGCGCTGCATGCCAACGCCGTGCCCAACGACCCCGCGCCCCAGGCAGAACCGCCACTCGATCTGGAGACGCGCGTCGGCATGGCAGCGTCGATCCTGCGCGCCATGTCGCTCACCCGCGATTTCGCGCCACTGGTGCTGCTAGTCGGGCATGGCGCCAACGTGGTCAACAATCCGCATGCGAGTGGCCTGCACTGCGGCGCGTGTGGCGGCTATTCGGGCGAGGTCAATGCCCGGCTGCTCGCCGGGTTGCTCAACGATCCGGCAATCCGCGACGGGCTGCGCGCGCTGGACATCGTGATCCCGGCCGGCACGCTGTTCCTTGCCGCACTCCACGACACGACCACCGACACCGTGTTCATTTACGCCGGGGACCATCCCTCGCCCGAACACCGCGCTGCCGTGGTGCGCGCGCGCGGTTTCCTGGCGGATGCCGGCGCCTTGACGCGCGGCGAGCGGGCGCTGCGCTTGCCGCGGGCGCTGGCCGAAAGCAGCATCGCCAGACGCAGCCGCGATTGGGCCGAAACCCGCCCCGAATGGGCGCTCGCCGGGTGCAAGGCGTTCATCGCTGCGCCGCGCACGCGCACGGTCGGCAAATCGCTGCAAGGTCGGGCCTTCCTCCACGATTACAACTGGCGCGACGATGCGGGCTTTGGCGTGCTCGAACTGATCATGACCGCGCCGGTCGTCGTGGCGAGTTGGATCAGCTTGCAATATTACGGATCGAGCGTCGCGCCCGACCTGTTCGGCGGCGGCAACAAGCTGTTACACAATGTCGTCGGTGGAATCGGCGTGGTCGAGGGCAATGGCGGCACGCTGCGTGCGGGGCTACCGTGGCAATCGGTGCATGACGGCGTGGGTTTGGCGCACGAACCGCTGCGGCTGAGCGTGTGTATCGAGGCTCCGCGCGAGGCGATGTCCGTGATCCTCGAGCGGCATCCGGGCGTGCGCGCGCTGTTCGACAATCGCTGGCTCCATCTTTTTGCGCTCGACGCGGCTGGACAGATGGCGTGGCGATATTGCGGGGGTCTGGCGTGGGAACCGGTCGCCGCCGAGGAGCCGGTCGCCGCTCCGACGCGGCATCCGGCGGTCCAGGCATGAAGACGAGCCGTCAAGTGGTGGACCTTCGACCGGAACCCGAGCTCCTGCTCGCGGCGGCGGAGGACAGGATCACGTGGGTGCTCGAGCACCCGCAGATGAGCGATTGGCTCAAACAGGCGTTGCGATCGGCAGACGAGGCCGACCCGGTCGTGCTGCAAAACGATCTTGAGATGATCCGGCATCTGCTGCTGCCGCGCTGTCAGGCGCAGATCGATCTCGCAGTGGCGAAGGCATCAATCGCGACCGTGCCCTGCGTTCCCGCGCGGCCTTCAGGGACGAACCGCTAGGATCGCGGCCGGCTCAGGCCGGCTTCTTCCGCTGCAGCCCGCTGCGCTTGCACGTGGCGACCAGTTCGCCGCGCTGATTATAGGCGCGGTGGACGAACGTGACGATTCCAGCATTGGGCCGCGATTTGGACTCGCGCAGATCGGCGACTTCGGTCTGGATGTGCAGCGTATCACCGATAAACACGGGCGCGGGAAAGCGCACCTCGTCCCAGCCCAGATTGGCGATCGCGGTGCCCAGCGTCGTGTCACCGACAGACACGCCGACCATCAAACCCAGAGTGAAAGTTGAATTGACGATGATCCGGCCATAATCGCTGTCCTTCATCGCGTCGGCATCGAGGTGCAGCGCCGCCGGATTATGCGTCAGCGTCGAGAAGAGCAGATTGTCGGTCTCGGTCACCGTCCGGCGGATCGCATGGTCGAAGGTCTGTCCGACCGTCAATTCGTCGAACCAAAGTCCCGCCATGTCCCTACATCCTCAATCAGACCGTGAAGCTCTCGCCGCACCCGCATTCCCCCTTGGCATTAGGGTTGACGAAAACAAAGCCCGCCGCGAAATCATCCTCGACCCAGTTCATCGTGCTGCCGATGAGATAGAGGATGGATCCGCCATCGACGAACAGCGTGCCGCCGGGGGTATCGATGCGTTCGTCGAAGGGTTTGGCTTCGCTCACATAATCGACCGAGTAAGCCAGGCCCGAGCAGCCGCGCCGCGGCGTCGAGAGCTTGACGCCGATCGCGTCGGCGGGGGCCTTCGCCATCAGATCGGCAATCCGCGCCTCCGCCGAGGACGTGAGGAGGAGCGCGGCCGGGCGGGTGCGGGTTTTCAGGTCGCTCATAGCATTCCCAGCTCCAATTTGGCGTCGTCGGTCATCTTGGCCGGGTCCCACGCGGGTTCCCACACCAGATTGACCTCGGACGATCCAATCCCCGGCACCGCGCCGACGCGCAGTTCGACTTCGGTCGGCATCGTTTCTGCAACCGGGCAATTCGGTGTGGTCAACGTCATCGTGACGACGGCATGGCCGTCCGTCGTCACATCGACGCCGTAGATGAGACCGAGATCGTAGATATTCACCGGGATTTCGGGATCGTAAATCTCCTTCAGCGCCGCGACGACAGCTTCGTAAAGCTCGCCACCCGGCTCGCCCGCAGGGGCAGCGGCGGGCTTTTGCGTCAGGAACCCTTCCAGATAGTCGCGCTTGCGCTCGGGCGCCTCCGCCAAATCCTCGACGCGCGCGCGCGGCGGCTGCTCGACCGCGCTCACTTCCTCGATTTCGATCCGGTCGCTCATCCGAAAATCCTCGTTACTCTTTCAATGCCGCGTACCAGCGCATCCACATCGGCGGCGCTGTTATAGACCCCGAAGCTCGCCCGCGCGGTCGCATCGACGCCGAGATATTCCATCAAGGGCTGCGCGCAGTGATGCCCTGCGCGCACCGCGACCTGTGCCTCATCCAAGATGGTGCCGATGTCGTGCGGATGCACCCCTGCGATGCTGAAACTGACGATTCCGGCAGAATCTTCAGGGCCATAGAGCGTCACGGAGTTGATCCGCGAAAGCGCCGCGCGGGTCATTTCAACCAGCGCGGTCTCATGCGCATGGATGCGATCCAGCCCGATGCGCTCGACATAGTCGATCCCGGCGGCGAGCCCGAGCGCGCCGACGATATGCGGCGTGCCAGCCTCGAACCGGCCCGGCGGCGGAGCGTAGGTCGTCCCCGCAAAGCTGACCTTGTCGATCATCGCGCCGCCGCCCTGCCACGGCGGCATCGCGTCGAGCAATTCGGCGCGCGCCCACAGCACGCCGATTCCAGTCGGGCCGTAGAGTTTATGCCCCGATAGCACGTAGAAATCGCAATCAAGCGCCGCCATGTCGAGTGCCATGCGCGGCGCCGCCTGGCAGCCGTCGAGCAGGATCTTGGCACCGACCGAATGCGCAATGTCGGCGGCGCGGCGCGCATCGAGCACCGAACCAAGCACATTCGAGACATGCGCCAGCGCGACGAGCTTGTGAGCGGGCGTGATCATCGCCGCCATCGCGTCGAGATCGATCCGGTGATCGGGCGTCAGCGGGATGACGTCGATCTGCGCGCCAACGCGCTCGGCCACCATCTGCCACGGCACGATGTTGCTGTGATGCTCGAGCTGGCTCAACAGAATGCGGTCGCCCGGCTTGAGCTGCTCACCCGCCCAGCATTGCGCGACGAGATTGATCCCCTCGGTCGCACCGCGCACGAAGACGATCTCGTCGGTGTCTGCGCCGATAAAGCCCGCAACCGTCCGCCGCGCTGCCTCATAAGCGAGCGTCATGTCGGCGGAGCGTTGGTACACGCCGCGGTGCACCGTCGCGTAGCTGGTGTCATAGGCGCGGGTGATCGCGTCGATCACGACTTGCGGCTTCTGCGCCGTGGCCGCGGTGTCGAGATACGCCCAGCCTGCCGGGATCGCCGGAAAATCGGCGAGGTGGTCGAGCGCACGGGTTTGCGTCATCAGGTTCACAACATCCGCTCCAAAGCCGCTTGCGCCGCCGCCTCGACGCGCGCGCGCTCGGCTTCGTCGGCAATCCCTTCGAACACCGATCCGATGAACGCGCGCAGCAGCATCGCCTTGGCCTCGGCCGGCGCGATGCCGCGCGAGGCGAGGTAGAACAGGGCGTTGGCATCCAGCTCGCCGACCGTCGCGCCGTGCGCGCACTTCACGTCATCGGCGAAGATTTCGAGCTCCGGCTTGGCATTGGCGGTGGCGGTGCGGCTGAGCAGCATCGCTTTCACCGATTGCGACGCATCAGTCTTCTGCGCATGCCGCGCGACCGCGACCTTGCCGAGATACGACCCCGTCGCGCGCCCGCCGAGCACCGAGCGCACGACCTGATTGGAGGTCGAGTTCGGCTCGATATGGTTGAGCGTCGTGACGATCTCGAGCGTCTGCTCACCGCCGCCCAGCATCGCCGCGCCAAGCTCGAAATGCGAACCCGCATGGCACGTCACGTCGATCGTCACGCGGCCGAGCTCCCCGCCGGTGTTGAGCACGTGGAAGGTCGCGGACGCACCCTCGCGCAGGATCACGCGGTAATCGCGGATCGCCACGGCGTCGGTGGCGGCATCCTGCACTATGACGCGCGCAACGGATTCACCGGCAGCGACCTCGATCACTTCGGCCGCCGGCACCGGCCAGACCGAGGCGACCGCCTCCAGATCGGAGTAGCGCCACGCTTCATCGCGCCGCGTCGGGACGGCAAAACTCACGCCGCCACCCCGGCATAGCCTTCGCGCTCAAGCTCCAGCGCAAGCTCCGGCCCGCCCGAGCGGACGATCCGGCCGCCGGCCAGCACATGCACGAAATCGGGCGCGACGTAATCGAGCAGCCGCTGATAGTGGGTGATCAGGATCACCGCCTTGTCGGGCTTGCGCATGATGCGGTTGATGCCGTCGCCGACGACGCGGAGCGCATCGATGTCGAGACCGGAATCGGTTTCATCAAGGATCGCCAGGCTCGGGTCGATGATGCCCATCTGCACCATCTCGTTGCGCTTCTTCTCGCCGCCCGAAAAGCCGACGTTTACCGGACGCTTGAGCATTTCCTGGTCCATGCTCAACGCATCGGCCTGCGCGCGCGCGAGTTTGAGGAACTCCGCGCCCGACAGCGGCTTCTCGTCGCGGTGGCGGCGCTGTGCGTTGAGCGATTCGCGCAGAAACTGCACGTTGGAGACGCCGGGGATTTCGACCGGGTATTGGAAGCCGAGGAACAGGCCAGCGGCGGCACGTTCGTGCGGGGCCATTTCGAGCAGGTCTAAAGTCCCAAAAGTTACGCTACCGGCGGTAACCTCATACCCGGGGCGCCCGCCAAGCACATAGCCCAGCGTCGACTTGCCAGCGCCGTTCGGCCCCATGATCGCATGCACCTCGCCCGCGTTGACGGTGAGCGAAAGGCCCTTGAGGATTTCCTTGCCGTCGATTTCGGCGTGGAGGTTTTCAATCTTCAGCATTTGATACCACTTTAAAATTTGGATGCCCGTCAAACCTCGACACAAAGGCCTCGAAGTCTAAATCAGCTTTACGAAGCGCCGTTAGGTTCCGCAGTGCGCCATGGATGCCTGTAAAAACGTAGTGTTCGACCGAACCAATGATGGCGTCGATTTCGGCCGGAAAATCCGCGCCAACGAACCAGCGCTCAATCGGATAATGTATCTCGTTCAGTCGCCGCATGTTGCAGCCATTATCAAGATGGAAGGTCTTCGCACCCGGTTCGATAATGTCAGGCCAACGATCGATGACAAGCTCGTACGCTTCGCGGAGAAGGGGACGTTGAACCTCAGTGACGCTCACCCCACGCTCCCCTCAAGCGAAATCCCCACCAACTTCTGCGCCTCGGCTGCGTCACCCCGGCCTTGTGCCGGGGTCCACCGCGCCACGAGCGATAGTGCTTGCGGCTCCGTGGATGCCGGAACAAGTCCGGCATGACGGAGGCTGGCGACGGCCATCCTCACGACGCCTTCCCCGAGCATTGCCGCAGATATTGCGTGCGGAAATAGGCCATCATGTCCTGCTCGGCCTGATCGAGCGCGCGCTGGTCGGCGAGGGCCTGGGCGCGGTCGTCGAGGCTTTCGGCGACGAGCGTCAGGCCCTGCTCGGTATCGACCTTGGCTTCCTTCGCATGCAACACGCGCCGCCGCTCGGCGAGTTCGACGCGCGCCACCGCAATCGCGCGCTGTTCCTGATAGGAGGCCAGCAGGAAATCGCTGTGCCGCGTGGTTGCCGCCGCGACCGTGTTGGTCACCGCCGTGCGGTCACACTTGGCGATCGACGCGACTGGGCCCTCGAAATCCATCGCTTCCGACGTCGGCATCGCGATCAGGGCAAGGGCTGCGATCAACCGACCGACCCCTCGAGGCTGATCCCCAGCAACTTCTGCGCCTCGACCGCGAATTCCATCGGGAGTTGCTGCAGCACTTCCTTGGCAAAACCGTTGACGATCAGCGCCACCGCGCTCTCCGAATCGAGCCCGCGCTGCATGGCGTAGAACATCTGATCGTCGCTAATCTTAGAGGTGGTCGCCTCATGCTCGATCTGCGCCGACGGGTTGCGCACCTCGATATAGGGCACGGTATGCGCGCCGCACTGGTCGCCGAGCAGCAGCGAATCGCACTGCGTGAAGTTGCGCACGCCCTCCGCACCCGGCGCGACGCGCACGAGGCCGCGATAGGTGTTGTCGCTGCGCCCGGCCGAAATCCCCTTCGACACGATCGTCGACCGGGACCCCTTGCCGTTGTGGATCATCTTGGTGCCGGTGTCGGCTTGCTGGCGGTTGTTGGTGACCGCGACCGAATAGAATTCGCCGACGCTGTTCTCGCCGTTGAGGATGCAGGACGGATATTTCCAGGTGATCGCGCTGCCGGTTTCGACTTGCGTCCAGGAAACCTTGGAGTTCTTGCCCTGGCAGAGCGCGCGCTTGGTAACGAAATTGTAGATCCCGCCCTTGCCGTTCTCGTCGCCCGGATACCAATTCTGCACGGTCGAATATTTGATCTCGGCATCGTCCAAAGCGACCAGTTCGACCACGGCGGCGTGGAGCTGGTTCTCGTCGCGCATCGGCGCGGTGCAGCCTTCGAGGTACGACACGTACGACCCCTTGTCGGCGACGATCAGCGTGCGTTCGAACTGTCCGGTATTCTCGGCGTTGATGCGGAAATAGGTGCTCAAATCCATCGGGCAGCGCACGCCCTCCGGAATGTAGACGAAGGTCCCGTCGCTGAAGACCGCGCAATTGAGTGCTGCGAAGTAATTGTCATGCTGCGGCACGACCTTGCCGAGCCATTTGCGGACGAGATCGGGATATTCCTTGATCGCCTCGCTGATGCTGCGGAAAATGACGCCCGCGCGTTCGAGTTCGGCGCGAAAGGTGGTGGCGACCGAGACGCTGTCAAACACCGCATCCACCGCGACGCGGCGCTTGGGGGTGCCGTCTTCGTTCAGCTCTTCGACGCCCGCCAGCATCTTCTGCTCGGCGATCGGGATGCCGAGCTTTTCGTACACACGCAGGATTTCGGGATCGACCTCGTCGAGCGAACCAAGCTTCGGCTTGGCCTTGGGCTCGGCGTAATAATAGGCGTCCTGATAATCGATCGGGTCCATCTGGAGCTTGGCCCAATCGGGCGTCTCCATCGTCAGCCACAGCCGATACGCCTTCAGCCGCCAGTCGAGCATCCATTCCGGCTCGCCCTTTTTGGCGGAGATGAAGCGGACGGTGTCTTCGCTCAGCCCTTTTGGAGCAAACTCCTGTTCGATGTTCGAATGGAAGCCCCATTCATACGACTTGTTCGCGGCCTCATAGGCTTCGGCGTTCTTGGTGGCCATTATGCAGGGATCCTAGACAGGCTGGCGAGCGAAACGCCGTCGAGCGCACCGCGCACCGCGCCATTCACAACGTTCCAATGCGGCTTCACCCGGCAGTCGCCCTCGAGCGCGCAATCGTGGCGGCCTTCGTCGACGCAGGTGGTGAGCGCGATCGGCCCTTCGACCGCTTCGATGATGTCCGCGAGCGAGATCGCGGCGGCCGGGCGCGACAGGCGAAAGCCGCCGCCGGTGCCGCGCGTGCTTTCGATCAAGCCACCGGCCGACAAGCGGCTGACCAGCTTCTGCACCGTGGGGAGCGGCAGACCGGTTTCCTCCGCCAGCGTCGTTGCATTCAGCCTGGCCACGCCACCGCAATGCCGCGCAGCGGCGGACATCATCACGACGGCATAGTCGGCAAGGCTGGAAAGACGCATGAAATCCAATCGGAACGAATTGCTCCGATTGCAAATGGGCTTCCCAACGAGTCGGGTCAAGCCCTGCCGCGCGCGCCGGGGTCGCGATGAAAGCAAAAAAAAGGCCCGGTCAGACGTGCTGACCGGGCCGGAGGAAAGGGGCACCTTGCGGCGGCCCCTTGGGTCGCAACCCCGTTCAACCACCATCCCACGCCCGCGTATTGTACGAAGTCGCCACGGAACGGCGAAACATCGCCGGTGCGCCGGTGCGCCGGAGCGGTGAGAGCGAACGACCTTTGACCTTGCCGCGCACCGATGCCATCAGCGCGGGCGATGCTGTTCTCGCTCCTCCGCCCGGCCCTGTTCGCGATCGAAGCGGAGCGTGCGCATACGCTCACGATCCAGATGCTCGCGGCGGCACCGCGATTTTCGCGCGGCAACGCCCCCGCAAGTTTGCGCACGACGGTCGCGGGCCTCGACTTTCTCAATCCGGTCGGGCTGGCGGCGGGGGTCGACAAGGATGGCCGTGCGATCGACGGATTCTTCGGATTCGGGTTTGGCAGCGTCGAGATCGGCACGCTCACGCCCCTGCCCCAGCCGGGCAACCCGAAGCCGCGGTTGTTCCGGCTGGTCGAGGATGCGGCGGTCATCAACCGCATGGGCTTCAACAACGGCGGCCTTGCCGCTGCGTTGCCGCGCGCATCGGCAGCGAAGCGGCGCGGCGTCCTCGGCATCAATGTCGGCGCGAACAAGGATGCCGCCGACCGCATCGCCGATTATGTCCACGGTGTCTCGGCGGCGGCGGCGGTCGCGGACTACATCACCGTCAACATCAGTTCCCCCAACACGCCGGGCTTGCGCGATTTGCAGCATGGATCGGAGCTTACCGACCTGCTCGCCGCCTGCGACGCCGCACGACGCGCGCCGATCGAGCGTCCGCGCCTGTTCCTGAAGGTCGCGCCCGATCTCGACGCGGTGGCGATCGACGCGATCGCACGCGCCGCAACCGAGCATCATATCGACGCGCTGATCGTCAGCAACACGACCATTTCGCGCCCGTCGCTGCGCTCCTCCCACGCGAGCGAAACGGGCGGCCTGTCCGGCGCACCGCTCGCCATCCTCGCACGCCAGCGCCTGACCGATTTCCGCCAGGCGACCGGGGGAACGATGCCATTGATCTCGGTCGGCGGCATCGACAGCGCCGACGAAGCCTATGCCCGCATTCGCGCCGGTGCGAGCCTGGTGCAACTCTACACAGCGCTTGTGTACCACGGCCCCGGCCTCGCCCGCCGTATTGTGCGCGGCCTTGCGGAAAACCTGCACCGCGACGGCTTCGCGACTGTCGCTGAAGCCGTGGGCACCGCTTCGCAAAGCGCTTAACCGCCCTTCGCTTCGCGGAGGGTTTGCCTCTCCGGCTAAGAGCGTTACGGTCGCCCTATGAAAATCTCGTTCGCCGCTCTCGCCCTTCTGGTCCTCGCCCCTACCGTCGCCGAGGCGAAGCGCACCCCGCCCAAGGCCACCACCAGCCTCGGCATGATCAGTGCCGCCGATCCGCGCGCGGCGGCGGCCGGCGTCGACATCCTGCGCAAGGGCGGCAGCGCGACCGACGCCGCGATCGCGACGATGCTCGCGCTCAACGTGGTCGAGCCGCAAAGCAGCGGCATCGGCGGCGGCAGTTTCATGGTCTATCACGATGCGACCACGGGCAAACTCGCCAGCTTCGACGGGCGCGAGCAAGCCCCCGCCGCGGCTGACGAGAAATGGTTCTACGGCGCGGACGGGAAACCACTGCCGGTCTTCACCGCGATTCCGGGGGGGCGGAGCGTCGGGGTCCCCGGCAACATCCGGATGATGGCACTGGCGCATCAGCGTTATGGCAAGCTGCCCTGGGCGACGTTGTTCGGCCCGGCGATCAAGCTCGCGCGCGATGGCTTCGCGGTCAGCCCGCGGCTGCACGGCGGGATCGGCAATTACGGTCGGCATATCGACCCGTGGGCGAAGGCGCATTTTTTCGGGCCGGATGGCAAAGCGGTCGCGACCGGCACGATCCTGAAAAATCCCGAGCAGGCTGCCCTCTTCACCGCGATTGCCACCAAGGGCCCGAACGCCTTCTACACCGGCCCGGTCGCCGCGAAGATCGTCGCGACGGTCAATGATGCGAGCAAGAACCCGTCCAAGATGACGCTAGCCGACCTTGCCGGCTATCGCGCCAAGGAACGTGCGCCGGTGTGCGGCACGTACCGTGTCTACAGGATTTGTGGCATGGGCCCGCCGTCGTCGGGCGGGATCGCGGTGCTGATGATCCTGAAACAGCTCGAACGCTTCGACATGGCGGCGCTGGGCAAGGATTCGCCGGTAGCATGGCACCTCTTCGCCGAATCCTCGCGGCTCGCCTACGCCGACCGCGACCTGTACCTCGGCGACCCCGACCATGTGACGGTGCCGGTCAAGGGGTTGCTCGACCCGGCCTATATCGCCTCCCGCTCGGCGCTGATTTCGACTGAGCGCAGCATCACCGCGGTTGCCCCCGGTACGCCCCCCGGGGCGCCACCGCGCACTGCCGCCCCCAATGCAGATCTGCCCGGCACGACCGATCTTGTCGCGGTGGACCGACGCGGCAATGTCGCCGAAGTCACCACGACGATCGAAAGCTCGTTCGGGTCGGGGCTGTCGGTTGAGGGCACGATGCTCAATAATCAGCTCACCGATTTCGATTTCGTCCCCGCCAAGGACGGCTATCTCGTCGCCAACCGCGTGCAGGGCGGCAAGCGACCGCGCAGTTCGATGGCGCCGACGATCGTCTATGGCCCCGACGGCAAGGTCCGCATCGCGCTCGGCGCGGCCGGCGGATCGACGATCATCGCGCAGATCGCCAAGGCGCTGGTCGGCGTGCTCGACTGGAAGCTTTCGGCGCAGGACGCGATCGGGCTCGGCCTGCTTTACGCGCCGAAACGCAATGCCATCGCCGAAAAGGGCACGCAGCTCGATGCGATGGTCCCCACCTTGCAAGCGCTCGGCGAGCAGATCGTCAGCGCGCCGCTTGGACTGAAAGCCAATGCGATCGAGCGCGTGAAAGGCCAATGGGTCGGTGCCGCCGATCCGCGCAGCGAGGGCGTCGCGATCCGCGAGGACGGTCAGACCACCCACATCGTCCGCTCGATTGCGATCCGCCCGCCCGAATAATCCGCTCGAATAGCACGATCCACGTAGCCGAACACGGCACGCCCCCCGGGAGAGACCCTTGTCCAAGTCCGTCCGCATGCTCGAACACTTCCCCAATTTGGTCGCGATGTTCCTCGCGCGCGCAGCAGAGAAAGGCGACGCGCCGTTCCTGTGGCATAAGGCGGGCGGTATCTGGGTGTCGCGCAGCTGGGCTGAAACCGCGCGGCAAGTCGCCAGCATTGCGGCAGGGCTTAAGGCGATTGGGCTCGAACCCGGCGACCGCGTCATGCTGGTCAGCGAAAACCGCCCCGAATGGTGCATCGCCGATCTCGCGATCATGGCCGCAGGGTGCATCACGGTGCCGACCTACACCACCAATACCGAGCGCGACCACACGCACATCATCGAGAATTCGGGGGCGAAGGCGGTGATCGTCTCGACCGCGAAGCTCGCCAAGACGCTGTTGCCCGCCGCAATCCGCGCGAGCAGCGCGAAGGTCGTGATCGGCATCGAGGATTTACGCGCGACCCAGTCGGGCGCGCTCGAATTCCACCAATGGAACACGCTGCTTGCCGAACATGCCGCTGAGCCATCGAGCATCGTCGCGACCGCGCAGCGCGACGACACCGCCTGCATCATCTACACCAGCGGCACCGGCGGCGCGCCGCGCGGGGTGATGCAGCATCACGGCGCGATCCTGCACAACGTCAATGGCTGCTGCACCGTGATCTCGGAGGATTTCGGCTGGGACGACGAAATCTTCCTGTCGTTCCTGCCGCTCAGCCACGCCTACGAACATACTGGCGGGCAATATTTCCCGATCGGGCTGGGCGCGCAAATCTATTATAGCGAGGGCCTCGACAAGCTCGCCGCTAATATGGAGGAAGTCCGCCCGACGATGATGATCGTCGTACCGCGCCTGTTCGAAGTGTTGCGCACGCGCATTTCCAAAGCGGTCGAAAAACAGGGCAAGCTCTCGCGTTTCCTGCTCAGCCGCGCACAGATGCTGGGTGCGAAAAAAGCGGCTGGCAATGCCGGCCTCCTCGACAAGCCGATGGATCTGCTGCTGGGCGTGACGCTGCGGCCCAAGGTCGGCCAGCGCTTCGGCGGGCGGATCAAGGCGCTGGTCGCGGGCGGCGCGCCGCTGACACCCGAAATCGGCACCTTCTTCGAGGCGATCGGAGTCACGGTGCTGCAAGGTTACGGCCAGACCGAATCCGCGCCCGTCATCTCGTGCAACCGGCCCAAGGTCGGGCTCAAGATGGACACGGTCGGCCCGCCTTTGGTCGACACCGAAGTGCGGATCGCCGCGGATGGCGAGATCCTGGTGCGCGGCGAGCTGGTCATGCACGGCTACTGGCGCAACGACGCCGAAACCGCGCGCGTCCTTAAAGACGGCTGGCTCCACACCGGCGACATCGGGCTGATCGACGCCAAGGGCCGGATCAAGATCACCGATCGCAAGAAAGACATTCTCGTCAACGACAAGGGCGAGAATGTCGCGCCGCAAAAGGTCGAGGGGATGCTGACGCTCCAGCCCGAAATCGCGCAGGCGATGATCTTCGGCGACCGGCGGCCGTATATGGTCGCGGTGCTGGTGCCCGATCCCGACTGGACGCAGGAATATTGCGCCAAGGGCGGTGCGCGCTGCGACTTCAAACGCTTATCGGATGACAGCGAATATCGCGCCGCGCTGGGCCAAGCGGTCGAGCGCGTGAATGCCGATCTCTCGGTCACCGAACGCATCCGCCGCTTCGTGCTCGCCGACGAACCGTTCGGCATCGATAACGAGCAATTGACGCCATCGCTGAAGATTCGCCGGCATGTGTTGAAAGAGGTTTACGGCGCACGGCTGGAGGGGCTCTACAAGGGGTGAGCTGGGGCGAAAGCTCAAGCCAGCGCCAGGGTTGAATACCTGCGCCCATCGCCGTTCAAACCCGTTCCCCGGCCCGAAACAGGCATGTCAGATTATTTGGACACTTATCTCGAGAAGTGCGACGATGGCGCAAGGCGGCGGTACGGCTGTTGGTTCGAGGAGAGTCTGTCATGAATGTCGCGTCATTGCTGCGGGTCAAGGGCAACACGATCGTTTCGGTCCTGCCGGAAACGCCGCTGATGGATCTGGTCGCCACCATCTCGTCGCGTCGGATCGGCGCGGTGCTGGTGTGCGATGCGGCGGGCGACCTGGTCGGCATCGTCAGCGAGCGCGACGTGGTCAAGGCGCTGGCCGCCAAGGGCCCCGGACTTGCCACCGTCGCCGCGGGTGACGTGATGACGCAGAACGTCACCACGGTAACGCCCGCGACCACCATCAACGATGCGATGGAATTGATGGACCGTGGGTATTTCCGGCATTTGCCCGTGCTGGATGGCGGCGCGCTGGTCGGCATCATCAGCGTCCGCGACGTCGTGCGGGCGCGGATCGAAAAGCATGTCGAAGAGAATGAGTCGCTGATTTCCTACATCAACAATCGCGGCTGAGCCCCGCCCGCCGAATTTGGCCCGCATCGCTCGCTTGAGTTCGCCTGCGCTCTTCTGTCATGATGCGGCTGCGCCAACGATCGCGCGCTCGGGGGAAAATGCGTGCCGAATCAGAAAACGCAGATCGTGGTGGTGGGCGGCGGTGCCGGGGGGCTGGAACTCGTCCGCAAGCTCGGCGCGCGGTATGGGCGCAAGCGCCACGACATCATCCTGATCGACCGCAACCTTACGCATATCTGGAAACCGCTGCTGCACGAAGTCGCGGCGGGGTCGCTCGATGCCAATCTCGACGAGGTCGGCTATGGCGGCCACGCAGTGCGCTGGGGCTATCGCTTCTTCAACGGCAGCATCGAAAGCATCGATCGCGTGAGCCGCACGATCACCACCGTCCCGATGCTCGACGAGCGCGGCGACGAGATCATCGGGCGGCACAGTATCCGCTATGATTATCTCGTGATGGCGGTCGGCGGAATCTCGAACGATTTCGGCGTCCCCGGCGTGCGCGAACATGCGATGTTCCTGGAGGACCGCCCGCAGGCCGACCGCTTCCGCCAGAAATTGCTCAATGCCTGCCTGCGTACCAATCATGCGCACCAGACGGGTGATCCGTCGGCGCGGGTGCGTGTCAGCATCGTCGGCGGTGGCGCGACCGGGGTCGAGCTTGCTGCCGAGCTCTACAATGCCGCCAAGGCCCTGCGGCATTACGGGCTGGAGGTGTTCGACGAGAGCAAGCTCGAAGTCTCGCTGATCGAGGCCGGCCCGCGCATCCTGCCCGCGCTCGACGAGGTGCTGGCGGC
Organism: Sphingomonas sp. HMP6; assembly: GCF_013374095.1. NCBI lineage: Bacteria > Pseudomonadati > Pseudomonadota > Alphaproteobacteria > Sphingomonadales > Sphingomonadaceae > Sphingomonas > Sphingomonas sp. HMP6. Next base: position 3,507,467 of record NZ_AP022672.1, on the reverse strand, counting down.
GACCGCCAAGCATGAGCTCGAAAAGCTCGGCGTGCGCGTGCTCGACAACACGCAGGTCGTGCGGCTGGAGGATCGCGCGGTGCATACCGGCGACGGCGGCGTGATCGCCGCCGATCTGATCGTGTGGGCGGCGGGCGTGAAGGGCGCCGAGGAAATCAAGACGATGAGCGATCTGGAGCTCACCCGCGGCAACCAGATCGTCGTGCGCCCGACGCTGCAATCAGTGACCGATGACCGCATCTACGCGCTCGGCGATTGCGCCTCGTGCATGCTGCCCGGCCGCGACAAGCCGATCCCGCCACGCGCACAATCGGCGCACCAGATGGCGAGCCTGATCTTCACCAATCTGGTGCGCGCACAGGCCGGCGAGCCGCTCAAGGACTTCGTCTATCAGGACCATGGGTCGCTGGTGTCGCTCAGCCGTTTCTCGACGGTGGGGAGCCTGATGGGCAATCTCGTCGGCGGGCGGATGCGCGTCGAAGGCTGGGTCGCGCGGACGGTGTATATGTCGCTCTACCGCATGCACCTGATCGCGATCCACGGCTGGTGGCGCGGCGTGGCGCTTATCGTGATCGGGCATGTGAACCAGATCGTGCGGCCGAAGTTGAAGCTGCACTGAGGGGAGAAGGTTGGAGGCCCGTCGCGGCGAAGCCTGTCCTGAGCGCCTGCCTTGCAGGCAGTCGAAGGGCCGCGCCGTCGGTCGGGGCTGTAGCCCAGCCGGCCGGGCTCGCCGCTTCGCGCCCGCGAAATAGCTCTCGCTATTTCTTGGGTTGGCTCGCCGCCGGCACCACTTGCAGTGTCCAATCCCGATCGGGCCGCAAATATTTCGCCGCCGTTTCCTGCAATTCCGCCGCCGTCATGTTCGAGATGTCGCTGTAGAGCCGCTTCAGCGCCTCGATCCGCGCCGGATCGTACACCGCGCCGTCAAGCTGGTTCATCCAGAACTGGTTGCCGGTCGACTGCCGCATGATCGACTGCTGCATCGGGCCGATCGTGCGCTTCAGTTCATCATCGTCGATCGGCTTGGCGACCAGCTCGGCGGCGATTTCGCGCGAGAGTTTGAAGAACAGCGAAAGGTTCTCGGGCGCGACCTGACCGATCGCGACCATCCGCCCGCCGCTCGGCATGCCGGTCGGCCACGAGCTGCCGACGTTGGGGCTGTAGCTCGCGCCCGCCTGCGAGCGGAGGCGATCGAACAGACGGTCGCTGAAGATCGCGGCGAGAACGTCGAGCCGCCGCGATTCGGTTGCGCCCGCGACCCCGCCACCAGTCGGCCAGGCGATCACCGCCGCCGCCTGATTTTCCGGGCCATTGTGCGTCAGCACGACGGGGCTCGCGTTATGCGCGGGGAAGCGCACCGGCGGCGGCACAAAATCGGCTGGCGCGGCACGCGACGAAAGTGCGCCCAGCGTCTTTTGCACGGCGGCGATCGCGACATCGGCCTTGATATCGCCGAACACCATCACCTCGACCGGGCCGGTTTTCAGCAGCGGCTCCCACAAGGCGCGGAAGGACGCAGGCGTGGTCGCCTCGATCGCCTTCAGGCTCGGCGTGCCCCAGCGCGGATCGCCATCGTGGAGCAAGCGTTCGAGATCGCGGCTCAGCACGCCGGTCGGGGAGGAATCGAACGCGGCATAGCCAGCCTGCGCCGCCACCCGAGTGCGATTGACCGGGGCCGGATCCCAGCCCGGTGCCGTCATCGCCGCGCCGATCAGTCGCAACTGATCGGTCAGATCGGCGGGCGAGGTCAGCGCGTTATAGACGAACGCATCCTCGTCGATGCCGAAGTCGAGGCCAATCCGGCGGCCCTGCACCAGCGCCTCGATATCGCCTTGCTTGAGCGTACCTATGCCGCCGGCGGTGAGCGTGCCGTCGGCCGCCCAGGCCGGCGTCTCGCGGTCAGCGGGCAACGCATTGTAGCCGCCGCCGAAGCGCACGCGGACATAGACGCGGCTATCCTCCGACGTGGTTGGATAGATCAGCACGCGGATGCCGTTGGAGAGATTATACTCCTGCATGTCGAACTCGCGGATCGGCGTGTTCGACACGATCGTCGCGGGCGGCCCGACCTTGGGCAGCTTGGCGAAGGTGATGTTGGCTTGCGTCGTGCGCTTGCCCGCCAGACCCTTCACATCGGCCTTCAGCGCGGTGGCGAGGCTCGCTTCGATCCCGGCCTCGGGCGCGGGGGTCGAGATGAGCGCGCGCATCGTGCCCTGGAACACGCGGCGGGTGGAGGCGAGGATCTTGTCGGGGGTGAAGAAACCCTTCTTCTCGGCGTCGGCAAAGACCTTTTGGATGACATAGGGCGCGGTCGTCGTCTCGCGAATGTCGAGCGCCTGGACCATGTCGTCGGCCTCCTTCGACCCTGCCTCGGCACGATAGGTATCGACCAGCGTCTTGAACGACACGCGCTGTTCGGCGAGCTCGCGCTCGATTTCGACCTTGGTCGGGGCAGACGCCTGTGCATCGGCGATCACCGCGCGCACATCCTTGAGCGCCTGCGCCCAAGCGGTGCCGACCGGCAGGATCGAGATCGAGGTGATATTGGCCGAGCGTGACGGATCGTCGAGCCGCACGCCCGCTTGCAGATAGCTGCCGCCGGTGCGCGCGCGGGTTTCGAGGCGGCGGTTGATGACCGCGAGCGCGACGAAATCGGCGAGGCGCTTCTGGTTGAACAGGATGGTGTCGTCATTGTAATACCACGGCCGGACGATCGCGAGCTGGATCAGCGTGGGGATGCTGGGTTCGACCACCGCCTTGGTCGGCTGTTGCTTGGGGTCGGGCTGGCCGAAATCGGGATCGGCGGGGGCCGGGCCGACGCCCTTCCAGTCGGCAAAATGACGCGCGATCATCGTCTCGAGCTTCTCGGGGTCGAAGTCGCCCGCGATGATGACGACGGCGCGTTCCGGGCGATACCAGCGATCATGGAAGGCGCGCACGGTTTCGGCGGTGGCGGCCTGCAATTCCTTGATATGGCCGATCGGTGAACGATCGGCGAGCGGCTGCCCGGCAAAGAAGGTCGATTGCACGGCGTCGCTGAGCCGCACTTGCGGCCCCGGGGCCTCGCGCTGTTCGGCCAGCACGGCAGGGCGCTCAGCATTCAGCGCGACCGCCGTTATGTTGGGCTTCGCCGCCATGCCCGACAGAATCTTCAGGCTCTCGTCGATCCCGGCCTCGGTCGCGCTCGGCAAATCGAGCTTGTAGACGGTCTGGGTCGGGGTGGTCTGGGCATTGGTGTCGGAGCCGAAGGTCGTCCCCATCCGCTGCCACACGCGCTTGGCTTCGCCGTCCGCGACATATTCGGAGCCGCGGAAGGTGAGATGCTCGATCAAATGCGCATAGCCGCGTTCGGGATCGGTCTCCATCAGCGAGCCGACATCCATCCGCACGCGCACCGAGATCTGGCCCGGCGGCACGCCATTCTTGCGCACCGCATAGCGCACGCCGTTCTTCAGCGTGCCGAACCGCCATGCCGGGTCGGGCGTGATGTCGCTGCCCTTGTAGAGCCAGGCGGTGCGGCTGACGATCGCGGCATCGGCACCAGCGGCCGGCTTTGCGGCTGGCATCGGTGTCGGAGCCGCAGGGGGCGCGGCGGGGGGCGCTACCTGCTCGGGCGCGGCACCGATGACGAGAAAGGACAGGAGGGCGAGGCGCGTCGAACGCAGGAACACGGTCATGTCCGGGACGATAGCGGCGGAAAGCGCCGACCGCCAGCCGCGACATCCACCCTTGCGCTCGTGAACCTCGCGCGCCACATGCGAGGCATGCTGATAGAGACCGAAACAACGCCCAACCCGGCGACCCTGAAATTCCTCCCCAGCCGCAGTGTGATGGAGGCTGGCACGCGCGATTTCGTGACGCCCGAGGAGGCCGAGGCCTCCCCGCTCGCCGAAGCCTTGTTCGGTCTGGGCGACGTCACCGGGGTATTTTTCGGGCGCGACTTCGTCTCCGTCACCGCCGCATCCGGGACCGCATGGAGCGATCTGAAGCCGGAAATTCTGGGGCTTATGGTCGATCATTTCAGTGCGGGCATGCCGTTGTTCAAACCCGGCAACGCCGGTGGCATCGCGGTACCCGCAAACGACGCGTTCAACGATGACCCGGCCGATGCCGACATCGTCGCGCAGATCAAGGATCTGATCGAAACGCGCATCCGCCCGGCGGTTGCCAATGACGGCGGCGACATCGTCTATCGCGGCTTCGAAAAGGGCAAAGTGTTCCTGGCGATGCAGGGCGCCTGTGCAGGATGCCCGTCGTCCAGCGCGACGTTGAAGAACGGGATCGAGCAACTCCTGAAATATTACGTCCCCGAAGTCACCGAAGTGCGAGCCGTTTGATGACCGTTCTGCCCGATACCGCGCTGGATCAATTGTTCCGCACCGCACGCACTTATAACGGCTATACCGACGCGCCGGTCGCCGAGAGCGAATTGCACGCGATCTGGGACTTGATGAAATGGGGGCCGACCTCGGCCAACCAGCTTCCCGCCCGGCTCATCTGGTGCACCAGCGATGCCGCCAAGGCGAAGCTCGCCGACTGCTGTTCGGCACAGAATGCACCCAAGGTGCTGAAGGCGCCGGTCACCGTGATCATCGGCATGGATCGCGATTTCCACGAATATCTACCCGAGCTCTTCCCGCATGCGAACGCCAAGGCGTGGTTCGACGGCAATCCGGAACTCCGCGCGGAATCGGCGATGCGTAATGCGTCGCTGCAGGGCGCGTACTTCATCCTGGCAGCACGCGCGCTCGGGCTCGATACCGGGCCGATGTCGGGCTTGGATGCGGCCAAGGTCAACGCCGCTTTCTTCGCCGATACGCCCTCGGTGACGGTCAACTTCATCTCGACGCTTGGGCATGGCGACCCGGCGACGATCTACGGCCGATCGCCGCGGCCCGATTTCGGCAAGTTCAACAGCGTCGCCTGATCCGGTTTGCACACCCCCCGCTTGCGCACTTTGGTCATCGAAACCGCGACGGCGGCGTGTTCGGTCGCGCTGATCGAGGACGGCGCGGTTCTGGCACGCGCGCATGAAACGGTCGGGCGCGGCCATGCAGAACATCTGATCCCGATGATCGCTCGCCTGCCGGATGGCGGGCGCGCGGCGCACATTCTGGTCGACTGCGGCCCCGGCAGTTTCACAGGCATCCGCGTCGGCGTGGCGGCGGCGCGCGGCCTGGCGCTCGGCTGGGGCGCGACGCTGGGGGGCTATTCCTCTCTCGCCGTGCTTGCCGCCGGTGCGTTCGCGCGCGACGCGGTCAGCGGACCCCTTGCCGTCTTTTTGGAGGGCGGGCATGGCGAAGTCTTCATGCAGACTTTCGAAGCGCCGCCCCTGACCCAGGCTTCGGCCCTCGCGTCGCTGGCGCCAGCCGAGGCGCGGCGACGGCTGGGCGGCATGCATGCCGTCGGCGACGGCCTGCGCTGGCTCAATTTTGATGATCCCCGCACGGCCCCGCGAGGTGCCCTGCCCGATGCCGCCGACGCGGTTTTGCTTCCGCACGCCTTCACGACGCTGGAGCCTAAGCCGATCTACGGCCGCGCGCCCGATGCAAAGCCGATGGCGGCGGCATGAGCACGATAGTGCGGATCGATTTGCGCAGCGGCGCGGTGGCCGATCTGACGATCGTCGACCGGGTGATGCGCGATGCGTTCGACCCGCGCTTCGGCGAAGCCTGGACGCATAATCAAGTCCTTGGACTGTTGGCGATGCCGGGCGTGTGGCTGACAATAGCGGAGATCTACGGCGCGCCGGCGGGCTTTGCGTTGTCGCGTCGCGTGCTCGATGAAGCCGAGTTGTTGTTGCTCGCAACCGCCCAGCCGTTTCGTCGGCGGGGAGTCGGCGCGGCATTGCTGCGTTCCGTAATCAGCGATGCGGGATTGCAAAGCGCCCGAACGGTGCATCTGGAAGTGCGCGACGGCAATGACGCGATCAAACTATACCGCGCATCCGGGTTCGATAAAGTCGGCGAACGGCGTCATTACTATCGCGGTGCTAATGGCGAGGCATTCGATGCTTTGACGTATCGCCGCGCGCTTTTGTGAAGCTCTTGTCATCTGGGACAATACGTCTTGCGTAAATCACTCTAAAAGATGATAGGCACCGTGATGGCGGTGTGTAATTGCCGTCCGAATTGGAGTGAAAGGATTCTTATGGACACCATGACCGAGCTTCAGGAGACCCTGATCGCGCTCACCGCAGATATCGTCGCTGCCCATGTCAGCAACAACAGCGTGGCAGTTTCGGATCTTCCGGTTCTCATCGCGCATGTTCATGGCGCGCTCAGCGGCCTTGGTGGCCCGGCACCTGTCGAAGTTGCCAAGCAGGAACCCGCCGTTTCGATCCGGTCCTCGATCAAGCCCGACTTCATCGTCTGCCTCGAAGATGGCAAGAAGCTGAAGATGCTGAAGCGCCATCTGATGACGCATTATCAAATGACGCCCGAGCAATATCGCGCAAAGTGGAATCTTCCGGCGGATTATCCGATGGTTGCGCCCAACTATGCCGAACAGCGCCGGACGCTGGCCAAGAAGATCGGCCTCGGCACGAAGCGCCGCAAGGTCGTTCGCTAAGCGAGCGCCCCATCCCCTCCCCTTCCGGGGAGGGTGATGCGGCCGCTATTGCGAGTCACTCTCCTCTTTCGCAACAAGCGCGAAGCGCCTACACCCGCTGCCATGGCGCGAAAGATCGATCTCGAAGCTCTCTGTGCGGAAAAGGGGCTCCGCATCACCGATCAGCGCAAGGTGATCGCGCGGGTCCTTTCCGATGCCGAGGATCACCCCGATGTCGAAAAGGTCTATGAGCGCGCCTCCGCGATCGACCCCGGCATTTCGATCGCCACCGTCTATCGCACCGTCCGCCTGTTCGAAGAGGCCGGTATTCTCGACCGGCATGATTTTGGCGACGGGCGCTCGCGCTACGAACCAGCGCCGGAAGCGCATCACGATCATCTGATCGACGTCGAGACCGGCAAGGTCATCGAATTCGTCGATCCCGAACTCGAACAGCTGCAAAAGGCAATTGCCGAACGCCTGGGCTTCCGCTTGGTCGACCACCGGATGGAACTGTACGGCGTAGCGCTCGACCGCAAGGCGTAAGCGCGGTGCCGATCAGCCCGCACGCGCGCGCCGCCGCCGCAGCGGGCACGCCACCGCCACTCAGCTGGCTTGCTTTCCTGCGCCTATGGACGCGCATCCTGTTGCTTGCGCTGACGCTGATCGTCACGGTGCCGCCGCACTATCTGTGGCGAATCCTGCACATTTCCTCGCCCTGGCCGCGCTATTATCTCGGCACGGCGGCGCGGATTTGCGGTGCGCGGGTGAAAGTGCGGGGGACGGCGCTCCGGCGCGATGCCTTTTACATCTCCAATCATATCAGTTGGGTCGACATTCTGGCGATTGCCGGCGCGAGCGGCACCGCCTTCGTGGCCAAGGCCGAAATCCGCGACGCGCCGGTGGTCGGCTGGCTTGCGACGCTCAACCGCACCGTCTTCGTCGAGCGCGAGGACCGGCTCGGCGTGGCCGAGCAGATCAATCGTCTGCGCGACGCGCTGGCCGAAACCTGGTCGGTCACGGTCTTTCCCGAAGGCACGACCACGGACGGCCGCTCGCTCTTTCCGTTCAAGACGCCGATGCTCAAGGTGCTCGAACCACCACCACCCGGCATCCTGGTCCAGCCGGTGCTGCTCGATTATGGCGCGGTGAGCGAGGAAATCGCCTGGATCGGTGAGGAATCTGGCAAAAACAACGCAGTGCGCTTGCTCGCCCGGCCGGGCACGTTTCGCGTGACGGTGACCTTCCTTGAGCCCTTTCACCCGCGCGATTTCACCGGACGCAAGGCGATCGCCGCGGAAAGCCGCCGACGGATTGAAGAAGCATTGGTCGCGGCGATCGGGCGGCCGCTGGTGCCGTTTACCGGGCACGCGCAGCCTTAGTCTCTAAATCCTCCCCGTGCCGGGGAGGATTTGGCGGAATAGCTTCCCCGATCTATAGCGCCCGCATCATGAAACCCGCGCCCAAAACCTATGCCGTCAAATCGTTCGGCTGCCAGATGAACGTCTATGACGGGGATCGCATGGCCGAACTGATGGCCGCGCAGGGCCTGACTCAGGTCGCACCTGCCGATGCCGATCTGGTCGTGCTCAACACCTGCCACATTCGCGAACGCGCGACCGAGAAGGTCTATTCGGACATCGGTCGCTTGCGCAAGGACGCCGCCAAGCAGGGCCGCGCGCCCATGATCGCGATCGCCGGTTGCGTCGCGCAAGCCGAGGGCGCGGAGATCGTGCGGCGCGCCAAGGTCGATGTCGTGGTCGGCCCGCAAGCCTATCACAATCTGCCCGAGCTGGTGGCAAAGGCCGCGCGCGGCGAAGCGGCGCTCGATACCGACATGCCGGTCGACATGAAGTTCGGCCACCTCCCCGCGCGCCGCCGCGTGCCGCCGAGCGCTTTCCTGACGGTGCAGGAGGGATGCGACAAATTCTGCACCTATTGCGTCGTCCCCTATACGCGCGGTGCCGAAGTCTCGCGCGGCTGGGGGCAGATCGTCGACGAAGCACGCGCGCTGGTCGATGCGGGGGCGCGCGAAATCACACTGCTCGGGCAGAATGTGAATGCGTGGGAAGATGCGGGCAAAGGCCTGCACGATCTGATCGCCGAGCTCGACGAAATCGAGGGCCTCGCCCGCATCCGCTATACCACCAGCCACCCCAACGACATGACGCAAGGGTTGATCGACGCGCATGCGAGCATCGAAAAACTGATGCCGTTCCTGCATTTGCCGGTGCAATCGGGCAGCGACCGCATCCTTAAGGCGATGAACCGCAGCCATTCGCGCGACTCCTACCTGCGCATTCTCGACCGCGTCCGCACCGCGCGGCCCGACATCGCACTGTCGGGCGATTTCATCGTCGGCTTCCCCGGCGAAACCGAGGCGGATTTCCTCGAAACCCTCTCGCTGGTGGAGGCCGTCGGCTACGCGCAAGCCTACAGTTTCAAATACAGCCCGCGCCCCGGCACCCCCGCCGCAACGATGGGCGAGCAGGTCCCCGAAGACGTGATGGACGACCGGCTGCAGCGCCTGCAGGCCGCGCTCAACCGCGATCAGGCGGCGTTCAATGCCGCAACCGTGGGGCGAACGTGCCAGGTGCTGCTCGAACGCACGGGCAAGCTGCCCGGCCAGTTGATCGGCAAGAGTCCATGGCTCCAATCGGTCCATTTGGTCAGCGATGCGGCGATCGGTGATCTGGTCGCGGTAACGCTCGCCGAAGCAGGCGCGAATTCGATGCTGGGAGTGTTGGCGGCGCCTTCCGCCTAGAGCCCTCTCCCGCGAATGCGAAAGACGGTAAGAAACTCGACAAGCGACCGCATTCGGTCCACAATAAACTCATGCCAAAACCCGCCCCGACCGATCTCGTGCCGCCGCAATGGAAACGAAATCCGGTTGGCCTGTGGGTCTATATCGCGGCGGGCGTGGGGATGATCCTGTGGTCGGGCCTGCGCATCGTGCTTGAGCGGATCGGGTTGCGGCGCTGACGCTTCCACGGCACGAAACGACGCCGCCACAGCACTTTTCGCTATTCTATCGCCGGTCGCTCTGCCAAACTCGGGGCCGGATGCAGTCCCCCTCATCTCGCCGCGCCCAGCGCCGCCGCTTCATCCTTCCGCTATCGCCGTCACGCCCTCTTTCGCCCGAAGGAATTGCATGAGCCGCAAGCCCGTCCCCGCACAATCCGGCGATCGCAGCCGGGCCGAATTGGTGTTCGACCGTCCGCAATTGATGGCGCAACTGTTCGGTGAATTCGACAAAAACCTGCTCGCGCTCGAAAGCCGCCTCGGCGTCTACATCACCGCGCGCGGCAACAAGGTCGGGCTGGAGGGTACCGCCGAATCGGTCGCGCAGGCACGCGACGTGCTCCACGGCCTCTACAACCGCATCGTGCGCGGAGAAGTGGTCGATACCGGGCTGATCGAGGCGGTGATCGCGATGTCGAGCGAGCCGACGCTGGCCGGGATCATCCAGGCCGATTCCGGCGGCGGCGGTGGGGCACCGCAGATCATGATCCGCACGCGCAAGAAGACGATCGTCCCGCGCACGATGGCGCAAGCGCATTATATGCGCGAACTGCTGGGCAACGACATCATCTTCGCGCTCGGGCCAGCGGGCACCGGCAAGACCTATATTGCCGTCGCGCAAGCCGTCGCGCAGCTCATCACCGGCAGCATCCAGCGCTTGATTCTGTCGCGTCCCGCGGTCGAGGCAGGCGAGAAACTCGGCTTCCTGCCGGGCGACATGAAGGAGAAGGTCGATCCGTATCTGCGGCCGCTCTACGACGCGCTCAACGATTGCCTGCCGGCTGAACAGGTCGAGCGCCGCATCGCCAGCGGCGAAATCGAGATCGCGCCGATCGCCTTCATGCGCGGCCGTACGCTGGCGGACGCGTTCATCATCCTAGACGAGGCGCAAAACACCACGCCCGCCCAGATGAAGATGTTCCTCACCCGCTTCGGCGAGAACAGCCGGATGGTGGTGTGCGGTGACCCCAAGCAGACCGACCTTCCGGGCGGCATGAATGCGTCCGGGTTAAACGATGCAGTCGGGCGGCTGGAGGGCGTCGAAGGCCTGTCGATCTGCCGGTTCGGCTCGGGCGACGTCGTGCGCCATCCGATTGTCGGGCGCATCGTGGAGGCGTATGAGGGGAAGTCCGATTGACGGCAGGGATATCCTTCGATACATTTTAGGATATCCCGGAGGCTCCAATGGCGTCGCTCTACATCAAGAATCACGATACTGCAGATCTCGCGCGCGAAGTTGCCGCCTTGCTCGGCAGCAGCAAGACTGCTGCGGTCCATGACGCACTGGTGCATCGCAAACGGGCGCTCGAAGCGGAGCGGAGCCAGAGCGTTCACGAGCGCTTTGCCGCGTGGCGCGCTGCGCATCCGCTGGGCGAACCGACCGGGCTCGAAGCCGACAAAGCGTTCTACGATTCGCTAAACGACGAGGATGAAGATTGATCGCGTTCCTCGACGCCTCTGCGATGGTCGCGATTATGACCGACGAACCCGATGCGCCTGCCATAGAGCAGCGCTTTGGCGAGGCCGACGAAGTCCTGTGCTCGGCCATTTCGCTGTGGGAGGCGGCCCGCGCGATCGCCGTGAAGAGGACGGTTCCGATCGTCAATATTCTCGCCGAGGTGGATTCGTTCGTCAGCGACTTCGCCGTCCGGCTGGTCCCGATCGGCCAGACCGAAAGCCGCACCGCGATCGAGGCCTATCACCGTTATGGCAAGGGCACCGGTCATCCCGCCAAGCTCAACATGGGCGATTGCTTTGCTTATGCGTGCGCCAAGGCGAACCGTGCTCAGTTGCTGTACAAGGGCAATGACTTTGCGGAAACGGACCTAGCATGATCCTCGTCGAACTCAGCCAAGAAGACATCTGGCCCCCTCACGACTGGGACACCCTCGCCACCCGCGCCGCGACCGCCGCGATCAGCCGCACCCCGCACGGCGAACTCGCCACCGGCCCGGCCTCGGTCGAAATCTCGATCCGGCTGACCGACGATGCCGAAGTGCAGACGCTCAACGCGCAATATCGGCAGAAGGACAAGCCGACCAACGTGCTGTCCTTCCCGATGGTGCAGGCCGATCTGCTCGACACGATCGGCCAGAATAGCGACGATGGCGAAGTGCTGCTCGGCGACATCGTACTCGCGTTCGAGACCTGCGCGCGCGAGGCGGCAGAGAAAGGCATCACGCTGCACGATCACGCCACGCATTTGATCGTGCATGGCACGCTGCATTTGCTAGGGTATGATCATATGGTCGGGATGGAAGCCGAGGCGATGGAGGCGATCGAGATCGACGCCCTTGCCGCCCTCGGTCTGGCCGACCCGTATTTGCTCGAAGAGGATTGAACGCCCGCCATGTCCGAAGGACACAGTACCAGCGGCACCGCCAGCCATCTTGGCGGTGCCCAGCACAGTGAAACCAGCATCTGGCGCAGTTTCCGCAGCTGGATTTCGGGCGGCGCGCAGGATGATTCGCTCCGCGCCACGCTCGAAGACGCGATCGACGCGCATGAGGACGACCCCGCGCCCGACAATAAGGGCGACCTTTCCCCGCTCGAGCGCACGATGGTGCGCAATCTGCTCCATTTCGGCGAGCGTGACGCGGGTGACGTCGGCGTGCCGCGGGCCGATATCGTCGCGGTCGAGGAACGCACCAGCTTTGCCGATCTGGTGAAGATCTTCGCCGGCGCGACGCACAGCCGCCTGCCGGTCTATCGCGGCGAGCTCGATACGATCATCGGCATGATTCACTTGCGCGACGTGTTCAAGATCATCGCGACCGATGCCCCCTACCCCGACGATTGGTCGAGCCTGATCCGCGAGCCGCTGTACGTGCCGATGTCGCGCGGCGCGCTCGATCTGCTCGCCGATATGCGGACCAAGCGCGTCCATCTGGCGATCGTGCTCGACGAATATTTCGGGACCGAGGGCCTCGTCACGATCGAGGACCTGATCGAGGAGATCGTCGGCGACATCGAGGACGAGCATGACGCCGCGACCACCGCGTTGCTCAACCCGCTCGACGGCGGGGCGTGGGCGGCGGATGCGCGCGCCGAGCTTGAGGATGTCGGCGAGATCATCGATCCGCGCCTGGCCGAAGTCGATGGCGATATCGACACGATCGGTGGCCTCGCCGCCGTGCTGGCGGGCCATGTTCCGCAAGTCGGCGAGTGCATCGTCCACGATAGCGGCTGGACGCTCGAGATCGTCGCGGCCAACACCCGCCGTGTGCTGAGCCTGCGGCTGCACCCCCCAAAGCCAGAGCCCGAAGGCGACTGATCCCAATGCGCAAACATATCCTCATCATCCTGGCGATTGCGGTCGTCCTGGGCGGCGGTGCCGTGTGGTGGGCGTTGCAGCCCGATCCGGCGCGCTTGCCGATCACCGCGGTGCAGGGCGAGCGGCCCAAGATTTCGCCGGCGCGCGCGCAGACGATCCCGACGGTCGCGGTCGCCGATGCGATCGGCTGGAAGAATGGAGCGACGCCGGTCGCCGCCGCCGGGCTGAAAGTTGCAGCGTTCGCCAGCGGGCTCGAACATCCGCGCTGGCTCTACCGCTTGCCCAATGGCGACATTCTGGTTGCCGAGACCAATTCGCCGCCGCGCGACGCCAAGGGCATCGAAGGCATGGTGATGGGCTATCTGATGAAGAAGGGCGGCGCTGGCGTCGCCTCGCCCAACCGCATCACGTTGCTGCGCGATACCAATGGCGACGGCGTGGCCGAGGCTAAGACAGTGCTGATCGGCGGGTTGAATTCGCCAACCGGCATGGCGCTGATGGGCGGCTATCTTTACATCGCCGACACCGATGCGCTACTGCGCTTTCCCTTCACGCCCGGCCAGACCAAGATCGACGCCAAACCGGAAAAGGTCATCGCGCTGAACGGCGGCGGCAATCATTGGGCGCGCACGCTGCTGGCCGATCCGGGCGGGCAATATCTGTATGTCGGTGTCGGATCGGCCACCAACATCGCCGAAAAGGGCATGAAGGCGGAGAAATTCCGCGCCAACATCCTGCAGGTCGATGTGAAGGCCAAGACCTTCCGCGTCTATGGCGCGGGATTGCGCAACCCGCAGGGCATGGCGTTCGAACCGAAATCGGGCGCTTTGTGGGTCGCGGTGAACGAGCGCGACATGCTCGGGTCGGACATCGTGCCCGATTACATCACGCGCGTCGGGATCGGCGACCATTTCGGCTGGCCCTGGTATTATTGGGGCGGGCATCAGGATTTCCGCGTCGAGCCCGAAAATCCCGCGCTGCAGGAATATTCGAAGCGGCCCGACTTTGCGATGGGTCCCCACGTCGCGGCGCTCGGACTGACGTTTGCGAATGACGCAAAGCTCGGACCGAACTTCGCCAACGGCGCCTTCGTCGGCGAGCATGGGTCGTGGAACCGCGTGCCGGTGTCGGGCTATAAGGTCGCGTACGTACCGTTCGGCGACCGGGGTTTCCCGGTGAAGGGGACCAAGCCGGTTGATGTTCTGACCGGCTTCCTAAACGCCAAGGGCGAAGCGCAAGGCCGCCCGGTCGGCGTCATTACCGATGCGACCGGCGCGCTGCTGGTGGCGGACGATGTCGGGAATACGATCTGGCGGGTGAGCGCGAAGTAAAGGTAGTCCGTTCGTGCTGAGCTTGTCGAAGCACCGCGTGCCACAAGCGAAGGTGTCGCCTGTGGCAACCGGCCCTTCGACAAGCTCAGGGCGAACGGGCGGGGTTTACTCCAGCATCTTCGGCGCTTCCTTCGCGAGCTTCGCGCGGATCTTGTCGGCGAACAGCGCGAGGAACGGCGGCAAGTCGACTTCGGCATGAACCTTGGCCGCGCTCACGGTCAACCGACTGGCGACGCGCTGCCCCATGGCGGCGACGGTGAAGTGCATCGTGTCGCCCTCCCAGCGATGATCGACCGCCGCGCCGCCGGGAAACATCTCGGCGAGCTTGCCGATGCCGCCGCCGATGCGCGCCTTGGCGGCGTCGAGGCCGAGTTTGTGGGGGATGTCGAGGGTGATCGGGTCGCTCAATCGTTTATCCTTCAGGTGGCGAACAACATCGCGTCGTCCTTGAACGCCTTAAACTCCAGCGCGTTGCCGGATGGATCGCAAAAGAACATCGTCGCCTGTTCGCCGGGTTGGCCGACGAAGCGGATGTGCGGCGCAATGCCGAAGCGCGTGCCCGCTGCGGTGAGGCGATCGGCGAGCGCCTGCCAATCGGGCATGGTCAGCACGACGCCGAAATGCGGCACCGGAACGTCATGCCCGTCGACCGGGTTGGAGACTGCCACAGGTTTCGCCGCAGGATCGAGATGCGCGACGATCTGATGGCCGAACAGATCGAAATCGATCCACGCATCGGCGCTGCGCCCCTCGGTGCAGCCGAGCGTCCCGCCATAGAAAGCGCGCGCAGCGGCGAGATCGTGAACGGGGAAAGCGAGGTGGAAGGGGCGGGTCATTGCGGCGGTTTAACTCGGTCGTCTTTCGTCGTCACCTACCAACGCATTCCACCCCGGCGAAGGCCGGGGCCCAGTTGCGCAGGCGGATGTAACGAACAGCGCGCCCAGATATCGCCTGTTTCTCGACTGGGCCCCGGCCTTCGCCGGGGAGGCGCGAACCTTGGAGTTGCCGAATGCCACAGTGCAAGCGATAGCTCACCGCATGACCGCCCGCCCCGCCCTCTTCTCGCTCCTGCTCGGTGGAATCGCCGCAACGGGATTCGCGCCGCTCGGGTGGTGGCCCGTCACGCTCGCGTGCTTCGCCGCGTGGATGTGGCTTACTCATTCCGCGCCGAGCCTGAAGGCGGTGCTGTGGCGCGGGTGGCTGTTCGGGCTCGCGCATTTCACGGTCGGCAATTACTGGATCGCCAAGGCCTTCACCTTTCAGGACGCGATGCCGCAGGCGCTCGGGATCGTCGCGCCGGTATTGCTGTCGGTCTATCTGGCGATCTTTCCGATGGCGGCCGGCGCGGTCGCCTGGCGCTTCCGGCGCGCGCGGCCCGATACGGCATTCGTGCTGATCTTCGCGGCGGCGTGGATATCCACCGAATATCTGCGCGGTACGATGCTGACCGGCTATCCGTGGAACCCGCTGTCGGAGGTATGGCTGCCAGTATATCCGATCTCGACGCTTGCTATGTATGTCGGGACCTATGCCCTTTCAGGGATGACGGTGCTGCTCGCGGGCATCTTGTTAATGGCCCTCAAAGATGAAGGGCTTCGTTGGGGTCGCGTTCCAACGACTTTTCTGTTTCTGATCGGTTGTTTAACGATCCTATCTTGGGGCGGCGCTCCAACCCTGGTCAAGTCAGCCGAAGCCAACGCCCCCCGCATCCGCGTCGTGCAACCCAATCTCGACCAGGAACAGCGCCCGCGCGAGGATTATGCCGAGGCCAACCTCACAGCCCTCGCCAAGCTCAGCGGCACCCCCGGCCCCGCCCCGCGCCTGATCGTCTGGCCCGAGGGCGCGTTGCGCTTCCTGCCCGAATACGGCTACCCGCCGGCCTATTATTGGAAAGGCGCTCCCGCCGTCACGCGCGCGCGGATCGCTGCGTTGCTCGGCCCGAACGACATCGTGCTAACCGGCGGCAATGCGCTGAAATTCGACGCGGCGGGCAATGTCAGCGCCGCGACCAACTCCATCTTCATCTTTGATTCGAAAGGCGCCATTCGCGACCGCTACGACAAGGCGCATCTCGTGCCGTGGGGCGAATATCTGCCCGCGCGCCCGCTGATGTCGGCGATCGGCCTGTCGCGGCTCGTGCCCGGCGAGTTCGACTTCGCCGCCGGCAAAGGCCCGGCCACGCTATCGCTGCCACCGTTCGGCGCGGTCGGGTTCCAGATTTGCTACGAAATCATCTTCTCGGGCGCAGTCGTCGACCCGGCGCACCGCCCCGCCTTCATCTTCCACCCCTCGAACGACAGTTGGTATGGCCCATGGGGGCTCGCCGAGCATCTCGCCCAAGCGCGGATGCGCGCGATCGAGGAGGGGTTGCCCGTGATCCGCGCAACACCGACCGGCATTTCCGCGATCATCGACGCGCAGGGCCGCGTGCTCGCACAGGTCCCGGCGGAGAAAGCCGGCGCGATCGAACTGCCCATCCCGCCCGCCGCCGCACCCACGCTGTTCGCGCGTGTCGGCAACCTGATGGCATTTCTTGTGGCGCTGATACTGGTATTGTCCGCGATTGCGTTCCGGCGGTTCGCGCGATAGGGCGCATATAAGGAAAGCTTTATATCAGGCATGGCAACGGCCAAAGCTCTCCTCAACCATTGAGGATCCCATCACATGCGTTCCAGTTTTCTCTTCACCTCCGAATCGGTCTCCGAAGGCCATCCAGACAAGGTCGCCGACCAGATTAGCGACACCGTCGTCGATCTGTTCCTGAGCAAGGACCCTTATGCGCGCATCGCGTGCGAAACGCTGACCACCACCAATCTGGTCGTGCTCGCCGGCGAAATCCGCTGCAAGGGCGTGTATGAGAATGGCCAATGGGCCGACGGCGCGCTCGCCGAGATCGAAGCGGCGGTCCGCAACACCGTGCGCGAGATCGGCTATGAGCAGTCGGGCTTCCACTGGGAAACCTTCGCGTTTCACAACAACCTCCACGGCCAGTCGGCGGAAATCGCGATGGGCGTGGACGAAGGCGCGAACAAGGATGAAGGCGCTGGCGACCAAGGCATCATGTTCGGCTACGCCACCGACGAGACGCCGGGCCTGATGCCCGCGACGCTCTATTACAGCCACAAAATCCTCGAGCGGATGGCCGCCGATCGCCATTCGGGCGCGGCTCCGTTCCTAGAGCCCGACGCGAAGAGCCAGGTCACGCTGGAATATAAGGACGAAAAGCCGGTCCGCGCGACCGCTCTGGTCGTCTCGACCCAGCACGCGGCGGGCTATTGCCTGCAGGGCGACAATGCCAACCCGGCGCTGTACGACGAACTGCACAAGTACGTCAGCGGCGTGCTGCACGACGTGCTGCCCGAGGGCTTCATCTCGGACGACACCGCGATCTACATCAACCCGACGGGTGCCTTTGAAATCGGCGGGCCGGACGGCGATGCGGGCGTGACCGGCCGCAAGATCATCGTCGACACCTACGGCGGTGCTGCCCCGCATGGCGGCGGCGCGTTCAGCGGCAAGGATCCGACCAAGGTCGACCGCTCGGCCGCCTATGTCAGCCGCTATATGGCGAAGAACGTTGTCGCCGCTGGTCTGGCGCGCCGCTGCACGATCCAGCTCAGCTATGCGATCGGCATTGCCGAGCCGCTGTCGCTCTATGTCGATCTGCACGGCACCGGATCGGTCAGCGAAGCCAAGATCGAGGAAGTGCTGCCCAAGCTCGTTCGCCTGACCCCCAAAGGCATTCGCGAGCATCTCAAGCTCAACGCCCCGATCTACAAGCGCACCGCCGCCTACGGCCATTTCGGTCGCGAGCCCGATGCCGACGGCTTCACCTGGGAAAAGACCGATCTGGTCGACGCGCTGAAGGCAGCGGTGGCTGCGTAACCTGTTGCAGAGCAACCGATAATGAAGCAGCCTCTCGTCACGCCGGTGGCGAGAGGCTTTTTCATGCGTTTTTCCAAAGTGTTTGCGGCATTGACGCTGCTGATCGCCGCACCCGCGCTGGCTGATCCGGGCCAAGTGACGGCGGTGGACCAGCAGGCAATCGATCAGGCGCGCGAGCGTGGCACGCTGATCTATGCCTATGACCAAGCCGCGTGGCACGGCACCGACGATCTGCGCGCGAAGATCGCTGACCTCTCGGCGAAAGCCGGCGGATGGATCGTTGACGGCAACGCGGCGACTCCGCAACTGGTGTTCGTCGACAAGAATCGCGCCGACCCCCACGCGATCTACGTCGCCGATTTCAGAGACAACAAGCTCGTCTCGAGCAAGCTGCTCGGACCCGGCGACGACACGAAGATCAGTCCGGCGCGCAAACGGATGATCGCGGCACGCGACACCGCAATGGCCGCGCTCGTCGCGAGCGGGCAGAAACGCTGCATCGATAAGCCGTTCAATACCGTCATCCTGCCGCCCAAAGTGCCGAGCGGTTCGATTTTGGTCTATTTCCTGACGCCGCAGCCCGATAATGACACGATCCCGTTCGGCGGACATTTCCTCATCGAGGTGTCGGCGGACGGCAAGGCCGGGCCGGTGCGCAGCTTTGCGAAAAGCTGCGCTCTGTTTCCGTTGCGCGAACAAGGGGAGGGCACCCCGGAAGCGCTGACGATCTCGCACCTCCTCGACCCGACACCGACGGAAATCCATGTCTTTTCATCGCTGACTGCGCACATCCCGGTCTATGTCATGATGGTCCAGAATGACCGAATCTGGTCGGTCGCGGGAAGCCGCATCCAGTTGCTCGATCGGGCCAAGGGCAAGTAGCAAGCGTGCTCCTTCGCAGGCATCGGCGCTTTGCTCAACCGGCGCCGCCCGCTAAGGCCACCCCGATGACCGATCCGATGACCACCCGCCGCCTCTATGGCCGCCGCCAAGGGCATAAGTTGCGCCTCGGCCAGGCCGATCTTGTCGAGCAATTGCTGCCCGAGATCAGCGTGCCCGACACCGGGCCGATCGATGCCACGACGCTGTTCGGGGCGGATCGCCCGCTCGAGGTCGAAATCGGCTTCGGCGCGGGCGAGCATCTGGCGGGGCAAGCCGCCGCGCGGCGCGCTACCGGCTTCATCGGGTGCGAGCCGTTCCTCAACGGCGTCGTTGGCGCGCTCAGCCATGTCCGCGACGAAGCGCTCGACAATGTCCGGCTGCACATGGGCGATGCGCTCGACGTGCTTGAACGCTTGCCCGATGCGTCGCTGTCGCGCGTGTACCTGCTCCACCCCGATCCGTGGCGCAAAGCGCGCCATGCCAAGCGCCGCATGGTCAATCACGGCCCGCTCGACCTGATCGCCGCGAAGCTGAAGCCGGGTGCAGAATTCCGGCTCGGCACGGATGACCCGACCTATTGCCGCTGGTCGATGATGATCATGAACCAGCGCCGCGATTTCGTGTGGACGGCGCAGGCGCCGGCGGATTTCCTGACGCGCCCCGAGGACTGGCCCGAAACGCGCTACGAACGCAAAGCGCGGCGGCAGGGGCGCGAGGTCTGGTACTTCCGCTACGTGCGCGTCTGACGTCGTCCGGTGGCGCGGGTCATCGGGTCGGGCTTTTTCGGTTTTTGCCACCCGGGTGGGGGCGTCATGCGTTGCTGGCTGCTGCCCAGTCCCATCGCGCCGGGCTGCTGGCGCATCAGGTCGGCAGTGTCGGCGGCTTCGGCGTCGGCGAGGCTCGCACCGCTGCGCAACAGCGAGAGCTGGTCGCGCAAGCGCCGCGCCTGCTCGAAATCGAGCGCCTCGGCGGCGGCTTCCATGGCGATGCGTACGCGTTCGATCTCATCCATGGCGGCATCAACGCTTGGGAGCGGTTTCGGCCTCAACCGGGATTGCCGCTCGCGCCCCACCACCCTTTCAGCATTTGCCCGACGAGCGCGGGCAGGCCCGGGCGCACCAGCAACCAGTCGCGCAGCACCGGCCCCTGCATCGCGCCGATCGTCTGCTTATAGCCGCTGTCCCCCGCCCCCCAATCGACCGTCGCGATCCCGGCGTCGCGCGCACGAATGAGGTTGCGATAGTAAAGCAGCTTGCCCGGCGAATGCTTGGCGAACGCCGGATCGTAACTGTTGGCGATGGCATATTTTGTGGCACCGCAATCGAGGTCGAACGAGAAAGCCGCAGGCTGCCCGTCTACCGTCAGCATCGCGGCCGACAGCATCCGCGCCAGCACCGGATCACGCGCGACGTCACGCCAGAAGGCACCATGGCCCGCATCGGTGAACTTCGCGTCGCGGCCATCGGTGCGCGCGGCGATCCAGCTTTTCTGTTCGACCGCCGCCATCGCAGCGAACGTCGCTGCCCATTCCGCTCCGCCCGGAAAACGCCAGTCGAGCGCGCCGTGATCGGCCAGATGCTTTTCGTGGAAGCGGTTCTTGCGCAAGCTCGATCCGCGCGGCCAATCGGGCTGCTGCAGGTCGAACACGAAACTGTCGGCGACGAAGCGGTCGAGCACCGCCCAGCCCTTCGCCCGTGCGCGCGCCAGCAACGGCGCCACCGCCTGATCCTTATCGTACACCGGCCCGATCCGCAGTGCCATGACCGACCCTGCGAGCACAGTCAGCAGCGCATCAATCGCGCGCGGGCCGGCGTCGCGGTGCATCGGAAAGCTACGGAACGGCCAGTAACTGCCCGGTACCGTCGCCACCCCAGCCGCCGCCGGCCCAACGCTTACGAACGGCAAGGCGACGACCGGCATGCCATCCTCCTCGACCACGATGGTCCGCGCCGCGCCACCGTAAGCCGCCAGCGCCGCCGCGAACCACCCAAAGCGCAGGAATGCATGGCCCGGTGCAGCCCCCTCGGCAACGGTGTCGATCGCGCCCGCCAACCCGTCGAGCACAACCGCACGCGTCAGCGAGGGCAGGCGCATAAAGTCGGCAAGGAACATCGGCTTAGTCATGTCGCACGGGGTTTAACGCGCGGAGGTTACCATTCTATGGAGGGGTCGCTTGCGTCGCGCGGCGCGCCACCGCAAAAGGTGGGGATGTACACCTTCCCCGCCGTCTCCACGATCGCGCAGACGATTCAGCTTTCGCTCTCGCCCGTCTTCATGCTGGCGGGGATCGGCGCGTTGCTCAACGTGCTGGTCGGGCGCCTGGCGCGCGTCGTCGATCGCGCCCGCGCGTTGGAGGATCTGCATCCTTTGTCGAGCGGCCCCGAACATGATCGCCATGTCTGGGAACTGCGCCTGCTCGACCGGCGCATGTCGGTGATCAACCGCTCGCTGGTGCTCGCCACGTCGAGCGCGGTGATGACGTGCCTCGTCGTCGCGCTCCTGTTCATCGCGGAGCTGGTACAGCTCCACATCGGGACCGTCGTCGCACTATCGTTCATCCTGGCGATGGGCTTGCTGATCGCCTCGCTTGTCTGCTTCCTGATCGAGGTGCGCATCTCGCTCTCCGCGATCCACGTCCGGCAGGAATTGTTGGAGCGATAACACACCCCGTCACCCCGGCCTTTGTGCCGGGGTCCACCTCTCGACGAACATATAGCCTGAAATTCGAGCGGTGCGCGTGCGGCACGGTGGACCCCGGCACAGGGCCGGGGTGACGATTACCTTGCCCCCGCCAACCCCGGCCCGGCATCGTTGGTCGCGGCATAGCGCGGCGCAACCCGCGCCTTCGCCGCTTGCTCATAGACATAGCCCGCGTTGAGCACCGCGCGATCCTCCCACGCCGTCGCAATGAAAGACAGGCCGACCGGCACGCCGCGGACCAGCCCCATCGGCACGGTCAAATGCGGGTAGCCCGCGACGGCCGGCAACTCGCTCGCCGAGGGGCCGCTGAATTGATCGCCATACACCGTGTCGGACAGCCACGGCATGCCGTACGTCGGCTCGACCAGGATCGTGGCATTCGCCTTGGCGAGCATCGCGTCGATCCCCTCCTTTCCCGCCAGCCGCAGCGATTTCGCGCGTGCGCCCAGATATTCCGGATTGGCGAGGCCATCGGTCTTTTCGGCTTCGAGGAAAGTCTCCTGTTCGAAGAACGGCATTTCGGTCGCCTTGTTCGCGTCGTTGAAGGCGATCACCTGCGCGAGCGTCCGCGCGGTCACCGCCTTGGGTGTGGTGGCGAGATAAGCGTTGAGATCGGCCTTCAATTCGACATGCAGCACTTGTCCCTCGGCCGCGCCGATTCCGTCGAGCTTGGGCTGTTCGACATCCACCAGCACCGCGCCCTGCGCCTTCATCACGCCGAGCGCGGCTTCATACTGCGCCTTCAGCATCGCGGGCATGTCGGGATGCAGCACCGCGACCCGCACGCCTTTGAGCGAGGCGCTCTTCAGGCCGTCAACGAAGCTCGCCGGTGCCGCGCGATCTTTGGGCTGGCGCGTCGTCGCCGGATCGGCGGGGTCGACCCCGACCATCCCGGCGAACAGGATCGCGGCATCGCGAACGCTGCGCGCCATAGGCCCCGGCGTATCCTGACTATGGCTGATCGGCACGACGTGGCGACGGCTGACCCAACCGAGCGTCGGCTTCAACCCGACCAGCCCGTTCATCGACGACGGGCAGACGACCGATCCGTCGGTCTCGGTCCCCACCGCCACCGCCGCGAAGCTCGCCGCGACCGCCGCGCCCGATCCGCTCGACGATCCGCACGATGTCCGGTCGAGCGCATAGGGGTTGCGCACCAGCCCACCGACCGCGCTCCATCCGCTGATCGAATTAGAGGAGCGGATATTGGCCCATTCGCTTAGGTTGGTCTTGCCCAAGATCACCGCCCCCTGCGCGCGCAGATTGGCGACGAGCGGTGCGTCGCGCAGCGTGATGTTGTCCTTGAGTGCAAGGCTCCCCGCAGTGGTCGCGATCGGGTCTTTGGTTTCGATATTATCCTTGATCAGCACCGGCACGCCGTCGAGCGGCCCGAGCGGCTTGCCGCTTTTCCGCCGCGCATCAGCCGCGCGCGCCTGGGCCACCGCATCGGGGTTGACCGCGATCACCGCGCGCAGCGTCGGCCCGGTGCGGTCCATCGCGGCGATGCGCGCGAGATAGGCCTGCGTGATCGCCTCGGACGAGGTCCCACCCGCCATCATCGCCTGCAACTGGTCGATCGATTTCTCCTCGACCACGGGCGCGGTCTGCGCCGCGAGCGGAGCGGCCACGGAGGCGAGCAGCAGCGATAGGACGACGGTGCGCATGATCGGAACCCCTTTGAAGATCGACGCACTCTTGGCGGCGCGTGTCGGGCATCTTTGTGGAGAATGCTGTCGAGAGCAAGGAGGGGATCGGGGGTTAGCTAAAATCCGCGGAGCCATGAAGGACAGCGCTGCCTACGCGTTCCCGCATCATGCGCTCGATCTCCTGCTGAAACCGAGCAAGGGAGGGATAGTCTGTATCGAAACGCGTGCTGCATCGCTGTGTCGGCTCGTACCAGTTCGCTAGTGAGACGTCAGCGACAAGCCCCCCGGTCAACGCCTTCGGCGCGATGCTCACCTTGGTAATTTCTGCATATTGCCCTTTCTCGCCAAAGCCCCATTCGCAGAGCGCTGGGCTGTCAGTTTCGATAGGAAACTTTGAAAGAGAAGCAGCGAAGTCGCCTACATCCTGCCACTGAACCCACGCACCGTTGCGGCCGGAAAAACGTGGAGTGTGAACCTCTGCCTTCAGCCACCCGAAAGCGTCACCGTCGCGACTGAACTTATACTCCAAGACCAACTTGCTGTTCATTCAACGATGGTGCCACAGGCTTGTGAGTGTCCGCAACCGGGCGAACGCTATGATGCAAATCGATACTACCGCAAAACCCCCGCGGTCAGTGCCCAACACCATCATGCCGTCGGCAAAGCCGTCGGCCGGGTTCTCGCTGGCGCGTGACCCGCCGGCCGTTTGGGGCGATGCCGGCCTTGCGGGCACCGGCGGCGCGTGCGCCTTCGCCCCAAATGAAAAGAGGCTGCCGGGGGGCGTTCTCGCCACCCCGGCAACCTCCTGACATGGTCAGCGGCCGGAAGCTCCGGCCTGGAGGACCATGCGAAACCGATAAACCCCGATAAACGGCGGCGTTGATTGGGGAAGGATACCCCCCGCCGTCATTCCAAAGGGCTTAAAGGTGCGTCCTCCAAGCCAATCGAACCGACCCCTTTGCTGAACCATGAGACATCGGATCACCTCCTTTCGCTAGTTAAAACGACGTGCCCAGGCCTGGGCACGGGCCATGTTTGAATCATAAAATTTTGCGAAACAAGTCTTGTAATGTTCCGGCGTTTCGACGATTCTCTTTCGCCTGCCCAAAGCTCCCGCGAGACGCGCGGTCAGCCGCGGCAATCCTCGATCACCCGCCCCACTTCGGCCCAGGCCGGAACGACCAAAGTCGGCGCACCCTGCTGCTCGACGATGAAGCGCCCGCGGCTGAACGCCAGCGCATCGAGCAACGGATCGCGCGCCGTCAGCGCGACAACAACCGATGCACCGCTCGGCTGAACCGTCACCGTCCGCGCAAGGCTCGACGTGCGCAGCGTCAGCGGTGTCGCCACCGCACCGCTGCGCGACAGATACACCGCGCCCGCCCCCCGGTCGCAGCGCAGCGTCAGCAAAGCAGTGGCTCCCGGCGCAGCGAATGAGGCAACCGAACCCCGCCCCTCGGCGCGATATGCCCAGTCGCCGGGCGTCACCGCCCAATCGCGCCAATCCGCCCCCTGCGGCACGGGCAGCACTGGCGGCGCGGGAGGCGGCAGGGCAACGGGTCCGGGCACCGGGCGCGGTGCCTTTGGCGCGCTGACGCAGCCGGACACGAACAGGATCGCGACAAGCGCGGCAAACGGGGCAGGGGAAAAGCGCATGGCCGCGTGTATGCGGCATCGGGCAGTTGCACTCAACCGATAGACCTGCGCGATCTTGCGCCTCGTCGCGATTTCGCCTCTTGTGCGCGCCTGACGGGGGATGACGATGGCACTCGAAGCGAAACGGCTGCGCGCCATCATCGGCGGCTCGGCCGGTAATCTGGTCGAATGGTATGACTGGTACGCCTACACCTCGCTCTCGCTCTATTTCGCGGCGTCCTTCTTTCCCAAGGGCGATGCGACCGCGCAATTGCTCGGCACGTCGGCGGTGTTCGCGATCGGTTTCTTCATGCGGCCGATCGGCGCGTACATCATGGGCCGCTACGCCGACAGCCACGGGCGCAAGGCGGGTCTGGCGGTGTCAGTGGGGCTGATGTGCGCCGGCTCGCTGATGATCGCCTTCGTGCCGGATTACGCCAGCATCGGCCTGGCCGCGCCGATCATCCTGCTCCTCGCGCGGATGATCCAGGGGCTGTCGGTCGGCGGCGAATATGGCGCCAGCGCCACCTATCTCTCCGAAATGGCGACACGCCAGCATCGCGGCTTCTGGTCGAGCTTCCAATATGTCACGCTGATCGGCGGTCAGCTCACCTCGCTCGCCGTCACGCTCCTCCTGCAAGCGCTGCTGACCAAAGGGGAGATGGAAAGCTATGGCTGGCGCATCGCCTTCCTGCTCGGCGCAGCGCTGGCGTTCGGCGTCTATCTGCTGCGGCGGCGGCTGGCCGAGACGGCGTCGTTCGAGGCGCTGTCCAAGGACCGCCCCGCCTCGGGCGCGGTGGCGCTGTGGCGTGCGCACCCGCGCGAATTCGTGCTGGTGGCGATCATCAGCGCGGGCGGCTCCTTGGCCTTCTACGCCTACACTACCTACATGCAGAAATTCCTCGCCAATACCGCGGGGTTCTCGATCCAGACCGCGACCGGCATCATGACCGCGGCGCTCGTCGTGTTCATGCTCGTCCAGCCGCTGTTCGGCAGCCTCGCCGATCGGTTCGGGCGCAAACCGATGCTGCTGCTGTTCGGCGCGGGCGGCACGTTGGTGTCGGTCCCGGTGTTCAGCGCGCTCGCGGTCGCGCGCGATCCGGTGCAGGCCTTCGGCATCATCATGATCCCGCTGCTCCTGCTCGCCGCCTACACCTCGATCAGTGCGTTGGTGAAGGCGGAACTCTTCCCCGCGCACATCCGCGCGCTCGGCGTCGCACTGCCCTATGCGCTCGGCAATGCGTTGTTCGGCGGCACCGCCGAATATGTCGCGCTCCGCTTCAAGCAAGCGCATGTGGAGAGCGGCTTCTACTGGTACGTCACGATCATTCTTGCCATCACGACGCTGTGCTTCTGGCTGCTGCCCGAAACCAAACGGACCAGCCTGATTAGCGAAGATTGAGGAACCGCCACCGCCCCCGCCCCGTTACGGCACCGACATAGAGGAAAGACGATGGCCCAGACCGAACCCACCCAATTGCTGCTGCAATCGAACAAAGCCGACGCGATGGCTGTGCGCAGCCGCGATGGCGACAAGATCGGCGCGCTCCACACGCTGATGGTCAACAAGCGCACCGGCCAGGCGCTGTACGCAGTGCTGACGATCGGCGGCTTCCTCGGCATGGGCAAGGCCTATTACCCGCTACCCTTTTCGCTGCTGCAATTCGATCCGGTCAATGACACCTACGTCGTGACGATCGACCGCCGCGTGCTGGAAGGTGGCCCGAGCTGGGCGGCCAATGCGCCCGAATTCGACCAGGCCTATGCCGACCGCGTGTCGAAATATTACGATGTGGCAGGCGAGGATTTGTCGCTGGGGTGAGGTGTCGGGTTAGGCGGCGCTCTTTTGCACCGACAGGCGTAGTCCGAGCGCGGCCAGGACAGCGCACGCTTGGCTTCGACGATTTCGTAGCGATCTTGCAGCCGCAGGAAAAAGTCCTCCGACATGCCGAAATAGCGCGCGAAACGCAGATCGAGTTCCGCGTCGACCGGGCGCGCGCCCTTGATAATCTCAGCGATCGCTTCGGTGCAACGTCGATAGCGACCGCAAGCTGCTCGACGCTCAGCTTATGGGGTTCGAGAAATTCTGTGACCAGCATCTGCCCAGCATGCTCATTCTCGAGCAAGTCTGGGTCCTTGATAAGCGGTGATTTAGACATCATTGGGACCTCCGTCCGGAAAACGCCGCGAATGCAAGGGCAGGTACGCAAGCAAGGATTGAGATCCCCGCGCCGGAGAGCGCAGCGAAATTGACACCGCCGCCTTGATATGGGCGGCCATATTCGAACATTACCCAGCCCCAGGCTGCAACGAGGATGGTCAAAATCGTCATCCACGGGATTAGTTTTCTCACGGGACGAGCAGCCAAGATTGCCAGCGGAGCAAATGTTGGCAATCCCACCAAGAGCAAGATATCGGGCGCAGTAATCAGACTACTACCCAAGCTTGCCGCGACACCCGAACCGGCCGTGATTGCCGCTGTGGCGGCCAGCGAAAATGCAAAAGACCGTGTTAGCGCCATCACTGTTACCGCGCCCGCCGCGAACTCCCGGCCATGCCTGCCCGCATCTTCTGGCTCTTCCCGTACCGCGTCTTGCGCGTGCCCGGCTTGCCCTCGTTGCTCCGCCCCATCATCGGCAGCTTCTGCTGTTCGACCGGCAGCCCCAATTCCTCTTGCTCCAATTGCCGGATCTCGTCGCGCAAGCGCCCCGCCGTCTCGAACTCCAGGTCCGCCGCCGCGGCGCGCATCTTCTTCTCCAGATCCTCGATATAGGCGCGGAGATTGTGGCCAACCATGTGCGGCCGGTCCTCATCAATCTCGATCGTGACCTGGTCGCGGTTCGACACGTCCTGGATGATGTCGCCGATGTTGCGCTTGATCGTCGTTGGCGTGATGCCGTGCGCCTCGTTATACAAATGCTGCTTCTCGCGGCGACGGCTGGTCTCGTTCATCGCGCGTTCCATCGAGCCCGTGATGCGATCGGCATAGAGGATCACGCGCCCGTCGACGTTGCGCGCGGCGCGGCCGATCGTCTGGATCAGCGAGGTTTCGCTGCGCAGGAACCCCTCCTTGTCCGCGTCCAGGATCGCAACCAGCCCGCATTCGGGAATATCCAGCCCCTCGCGCAGCAGGTTGATGCCGATCAGCACGTCATACACACCAAGCCGCAAATCGCGGATCAACTCGATGCGCTCCAACGTCTCGACATCGCTGTGCATGTAGCGGACGCGAATCCCCGCTTCGTGCATGAACTCGGTCAAATCCTCCGCCATCCGCTTGGTCAACGTGGTCACCAGCGTGCGATACCCTGCCTCGGCAGTCTTGCGCGCCTCGACGATCAAATCCTGCACTTGCTCCTCGACCGGCTTGATCTCGATCGGCGGGTCGATCAGCCCGGTCGGGCGGATCACCTGTTCGGCAAACACGCCGCCGGTCTGCTCCATCTCCCACGCGCCCGGTGTTGCCGAGACATAGGTCGTCTGTGGCCGCATCGCGTCCCATTCATTGAACCTGAGCGGACGGTTGTCGATCGCACTCGGCAAGCGAAAGCCATATTCGGCCAGCGTCAGTTTCCGCCGGTGATCGCCGCGCGACATGCCGTTGATCTGGCCGATCGTCTGGTGGCTTTCATCGACGAACAGCAACGCATTTTCAGGCAAATATTCGAACAAAGTCGGCGGCGGCTCGCCCGGCATGCGGCCGGTGAGGAAGCGCGAGTAATTCTCGATCCCCGCGCAACTGCCCGTCGCGGCGATCATCTCCAAATCGAAATTGGTGCGCTGCTCGAGCCGTTGCGCCTCGAGCAATTTGCCTTCGGGGATCAACTCCTTGAGCCGCTCGGCCAACTCGAACTTGATCGCCTCCATCGCCTGTTTCAGCGTCGGCCCCGGCGTGACGTAATGGCTGTTCGCATAGATGCGGATCGAATTGAGACTGGCGATCTTCTTGCCGGTGAGCGGATCGAACTCGACGATCTCCTCAATATCATCGCCGAAGAACGACACGCGCCACGCCGTGTCATCATAATGCGACGGGAAAATTTCCAGCGCATCGCCGCGCACGCGGAAATTGCCGCGCTGGAACGCGGCGTCGTTGCGCTTGTATTGCAACGCGACGAGCTTGCGCACGATCTCCCGCTGATCGACGACCTGGCCCTTTTTCAGATCGAAGATCATCGCCGAATAGGTCTCGACCGATCCGATGCCGTACAGGCACGACACCGATGCTACGATGATCACATCGTCGCGCTCCAACAGCGAGCGCGTCGCGGAATGCCGCATCCGGTCGATCGCCTCGTTGGTCGAGCTTTCCTTCTCGATGTACGTATCCGACCGCGCGACATAGGCTTCGGGCTGATAGTAATCGTAATAGCTGACGAAATATTCGACCGCATTATCGGGGAAGAACGACTTCATCTCGCCATATAATTGCGCCGCGAGAATCTTGTTCGGCGCCAGGATCAACGCGGGCCGCTGCACCGCCTCGATCACCTTGGCCATCGTGAAGGTCTTGCCCGATCCGGTCACGCCGAGCAGCACTTGATCGCGCTCGCCCGCCTCAGTCTGCGCGACGAGTTCGGCAATCGCGGTCGGCTGGTCGCCCGCCGGCGTGTATTCCGACACGATCTTGAACGGCTTTCCCCCTTCCGCCTTGGGGGGACGTGCCGGGCGGTGCGGGACAAAGCTCTGCCCGGTCTCGGGTTCGTCGAGCGAGGTGCGAATCTGGATGGCCATGCGGGTAATATGGCGACCGGACCGGGTTTGTTCCAGAGGGTGTGCGCGATAGCCAACCGAGGCGTGGCTGTCAGTGCTCCGGCATCGGCGGATAGATCACAGGCTTGTCGCCATAGCGCGCGTGCAACGCCACATCGCGTCGCTCATCCTCATATTCATCTGGATTCAATTCCTCTGGAAATTTGAATACCGCGTCGAATTCCTTGCCGACCACCGCATACTCGATTACTTCCCAGCGCTTGCCCGGCTCTTCGACCTCCCATGCTTCGATGAGAAGATCGATCAACGGGCGACTTGGATCAAAATAGCGGACGCTGTTCCCCTCATCCTTGAAAACGCCCGCGCCGACGACACCCTCCTGTAGCTCGGCGTAGAGATATGTCTTGTCGGGATCTCCGCCCACAATTCGACCCAATTCATGGCCGATTTCATCGAAGATCGGGCCGAGCTTATCGAATTTGTCCGCCATACTATTGGCCCTTTTTGCTGTTCGAGAACGCCCTAAAGCGTCGCTTACCGTTGTCATACCAAGTGACTTCAATCGCATACGGTCGCTTCGACGCGCCGCGATACTCGGGGACGATATCGACGTAAATGCGATGTCCAGCACGTTGCGCCCTCGCCCAGCGCTCTTCGAGCTGGCGATAAGCTCCCCGGTTGAAATTCGAGTCCTGGGCGAAATGGTTGAACGCGTCGCGTGGCCCATTGAAGCGAGCGGCAATATAATGGCCACCATCATCGCTAGGCAAACGATCCGTCCCGCCAGCCGCCGCCTGATTGCGGCGCGACCTTTTTGCTGCTGCATTGGATAGCTCCCCCTTTACCCGCCGCATCCTGTTGCCGTCATCAATCGCGTAATCATATCCATTGCGAATTTGGTGCCGATACGGGTCTCGCGTTGCTGCCACACCGGTAACCAGCGCGGTCAAATCCGGCGCTGGAGCAGCCTTCGGCGCGCGTGATTTCGGGGATGGGATCGCCAAAACGTCACCCGGCCTTAGCTTCGCATCCACCGACATCCTGTTGGCCGATGCCAGTTCCGCTGCGGTTAGGTGATGAGCCCGCGCCACAGAATTTATCGTGTCGCCGGGTTCCACGACCACGGGCTCCATCCTGGGATGCTTTCGCTTGAAGTCGGCAACCTCTTTTGGGTTGAGCCAATAGCCGTCGCCGCTCGCGCCGCCACCATCGCCGGAGCCGCCGCCACCGCCCGTAAAGGAATCGCCATCCCACTTCACGGGCTTAGGCGGCGCTTTCCCGGGGGTTGCGCGGGCATTTCTAGGCGCCGCCGCGTTGCCCACGCTACCTCCCGGTGCAAACGTAAAGCGCCCGTTTCTCGGATCGTGATACGGATTAAACTTGAGTTCGATCGGCGGGATCGTGACCCGCTTTCCCGTTCGCAAATAGATCGCAAACGCGGTGTCGCGCGATCCGCGCTGAAGCCCCTCTGACATGCCGACTCCCCTGCTCAAAGAGTAAGGAACGCTACCAGAAAGATGAGAACATTACAAGAACAGATTAATATTCCGCAAGTCGACCGCCCACCCGCTCCAATCGGAGATTGCTATAGCGCGCCAATCTTGGGAGGATCACCTCCAACAGGCCCGTCGCCCCCTCAGCGCCGCGCCACCCGGAGAGTTTCCCGCCATGTCCCTTCGCCACATCGCCATCCTCGCCCTCCCCCTTCTGGCCGTCGCCTGCGGGCCGGAGGCGCAGATCAAGCGCCAACCCGGCAGCTGGTCGCAAAAGGTCGAGATTCTGAAGCTTGAGGGCAAAGGCGCGACGCCCCAGACACAGGTACAAATGCAGAAGATGTTCGATGCGATGGCGGCGATGTCGGTCTGCGTCACTCCGGCCGCGGTGGAGCCAGAGGATCTCGGCAAGAACCTCGAGCAGATGGGCTCGCGCGGGCAGAACTGCACTTTCAGCAATCGCGACGCGACCGGCGTGACGATCGGGTTCGATGCGGTGTGCAAGCAAGCCGACGGCGGATCGATGAAGCTGACCGCGCGGGGCAGCAACGCCCCCACCGCGCAGGACATCACGATGACGATGGTCGGGACCGACGCCGCCGGAAAGGCGCAAGGCACGATGGAGATGCGCGTGCGCGCCAGCCGGAGCGGCGATTGCAAGCCGGGCGACATCACCCCGCCCGATCTGCCCCCCGGCCACCCGAGCGTGCCGGAGGCGGGACTGAAGCCCTGACGCCTAACCGACCCGTCGATACGCCACGCGCCACATCGTCCAGCCGATCAGCGCCGACACCAGCGCGAGGACCAGGCTTGTGGCGACGGCGCTCATCCAGCGGAACAGCAGCGTCTGCGGGTCGGTGACCGGCATGTCGAACAGGCCAAAGCCATAGGTCTGCCCGCCGAGGAAGAGTGCGAACCCGGCCAATGCCCCGACCGCGACGGCCGTACCCGGCCCGCGCAACTCCAGCGCATGGCATAGGATCCAGACCGGCCCGCCGATCGCGATCGCGGCCATCATCGTGATCAGCACGCCGATTACAAAACCGACGATCAGTCCGACCACGGCGATCCCGCTGCCGACGCCCACTAGGACGGCTGCGAAGGCGCCGCCCACCAGCCCCCCCGCGCCGAGTGCCAGCCCGGCACGGTCGAGCGATGCTTCGTAGGCCCGCAATCCCCCCTCAAGCGCCACGCCGATTCTCCCCGGCGCCGCATGTAGCATCGCGCGCGCGCCGCCCCAACCCCGCGCTGCGGCCCCCGCTACGGCCCCCGCTACGGCAGCGCGCGCGCCGCCGCGACCCTGTTGCGCGCGATTAGCGGCATGAGCGCGAAGAGCAGCTGCCCCAGCAGCCCGATCGCGCCCGGAAGATGCATCTGCGCCTCGAACCAGCTGGCAAGGCTCGTCCCGAACACCAGCAGCGACAGCGAGCTTTCGGCAAGCATCAGCAGGGCAAAGGCGATCGCCCCGATCCCCAGCGCGCGTCCGCGCGTCAGGTCCCGGTCACGGACCACAATCGCGCGGGCTGCGACGAAGCTGACGACCAGGATCAGCGGCACTTCGATCACCACCGCCATCGTCGCGCCGACCGCAGCCGTCAGCCACAATGTCCTGATCGTGCCCAATGCAAACGCCACGGCAAAGACGATCGCGAAATAGCGAAGGCCCGCGGCGATCATACGCCCGCCAGCAACCCCTCGCGCGCGATCTTTTCCTTCCACACCAGCGGCGCGAGCTGGTGGACGTTGGCACCCGATGAATCGACCGCCACCGTCACCGGGAAATCGACCACGTCGAATTCGTAGATCGCCTCCATGCCGAGATCGGCAAAGCCGACGACCTTCGATCCCTTGATCGCGCGCGCGACCAGATACGCCGCCCCGCCGACCGCCATCAGATAGGCCGATTTGCCCTCGGCGATTGCCTTGGTCGCATCGGGCCCGCGCTCGGCCTTGCCGACCATCGCGAGCAAGCCTTGGCCCAGCATCATCCGCGTGAACGAATCCATCCGCGTCGCCGTCGTCGGTCCCGCTGGTCCCACAACCTCATCGCCGACCGGGTCGACCGGGCCGACGTAATAAATCACGCGGCCGGCAAAATCGACCGGCAGCGGCTCGCCCGCATCGAGCATGTCCTTGATGCGCTTATGCGCGGCATCGCGGCCGGTCAGCATCTTGCCGCTGAGCAACAGCCGGTCGCCTTGCTTCCAGCCCTGCACGTCGGCCGGCGTCAGCGTGTCGAGATCGACGCGGATCGCGGCGCTGTCGGGCTGCCAATCGACCTTGGGCCACTCGTCCAGCTTGGGCGCATCGAGGAAAGCGGGGCCAGAGCCGTCGAGCACGAAATGCGCGTGGCGCGTGGCGGCACAATTCGGGATCATCGCGACCGGCTTGCCCGCCGCGTGGCACGGCGAATCCTTGATCTTTACATCGAGGATCGTCGACAGCCCGCCCAAGCCTTGCGCGCCGATGCCGAGCGCATTGACGCGATCGAAAATCTCGATCCGCAACGCCTCGATATCCGTCTTCGCGCCGCGCGCCTTCAGCGGCCCCATGTCGATCGGCTCCATCAACGCTTGCTTGGCCAGCAGCACGCACTGCTCCGCCGTCCCGCCAATCCCGATCCCGAGCATACCGGGCGGACACCAGCCCGCCCCCATTTGCGGCAGCATCTCGACCACCCAGTCGACGATTGAATCCGACGGATTCATCATTTTGAACTTCGACTTGTTCTCGCTGCCGCCGCCCTTTGCCGCGACATCGACCGAGACCTTCGCACCCGGCACCATTTCCACGTGCAGCACGCACGGCGTGTTGTCCTTGGTGTTGCGCCGGGTGAACGCCGGGTCCGCCAGCACCGAGGCACGCAGCTTGTTGTCGGGGTTGAGATAGGCGCGGCGCACGCCCTCATCGACCACGTCCTGCAAGGGCCGGTCGGTGTCGTCGAGCCGACAGTCCATGCCCCATTTGAGGAAGACGTTGACGATCCCGGTGTCCTGGCAAATCGGGCGGTGCCCCTCGGCGCACATCCGGCTGTTGGTCAGGATCTGCGCGATCGCGTCCTTCGCGGCGGGGCCTTGCTCGGCCTCATACGCAGCACCGAGCGCGTGGATATAGTCCATCGGGTGATAGTAACTGATGAATTGCAGCGCGTCGGCGACGCTCTCGATCAGATCGGCTTGGCGGATGATAGTCGTCATGAAGCGGCTTTCGGTGCTGGTATCTCCCGCACCCTCTATGCGCCCACGCCGCCGTCGCCAAGGTTTCCGCGATGCGTACCATACGCGTTATCCTTATCGCGCGTTTACCACATGCCGCAGGGAGTTTGGCAAGGTTCACCCGCTAGCCAAGATTCGATGCGATCCCGTTTCAATCCGATAAAGGCAATCGCCGCTGCGCTGGCCGCGTTTCGCGCCGATCTTATCCCCGGCTCGCGCGCACCGGAAAGCCACCGCGACACGCTTGGCATTCAGGTGCGCCAACTGGCCGCGATCTGGCCGCTCGCGTTCGTCGTCGCGGTTGCGGCACCCGCCATCGTCTGGTGGTCCTCGCGCGCGGCAGGCTTGGCCGGACTGATGAACGCCGCGTTGCTGTGGGGGGGCGTTGTCGCGGGGCTGGGACTGGTCCTGCTGATGACTGTGGGGTTGCCGCCAGCGCGGCGATGGTCGCCTTATGTCCATGTCCGGATCGCGACGCTCGTCGGCAGCGGCATCGCGGCGGCCTTGCTCGCCTTGTTGTACGCGACCGTTGGCACAATGTCCGGCGCGTTCAACCTGATCAGCTTCGTCGCGGTGTTCGGCGCAATCGTCGTGACGATCATTGCGCTGCATCCGGTGCGCGCGGCAACGATCGGCTTCGCGCTCGGCCTGGTCGGCGTGCTCGGTCTGCGCGACGGGTTCGGCGCGCCGCTCGGGATCGGGTTGTGCTTCATGCTGTGCCTGACGGTCACCACCTATCGGCTTGTCGTGTTCGATCGCCGCGCGGGCACGCGGCGCGACGTGGAATATGCGCAAGGGCGCATGGCCACGCGCCTGGTCGCCGAATTCGAAGCGCATTCCAACGGCTGGTTCTGGCAGACCGATGCCAACGGCCACATCACCTATCTTACCGCAAAGGTCGCAAACGAACTCGATCTGCCCGATGCGCCCGCGATCGGCGCGCCGCTCACCACCCTGTTCCGGATGGACAGCGCCACGCCCGAGACGGAACGCACGCTCGCCTTCCACTTGGCGTCGCGCACGGCCTTCTCCAATTATTCCGTGCGCCCGGCGAGCATCGCCAAGCTCGACCGCTGGTGGTCGATTTCCGGACGCCCGGTGATCGATGATTTCGGCCATTTCCTCGGGTTCGTCGGCAGCGGCAGCGATTTGACCGAACGCCGCCGTGCCGATGCCGAGATCACGCGCCTCGCCTTGTTCGACGGGCTGACCGGCCTCGCCAACCGTCAGCGCCTGCGCTTGTCGCTCGATCAGACGCTCGCGCAACGGCTTGTACAGCCGGGACATTTGCGCACCTCGGCGCTGTTCCTGCTCGATCTCGACCGGTTCAAGGCGGTCAACGACACGCTCGGCCATCAGACCGGCGACACGCTGTTGAAGCAAGTCGCACAACGCCTGCAGCGCACCATCGGCGAGGCGGGGCTGGTCGGGCGCATCGGCGGCGACGAGTTTCAGGTGATCCTGCCGGCCATGGCGGACCGCGAGAAACTGGGCGACCTCGCGCGCCGCGTGATCTTCGACCTTTCGCAACCCTATAGCATCGACGGATCGGCGATCAGCATCGGCTGCTCGATCGGCGTCGCTTTGTCGCCCGACGACGGTGCCGATGCCGAAACGCTGGTCCGCAATGCCGATCTCGCGCTGTATGCCGCAAAGGGCGACGGGCGCGGTATCCACCGCTTCTTCCGCGACGAATTGCTGGTCGGCGCACAAAGCCGCAAGCAGCTCGAGGACGATCTGCGCGATGCGCTGGGCGGCAACCAATTTCACATCGCCTATCAGGCGGTCGTCAGCACGCGCTCCGAACGGATCGTCGGCTACGAAGCGTTGCTGCGCTGGGAACATCCGACGCGCGGGCTGGTCAGCCCGGCAGATTTCATCCCCGTCGCCGAGGATTGCGGGCTGATCGAGGCGATCGGCGAATGGGTCCTGCGCACCGCCTGCCTCGAAGCGGCAACATGGCCCAACGACGTCCGCGTCGCGATCAATGTGTCGCCAATCCAGTTTGCCAATCCCGCGCTTCCGGCGCTGGTCACCTCGGCGCTGGCAAAATCGGGGATCGCGCCGCACAGGCTCGAGCTCGAAATCACCGAAGGCGTGTTCGTCGACGAAACCGCCGCGACCGAGCAGATGTTCAAGACGCTCAAGGGCTGTGGCGTACGCCTCTCGCTAGACGATTTCGGGACCGGCTATTCCTCGCTCGGCTATTTGAAAAAGGCACCGTTCGACAAGATCAAGATCGACCAGAGCTTCGTCAAGGGTGCGACGATCGCCGGCAATCGCAATGCCGCAATCATCAAGGCGATCGTCAGCCTGGCCGATACGCTCGGCATGGAAACGACCGCCGAGGGCGTCGAGAATCACGACGAAATCGCGCTGATCCGCGAACTCGGCTGCAGCCACATCCAGGGCTATGTCTACGGTAAGCCCGCGCGCGCGCCCGACGTGTTGATGCAATTGTCGGCGGCAGGCGGTCTGGCGACCGCGACCGGATACCGCGTCAGCCGGTCGCCGCGCACTGCGATGCTGCGCACCGCCCGCATCCAATCGGGCGACGTCGTCGGCGAAGTCCGCATCCGCAACATCTCCGCGACCGGTGCGATGATCGACGGGATCGATGTCGAGGATGGCACGGGCGAACTCGACGTGCTGATCGAGTTGCTCGAGGATCAAATGTTCCCGGCGCGTTTGCGCTGGGCGGCGGACGGCAAGGCCGGCCTCGAATTCGCCGAGACCTTCAACATGGAACGCCTCGCCACCGCACCGGCGCCGATGCGGAAAACCGGATAGGGTGCGCCGCAAGATTTAGGGCCACCTAAATCGCGCCTTGGGCGCACCCCGGCCGGTGCGGCTGGCAGCCGCATCCGACAACGCGGCTTTGCCGCGGCGCTTTAGCCCGCGCTGTTTCCCGTCACCGCAACCGCTGGCGGCGGGGGCGGCGCATCCGCATCATCCAACCCACCGTCGGGTCCACCATCAAACCCCCGATCGGGCCCACGCCCCTCCGGACCACCCGGCCCGCCATGCGGCCCGTGCCGCCCCTCACGTCCGCCCGGACCACCACGTGGCAGAGCCATCGGGTGCAGCGCCGTCACTTTCCCATCCGCGCCAACCAGAAACGCGGCGTGGATCGTGCCGCCCTGGAAACGGCCTTGCACGCTCACCGTCTGCCCGACACGCACCAGCGGCGACGCATCGGCCATGAAGCCGCGATGCCGCCCAGCCTCGACCAGCGCGCGCCCGCTGCCATCGGCCAGGATGAAGGCGCGCCCGTAAACTTCGGCCACCTTGCCGCGCACCGTGACGATCGAATCGCCCTCGCTCAGCCCCTTGATCGCGACGGGCGTCGCCGGGGCCATTTCGATCGATGGACCGCTCATCTGCGCGACGGTCGCGCCGCCGCCGACCCCGACCGCGAGCAAGGCGGTGGCGACCAAAGCCGCCTGCACGGAAAAGCGACGCGGGCGCTTGGTCTCGCCTTCGGGGGCGGCGTTCGGGCCTTCGATTGGGTCGGTCATTGTCTGTACTCCTGCTTGGTTGGTGTTGCCCTTTCTACGCGTCGGCCCCACCACCCCGCTGAACCCGCCGGTTCAGGCCCGGTTTAGCGTTACGGCCTAGCAACCGGATCAAAGGACACACCCATGCGCATCCTGCTGGTCGAGGACGACACCGCGCTCGCCGACGGCATCGCCAAGGCGCTTCGCGCCGAGAATTTCGCAGTCGACGTGGCGGCGAATGGCGAGGATGGCGCGCATCTCGGCGATACCGGCAGCTATGATGCGGCGGTGCTCGATCTCGGCCTGCCGATCAAATCGGGCATCACCGTGCTGGAGGAATGGCGCGCCGCCGGGCGCGCGCTGCCCGTGCTGATCCTCACCGCACGCGACGGCTGGTCGGAAAAGGTCGCAGGGTTCCGCGCCGGGGCCGACGATTATCTGACCAAGCCGTTCCGCGTCGAGGAACTCGTCATGCGGCTGCGCGCGCTGGTCCGCCGCGCGACCGGCAATGCCGCGGCGCGCATTCAGTGCGGCCCGGTGTCGTTCGATGCGCAAACGGGGCAAGTCGAACTCGACGGACTCCCCTTGCGCCTCACCGCGCTCGAATGGCGCGTGCTGACGACGCTGATGCTGCGCAAGGGCGTGGTGGTCGACCGGCTCGATCTGCTGGACCATGTCTATGAAGGCGATGCCGACCCCGATTCCAATTCGCTCGAAGTGATCGTCGGGCGCTTGCGCAAGAAGATCGGCGCGGAGCGGATCGAGACGGTGCGCGGGCGCGGCTATCGGGTGGTGGGGTGAGCGGCCTCAACCCCTTAGCTCCACCCCGGCGAACGCCGGGGCCCAGTCGCGCAGCAGCAGTTTGGAACCGCTGCGCCCAATTTCTCAAGGCTCTCAACTGGGCCCCGGCGTTCGCCGGGGTGGAGCTTACAGGCGAGAGCGCATGACAACCCTCCTCCCCCGCTCGCTCTACGGTCGCCTGCTCGTCACCGCGCTGATCGCGACGCTCGCCGCGCTCGCCTTCGCCGCCGTCACGATCGGCGCGGTGCTCGATCGCTTCGTGATGCGCGGGCTGGACGATCGGCTCGACGCGCAGATCGCGGTGCTCGCCCAAGCCGTCCGCCCCGACGGCGCGATCGACCGCAGCCGCCTGATCCTCGCCGCACCCTATGACGATCCGCGCGGCGGCTGGGGCTGGCGGATCAATGCGGGCGGCCGCACCATCGCCTCGCCCGCCAAGCCCGATCTGAATGCGATGGAAGAACGCCCGCGCTTTCCGGACGGCCCACCCTTCGCGCGACACCACCGCGACGGCCGGGATCCGCAAGCGCTCGATTGGCGCGACCGCGACGGTCCGCGCCACGCGCGCAGCCTGATGCTCGCCACGCCCGCCGGTCCCGTCCGCATCACCGCCTCGGCCCCGCGCGCGATCGTCGACCGACCGTTGCGCGCGGCGATGATGCCGCTGCTCGGCTCGCTGCTTCTGCTCGGGGCCGCGCTCACCATCGCCACGCTGGTCCAGCTTCGCATCGGCCTGCGCCCGCTGAAAACAATGCGCGAGAGCCTCGCCGCGATCCGCGCAGGTAAAGCCAAGGCGCTCCCCGAAAACCAGCCAAGCGAACTCTTACCCCTCGCGACCGAAATCAACGCGCTGCTCGCCGAAAACGCCGCGGCACTCGCCAATGCGCGCGGTCATGTCGCCAATCTCGCGCACGGCCTCAAAACCCCGCTCGCCACGCTCGCACTCGCGCTCCCGCCACACGACCCGGACGGGCTCTTGCGCGAACAGGTCGAGCGGATCGATCGCGCCGTGCGCCACCATCTTGGCCGCGCCCGCGCCGCCACCCCCGGCGGGGCGATGCGCGTCGCCACGCCGCTCACCCCGGTGCTTGCCGATCTGACCAACGCGCTCGGCCGCATCCATGCGGATCGCGGCGTCACCGCCAGCGTCGAGATCGCGCCCGATTTGACCGTGGCGGTCGATCGCCAGGATCTCGACGAGCTGATCGGCAATCTGCTCGACAACGCCTGGCGCTGGGCTGCGCACCGAATCACCGTCACCGCGCACCCCGCGACCGACGCGCGCTTCGTCCGCCTGACGATCGCCGATGACGGCAAAGGTATCCCCCCCGAGGCCCGCGCCGCCGCGCTTGCCGCCGGGCAGCGACTCGACGAACGCGGCGACGGCCACGGCTTCGGCCTGTCGATCGCGCAGGAACTCGCGACGCTCTACGGCGGCACGCTGACGCTCGAATCAGCACCGCTCGGGGGCCTCGCCGTGATCGTCACCCTGCCCTGCCCACCCGCGATGCCGTGATCATCGGTCGTGTGAAAAAAAAGTCACGTTCCCGCTTCGGTCTCTTGCGTTTCGCGCATGTCAGCTTCGACCGCGCGTCGCGCCCTATGCCCGCTTTGGGCGTGCGTTGAGCTGAATCAAAATAGCGACGAACTGAGTCGCTAATCTGTCATTTACCGACTTGCTTCGTTGGTCGATCCGGCACAATCTGTAGGGGTTGAGTTCGGGGGCGAACCCAAGAGCTAGTAGCGCAAAGCCTGCAACCCCATATTGCAGAGACGTCCTTCCCTGTGTTTTCGACACAGGACGGGCTTATTTTGTTCTCGTGCGGTCGCCCGGAAATGATAGCATGGGGGTTCGTCCCCCGATTCGAACGGACCGGGAACGCCCCATGGTGAAATGGCAGCGCTCCGGTCCATCAAGTGACTGGAAGACGAAGGCGATGACGATGGATTTTCGGGACAGCAGGGAAGCGAATACGGACATGGCCACCGATGCGATCGAGGCGCTGACGACCAGCGCAGCCACCCCGGCAAGCGACACCAGCGGCGCGAAACGCACGCTCGCCGCGCGGAGTGACTCCAAGGAAGTCCATGCGCAGCTTTATCCCGTCGAGGTCGATCATTCGCGCGACGCGCTGCTGACCGAATTCGGCAAGGACACGCTCAAAGACCGCTATCTGCTGCCCGGCGAAACCTTTCAGGATCTGTTCGTGCGCGTCGCCTCGGCCTATGCCGATGATGCCGGCCACGCGCAGCGGCTCTACAGCTATATCTCGCGCCTGTGGTTCATGCCCGCCACGCCCGTCCTGTCGAACGGCGGCACCGGACGCGGCCTGCCGATCTCCTGCTTCCTCAATTCGGTGCCCGACAGCCTCAACGGCATCGTCGACACCTGGAACGAGAATGTCTGGCTGGCGTCGCGCGGCGGCGGGATCGGCACCTATTGGGGCAACGTCCGCGGCATCGGCGAGCCGGTCGGCCTCAACGGCAAGACCAGCGGCATCATCCCGTTCGTGCGCGTGATGGATTCGCTGACGCTCGCGATCAGCCAAGGCTCGCTGCGCCGTGGTTCGGCCGCGGTCTACCTCGACGTGTCGCACCCCGAGATCGAGGAATTCCTCGAAATCCGCAAACCCTCGGGCGATTTCAACCGCAAGGCGCTCAATCTGCACCACGGCGTGTTGCTGACCGATGCCTTCATGGAGGCGGTGCGCGCAGGCGAAGAGTGGACGTTGACCAGCCCCAAGGACGGCTCGGCGCGCGCCACCGTCGATGCGCGTTCGCTCTTCCAGAAGCTGGTCGAAACCCGCCTCGCCACCGGCGAGCCGTACATCATCTTCTCGGATCATGTGAACAAGGCGATGCCCAAGCATCACCGCGATCTCGGCCTCAAGGTCTCGACCTCGAACCTGTGCAGCGAGATCACGCTGCCGACCGGCAAGGATCACCTCGGCAACGAGCGCACGGCGGTGTGCTGCCTGTCCTCGCTCAACCTCGAGACGTGGGACGAGTGGAAGGACGAAAAGGGCTTCATCGAGGACGTGATGCGTTTCCTCGACAACGTCCTGCAGGATTTCATCGACCGTGCCGAACCCGGCATGGAGCAAGCCGCTTACTCGGCAATGCGCGAGCGGTCGGTCGGCCTCGGTGTGATGGGCTTCCACTCCTTCCTGCAGGCGCGCGGCCTGCCGTTCGAAGGCGCGATGGCCAAGTCGTGGAACCTGCGCATGTTCAAGCACATCAAGGGCCAAGTCGATGAAGCGTCGATGCACCTCGCGACCGAGCGCGGCCCCTGCCCCGATGCCGCCGACATGGGCGTGATGGAGCGCTTCAGCTGCAAGATGGCGATCGCACCGACCGCGTCGATCAGCATCATCTGCGGCGGCACGTCGGCGTGCATCGAGCCGATCCCCGCCAACATCTACACCCACAAGACGCTGTCGGGCAGCTTCTCGATCAAGAATCCCTATCTCGAAAAACTGCTGATCGAGAAATCGAAGAACAGCGACGCGGTGTGGAATTCGATCCTCGAACAAGGCGGCTCGGTCCAGCATCTCGACTTCCTCAGCACCGAGGAGAAGGATTGCTACAAGACCAGCTTCGAGATCGACCAGCGCTGGCTAATCGAGCTCCAGGCCGACCGCACGCCCTATATCGACCAGGCGACCTCGCTGAACCTGTTCATCCCCGCCGATGTCGAGAAGTGGGACTTGCTCATGCTCCACTTCCGCGCGTGGGAATTGGGCATCAAGTCGCTTTACTATCTCCGCTCCAAATCGGTGCAACGCGCCGGGTTCGCCGGTGGGGTCGAGGCCGACAATACGATCGAAAAGCCGCAATTCGACATCGAAGTGAAGAATTACGATGAATGCCTTGCTTGCCAGTGAGGCAAGACAGCTGACGCAAAAAGCCCCGGCGCGCACGCTGCGCACCGGGGCTTCGAAACACGCGTCGTGCGCGGACGGCTTATTTTTCTTCTTCGAACGTCACCGCCACGTCGGCGTTGGCGGAAAGGCGCACCGTGCCGTTCTCGACATCGGCGACCAGGCCGAGCGGGATGAAATGGTGATGCCCCTCATGCGCGCTATGCCCTTCGTTGATGAGCGCGCCCGAATCCTTCTTGGTCAGCTTGATGCGGCCACCCTGGACATGGTCGACGGTGCCGACATGGACGCCGTCGGCGCCGATGACTTCGGCATGTTCTTTAATCTGCGATGCGTCGACCATGTGCGTAGCTCCTGCGTTATAGTTGCTCATTCCAAACGCGCGTCCCGCGCGTTGGATGCAAGGAGCCTCGCATGATTCGATCGATCCGCACAGCGATTGTGCTTACAGGCGCAGCGCTGCTCGCCGCCTGCGCGCAGCAGGTGCCGAGCGCCGTCGCGCCCGCGGCACCCGGTTTCCTGCTCGGCCTGTGGCACGGTTTCATCTTCCCGGTCGCCTGGGTGCTGTCGCTGTTCATGCCCGATGTCGCGGTCTACGCCGTCCCCAACAATGGCGGCTGGTACGATTTCGGCTTCTTCATCGGCGTCGTTTTCCTCGGCGTCGGCTCGCACCGCAGCAAGACCGTGTACGTCAACCGCACGGTGCGGCGATGACCTATTCGATCGCGATCATGTACGGCGTTGCGGTGCTGTTCGCCGTGATCGGCACGACGCTGCTGCTGCTGCTGATCCGCCAGACCAGCGAGGCCAAGACCTACGCCTTCCGCATGGTCGGCATCATGGCGCTGTCGCTGGGCATCGTGCTGGCGATGAGTGCCACCGCGATGTGGCGCTGGAGCTTGGCGGCATGAACGATTTTGCCGATATCCCTCGGCCGTGGAGTGAGACCCTTTGACCAATGCCTTTGATCTGTTCGGCGTCATCATTGCGCTCAATATCATCTATTTCGGTTGGGTAATCGGCTTCGTCGCCGGTTCGCCCAAGGGGCTGTCGGTGGGCAAATCCCCGCCGCCCGCCAAATCGCCCGAACGCCGCTACCTTGGCATCGGCATGATCGTGCTGGGCCTCGCCTATGCCGCTTTCAGCCTCTCGCGTTTGCTCTGATCCACCCCCCTTTTTCATCCGTCACTTCAGGAAATCCCCATGTCCCTCACCGAAGCCCGCAAGCAGTACAAGCCGTTCGAATACCCCTGGGCGTTCGATTTCTGGAAGCGCCAGCAGCAGATCCACTGGATGCCCGAGGAAGTGCCGCTGGGCGAGGATTGCCGCGACTGGGCGCAAAAGCTGTCCGACCACGAGCGCAATCTGCTCACGCAGATCTTCCGCTTCTTCACCCAGGCCGATGTCGAGGTGCAGGATTGCTATCACGAAAAATACGGCCGCATCTTCAAGCCGACCGAGATCAAGATGATGCTGGCGGCGTTCAGCAACATGGAGACGGTGCACATCGCCGCCTACAGCCATTTGCTCGACACGATCGGCATGCCCGAGAGCGAATATGGCGCCTTCCTCGAATATAGCGAGATGAAGGACAAGCACGACTATCTGCAGAATTTCGGCGTCGATTCCGATGAGGACATCGCCAAGACGCTCGCCATGTTCGGCGGCTTTACCGAGGGG
The DNA here is from genome assembly GCF_013374095.1 of Sphingomonas sp. HMP6. NCBI lineage: Bacteria > Pseudomonadati > Pseudomonadota > Alphaproteobacteria > Sphingomonadales > Sphingomonadaceae > Sphingomonas > Sphingomonas sp. HMP6. The sequence continues at coordinate 3,463,264 of NZ_AP022672.1, read as the reverse complement.
CTGCAGCTCTTCGCCAGCTTCGCGATGCTGATGAACTTCCCGCGTTTCAACAAGATGAAGGGCATGGGGCAAATCGTCACCTGGTCGATCCGCGACGAGAGCCTGCACTGCGAAGGCATCATCAAGCTGTTCCACACCTTCGTGCGCGAACGCGATTGCTTCACCAAAGCGGTGAAATCCGACATTCGCGAAATGTGCCAGCACACCGTCCACCTCGAGGACAATTTCATCGACCTCGCCTTCGAAATGGGCCCGGTCAACGGCATGACCGCGAAGGAAATCAAGAAATACGTCCGCTTCACCGCCGATTGGCGGCTCGGCCAGCTCGGCCTCAAGCCGATCTTCATGATCGACGAACACCCGCTGCCGTGGCTCGCGCCGATGCTCAATGGCGTCGAGCACGCCAACTTCTTCGAACAGCGCGCGACGGAATATTCGAAGGCCGCAACGCGCGGGAATTGGAACGAAGTGTGGGACGGGTTCGACAAGCGGCAGAAGGCTAAGGCTGGGCCTGCGGCGAATGAGGACCTGACGGCGAGCGAGGGGGATATGTTCTCGCGGGCTGGTGTGGCAGCGGAGTAGATTATATGAAAGCGATTTGCTTCTTCACTAACAAGGGCGGAGTTGGCAAGACCACCTTGCTTTGCAATCTTGCGGCGTACCTGGCCAATGTGGAGGGAAAAAAGATTGCTGTTGTAGACGCAGATCCACAAGCAAACGCTACACAATATATGTTCCCCGAGGAATTTCTCGAAGAAGTATACGACCTAGACGCCGCAGAGACAGTATACGACTATGTTCGACCTGTTACACAGGGTAAGGGCTTCCGATCCACTCTACACGTCGAACACTCGACCACATTTGGAGTTGATGTAGTACTAGGCGATCCTCGTTTGGCGCTGGTCGAGGATTTCCTAGCCGCAGATTGGGGCGCGTCAGGGGTTCGCTCGCTACGTTCGACATATGTTTTCCGGCAGATGTTAACCAATCTACAGGAATATGATTTTGTTTTTTTCGACATGGGACCGTCGCTCGGGTCAATTAACAGAGCGGCTTTAATCGCAAGCGACTTTTTCATAATCCCCATATCAATCGACATATTTAGCGTGCGCGCGGTAACTAATATCTCTGAGTGGCTCTCAAATTGGGTTAAGCTGCTAAACCAGAAACTAGAGTTTATTGACGACCCTGACGACATAGAGGTCGCGGATATAGAACTTCGGTTACGTTTGCTTGGACATGTTAATCAACAATATACGGCGAAGCGTAATTCAAGGGGCGAGCGTCGCGCCGTTAAGGCTTACGAACGGATTATGCGAAGCATCCCAAAAGCGATCGCGAAAAGCAAGCTGATGCAAACTAGCCCCGAGCCCATTAATGGATATGAATTGGGAGAGATTCCTAATTTGCACAGTCTTATCCCCATGTCACAATTTAACCATAAGCCAATATTCGCCCTAAAAAGTGCTGACGGAGTAGTCGGCGCGCATTTTACCAAGGTGGCCGAGTCCAAGGAAATCTTTGAAGCTATCGCCAATATTTTCTTGGCCAACATCGACGAGCTTTCGTGATACTGTGGCCAGATAAGCTACTACACGACGTCGCGCGACGGCGTTGTGTGGCCTTCCTAGGTGCCGGCGTTTCTAGGCGGGCTATATCGCCCGATGGCCGCCGGCCTCCCTTATGGAAAGAGTTTTTGGAGCAGTCGCTAGATAGATGCACAAATCCGAAAGCCGAAATACGGCGACTTATAAAAGGCGGCGATTATTTAAGCGCGTGTCAGCTTATTAAATCAAGACTCGGACCTGCTTCTTGGCATGACGTTCTAGAACATTTTTTCCTTAATCCTAATTATGCGCCAGACGATATTCATCAGACAATATTTGATCTCGATCTCCCGATAGTTGCCACTACCAATATTGATAGTATTTATGACAGATTTTTGAGCGCAAACTATAACGCGGCGACAATTATAAAGCCTTACCACGACGATTCTATTGGTCGATATGTAAAGGGTGATGCGAGTACACGTTTAGTCATAAAGGTGCATGGCTCAGTTGACAACTTAGAAGGGACGGTTTTTACTAGACAAGAATACGCAAATGCTCGTTCTAAGCATGCTGGTTTCTACGACCTTTTGTCATCTCTCATCTCGACTCAGACATTTTTGTTTTTGGGATATAGCTTGGCTGATCCTGACATAAATCTTATACTAGAGGATAATGCCCGAAGGTTTAAGTCACCTCGGCCTCACTATCTGCTGACCTCGGATCGAGCGACACCGGACATGGTTCGTCTCTTCGAGGAGAACTATTCTATAAAGATCTTGCAATACAGCCCGTTAAAAGATCATGAGGAGTTAGTTTCTTCTTTACGTGGCTTGGCTTCTTCCGCCGCATCCGCGCGTTCACATATGGCGGCTAGCCTAATATGGTAGCCTAACTAACCCTGTCCTACACGAACCAAACCGGTTAAATGGTCGCGCTCCTACAACCAAGGAGCAAGTCCCATGTTCAGTGACGATCAAATCGCCGACCATCCCTACCCCGACATGCTGATTAACTTGAACGAAGCCGAGGAGAAAATCGCGGCGGCGGATGCCGCCAAGCGGCGCGCCAATTATGAGGCCGTCGAGCTCGCGCGCCGCCGCATCAGCGGGTGGACGGCCGAGCGGCAGCGGACGTTCCTCGCCGCGCTCGCGGATACTGGCTGCGTCTCGATCGCGGCGGAGGCGGCGGACATCACCCCGCGCTCATGCTACCGGCTGCGCCGCCATCCCAAGGGCACTGCCTTTGCCAAGGCGTGGGACGATGCGTTGCTGGTCGCGACCGGGCGGCTCGTCGCGATCGCGTTCGAACGCGCGATCGTCGGCACTCCGCGCGAGATTTGGCGCGGCGGCAAGCTGATCGCCGAGATGTCGATCCCGTCGGACAAGATGCTGACGTTCATGCTGCAACGCCTGCTGCCGCTCATCTACGGCCAGACCGGCCCCGGCAACGGCACGGTCGAGGCGCAGATCGCGCACGCCCGCGCCGCGTTGCCCACCACGCTCGGCGCGCTGAGCGATGTCGACGAGGAAAGCCCCGACGCGCTCGTCCCCGATGACTACAAGCCCCTGCCGCCGCGCGATGAAGGTGCCTGAAGCGGGGGGCACCTGAGGGTGCCGGCGGGCGCTGGGTCGCCGATGGTGCGACGCGTGCGACTTTAGCGCCCGCGCACAACCCTGCGATGGTGTGACTCGTGTGACTTTAAGGCGGGGCACCCCGCCGCGGCAAAGCCGCGTCCGGGAACCCCACAAAGTAATACTTTGTGGGGCCCCGGCCGTCGGTCGCGGCTGCTGGCCGCGCCGGCCGGCGGGTGCGCTGGGGGCGCGATTTAGCTGGCGCTAAATCTTGCGCGCACCCGCTCACCCCGCCTTGGGCGGCGGCGCGCGATACGCCGTGTGACACGCCCCGCAGGTCTTGCCCACTGCATCCACCTGCGCGGTGAACCCCGCCGTGTCGCCCGCCTTGGCCAAATCGGCGAGCTTGTCGGCGGCGGCGGCATAGTCGGCGGCCTTGGCGGCGAAGCCCGCGCGGTCGGTCCAGACATTGGGGAGCGCCTCGCTCGGCGCGACGTTGCTGCCGGTCGGGAACATGCCGGGGATCGCGCGCGCCCATCCGGCAAGCGCGCGGGCTTGTCCGGCCACCTTGGTCAGATCATCGCCGCGCGCCGCCGCCGCCTTCAAATTCCCCAGGATGCCACCCGACAGGCGGAACGCGGCGCGGCGGCCCTGCACGATGTCGCTCGCAGGCGTGCTCGCCACCGGCATCACGGCGGGCGCGCTCTGGGCAAACGCTGCAACGCCGCCCCCGGCGATCAGCAACGCGGGGAGGATCAGGATCGCTAGGCGCATGGCGGCTTCCTTCAGCTGGAAAGCGCTCAGGCTAACCCCGAAAAGCGCGCCCCGCAATCACGCACGCGTCGCATCGATCACGCCGTCACCCCCGGAGCCACGACAAGACAAACGGCCGCCGCGGCGCGCTCGTCCCGTTGGGCGTCGCGACGTCGATGTCCTGCCGGTTGAACTGCCGATACAGCACCACGCTCAGCACCGCGGCATAGAAGCACCACACCGAGGCGAAGGCATAGCCCTTCACGACATGCACGATCGTCAGCCCGATCACGTTGAGCACCCCATAGCCGCGCACCACGCGGTGCGTCGACAGCAACAGCGCGCCGCACGTCGCCAGGATGTAGAGCAGCGACACCCACATCTGGCTGGTGATCGGGTTGCTATAGGCAATCGAATGCTGCTCGATCGCCGCGCAGGTCGGCGCGACGACCAGACCGGCCATGTCCCACGCGAACACCACCGCGCCCACGCCGCACAACGCCAGGATCGCCCGTCGCCGCCACCCCGGCGGTTCCATCAACACCACCGCGACCGGCATCAGCAGCGGCAGGATCCCGATCGCGTAGAGCGTGAAGAGGAACACCGTGTGATCGACCGCAATGGCCCCCAGCCGCCCCTCAAGCGCGAGCCACACCATCCCCTCGGAAAACTGGTGCGCTGCGAACAGCAACGGTACGCACGCGAACAGCAGAGCGCGCGGCTCGCGCACATGCCGCAGCGTCGCCACGCCGACCACCGCGAGCGCGCCCGCGGCAGTGAAACTGGCGGTGGCGGAAAAGCACATCGTCGGGCCCTCAGGCCCGCGCACCCTCCGCGACCGCACCCGAATTGTGGCGCAGCGCCTTCAGCACCGTCTCGACGATCGCATCGGCGTCCAGCCCGGCCTGCGCATATTGCACTTCGGGCTTGTCCTGATCCTGGAAGATGTCGGGCAAGCGCAGCGTGCGCAGCTTCAGGCCAGCATCGATCAAGCCGTCGTCCGACGCGAAGGTCAGCACGTGCGCGCCGAGGCCACCGACCGCGGCCTCCTCGATCGTGACCGCCACTTCATGCGTCGTCAGCAGCTTGCGGATCAGATCCTCGTCGAGCGGCTTAGCGAAGCGCAGATCGGCGACGGTCGTGCTGAGCCCCTTGGCCTCGAGCACTTCTGCCGCCCGCATCGCCTCGCCCAGCCGCGTGCCGAGCGACAGGATCGCCACCTTATGGCCTTGCTTTACGATCCGCCCCTTGCCGATCTCGAGCTGCTGCGCTTCCGCGGGCAGCTCGACCCCGGTGCCATTGCCGCGCGGATAGCGGATCGCGATCGGCCCGCTATCGTGCAGCACGGCGGTGTGCGTCATGTGGACCAGCTCGGCTTCGTCGGCCGGCGCCATCACCACCATGTTGGGCAGGGTGGCGAGATAGGTCACGTCGAATGACCCGGCATGCGTCGCGCCGTCCGCGCCGACCAGGCCCGCACGATCGATCGCAAAGCGCACCGGGAGGTTCTGGATGCAGACGTCATGCACGACCTGATCGTACGCGCGCTGCAGGAAGGTCGAATAGATCGCGCAGAACGGCCGCATCCCCTCGGCGGCCAAACCGGCCGCGAAGGTGACCGCGTGCTGTTCGGCAATGCCGACGTCGAAGAAGCGCTCGGGATGCGCCTTGCTGAACGCATCGAGCCCGGTGCCCGACGGCATCGCCGCGGTGATCGCGCAGATCGTCGGGTCGGTCTCCGCTTCCTTGGAAAGCTGCGCGCCGAACACGTTCTGGTACTGCGGCGGCCCCGGGGGTGCCTTGCTCTGCACGCCCGAAATGACGTCGAATTTCTGCACGCCGTGATATTTGTCCGCCGCCGCCTCGGCCGGGCCATAGCCCTTGCCCTTCTTGGTCACGACATGGACCAGGATCGGACCTTCCTCGGCATCGCGGACGTTTTCGAGCACCGGGATCAACTGGTCGAGATTATGCCCGTCGATCGGCCCGACATAATAAAAGCCGAGCTCTTCGAACAGCGTACCGCCCATCGCGATGCCGCGGGCGAACTCGTCGGTCTTGCGCATCCCAGCCGCGATCGGCTTGGGCAAATGCTTGGCGAGCTTGCGCGCCAGATCGCGGAAGCCCAGGAATTCGCGGCTCGACACGATCCGGCTGAGATAGGCCGAGAGTCCACCAACCGGCGGTGCGATCGACATGTCATTGTCGTTCAAAATGACGACCAGCCGGTTGCCCGCCTGTGCGGCGTTGTTCATCGCCTCATACGCCATGCCCGCCGACATCGCGCCGTCGCCGATCACCGCGATGCCCTTGCCGGGCTTGCCCGCAATCTTGTTGGCGATGGCAAAGCCAAGGCTGGCCGAGATCGAGGTCGACGAATGCGCCGCGCCGAACGGATCGTACTCGCTCTCGCTGCGCTTGGTGAAGCCCGACAGCCCCCCGCCCATGCGCAGCGTACGGATGCGGTCACGCCGTCCGGTCAGAATCTTGTGCGGGTAGCATTGATGCCCGACGTCCCAGACGAGTTTGTCGTTGGGCGTGTTGAACACATAATGGATCGCGACGGTCAGTTCGACCACGCCGAGCCCCGACCCGAGGTGGCCCCCGGTCACGCCGACCGCGGCGATCGTCTCCTGCCGCAGCTCGTCGGCAAGCTGCCGCAACTGCGTCGGCGCGAGCGCGCGAAGATCGGAGGGGAGCTGGACCGTGTCGAGCAACGGCGTTTGAAGAGCGTCAACCATCGGACCTGTTTAGCGCCGCTCCGTGGCCGTGTCGATTGTCCGATCGCGGCGCCTTCGGGACACCACATTTTCTTGACGGATGATGCATCGGCGCACCACATATGGGCCATGCCCGGCCTCACCTATCGCCTCGCGACCGAGGCCGACATCCCCGCGATCTCCACGCTGATGGATCGCGCGATCGATTCGCTGCAAAGTGCCTATCTCTCGCCCGACGAGGTCGCCGCGAGCCGGTTGAGCATGGGCCTCGATACGCAATTGATAGCCGACCGCACCTATTTTCTGGTCGAGCAGGCCGGCGCGCCGGTCGGCTGTGGCGGATGGAGCTACCGCGCGACGCTGTATGGCGGCGATCACAGCGCAGCGCAGCGCGATGCCCGCACGCTAGATCCGGTGAGCGACGCTGCCCGCATCCGCGCCATGTACACCGATCCGATCTATGTCCGCCGCGGGGTCGGGCGGCTCGTGCTCGCGCTGTGCGAGGATGCCGCACGCGCGGCGGGCTTCCGCCGGGTCGAGATGATGGCGACACTGGCCGGCGAGCCGCTGTATCTCGCCTGCGGTTATCTGCCGATCGAGCGCGTCTCGAAGATGGCCGAAAGCGGCCCGCCCGTACCTGGCGTCCGGATGGGCAAGGATTTGCTCTGAGCGCTTAGCTCAATCGCACGTCGCACATTTGCCGCGCACTTCGATCACCGGGCGCACCGGCAAGAAGCCCGCCGCTTCCGCCGCCGAGCGCACACCCTTGGTAATGCGATCATCGTCGAGATGCGTCGTCTGCCCGCACGTGTCGCAGACCAGGAAGATGCAGTCGTGCAGGCAATCGGGATGGGCGTTGGCGATATAGGCGTTCGAACTCTCCACCCGCCGCGCCAGGTTCGCGCCAACGAACAGGTCGAGAATGCGGTACACGCTGTTGGCAGCGACGCGGCGACCTTCGGACTTGGAGACCGCCTCGGCAATGTCATAGGCAGAGGCTGGCTTGTCGAACCCGGCGAGCGCCGCAAAGATGTTGGCACGCATCGTGGTCCATTGCTCGCCTGATTTTTCGAGCGTTGCCTGTGCCGCAGTAGCGAGATCGGCGCCTTGCGGCTCGTGATGATGATGCGCTGCCATCCCGCAGAGATAGGCTTTCGCAGCCCGCCCCGCAATGCGCCGATTCGGCGCAACGCTTCGGGTGCCTAGTTGGAGGCGCGCCGATTGAGATCGTGGCCGAGCGCCAGGATTGCGACGCCGACCAGCGTCCACACCGTCTCCATGCCGGATCCGTCATGCGGCAGCGAAATCGCCCCCGCCATCGTGCCCAGGCCAGCCGACCCGACCACCGCCGGCATCATATAGCCATGCGCGAAGATCCCCCGCCCCAGCGCCAGCACGCCGAACCCGATCGCGATCGTCAGGCCGATTTCATGGAACAAGGGATTGAGCAGCAACCCACCCGCGGTCGAGGCGAGCGCAATGAACACCGAACTGGCGATGCAATGCACGACGCACAGCCCCGACAGGCCGATCGCCATATTGTCGAAGCGCTGCTCGATCCACTGGATCGCCGGGGTATGGGCAAGACTCGTCATGCTGTGCGCCATGTGGCACGCCAGGAGACAAGTTACAACATATCATCTTGGGTATTTTTTGGGTCGTTTGGTGTCCGATGCCGCGCTATGCGTCATCCCGCAGCCTCGGCTCGAGGCCAAAGCGTCCCGTGCGGCGGCAGGAGAAAGACAGTTGGCGCTGAACCCTGAACATTTCTGGCGGACGGCGCGTGCGACGCAGATGAGCGTGATCGTCGATGCCGATGCTTATTTCAGCAATGCGCGATCGGCGATGCTCAAGGCCAAGCGGCGGATCATGTTGATAGGATGGGATTTCGACGCGCGGATAGAACTGGTCGGCGGCGACCGCCTGCCCGATGAACCGACTACGGTCGGCCGCTTCATCTACTGGCTGGTCGAACGCAACCCGGAGCTGGAAATTTTCCTGCTGCGCTGGGATGTCGGCGCGCTGAAAACCTTTTTGCGCGGCTCGAATATTGGAACGATCGCAAAATGGATGCGCCATCCGCGCATCCACACCAAGCTGGACGCCTTCCACCCGGTCGGGGCCTCGCATCACCAGAAGATCGTCGTAATCGATGACTGTCTCGCTTTCTGTGGCGGCATCGACATGACCAGCGAGCGCTGGGACACGCGTGATCACCATGATGAAGAGCCGCGCCGGGTGAATCCCGGGGGCAAGCCGTACAAGCCGTGGCACGACGCCACCACGGCGTTGCAGGGTCCGATTGCGGGCGCGCTTGGAGAATTGGCGCGCGACCGCTGGGCGCGTGCAGGTGGCCATTCGCTCGATCCGGTGCAGGCGCAAACGGAATGCTGGCCCGAGGACCTGCAGCCGGATTTCCACGATGTCGAGGTCGGTATCGCCACGACTCGGCCGGAAATGCCAGAATGCCCGCCGGTGCGAGAGATCGGAGCGCTTTTCGTGGCGCAGATCGCGGCCGCCAAACACAGCATCTACGCCGAGAGCCAATATTTCGCCTCGCGTCGGATCGCGGAGGCAATCGCTGCGCGACTCGCCGAGCCGGATTGCCCGGAGATCGTCATCATCAATCCCGTAACGGCGCAGGGCTGGCTCGAGCCGGTGGCGATGGACACGGCGCGCGCCCGGCTCGTGGCTGCGCTCAGGCGCCGCGACACACACGGTCGCCTGAAAATCTATCATCCCTTCACCGCACAAGGCACGCCAATCTACGTCCACGCTAAGGTGATGATCATCGACGGACAGATGTTGCGGATCGGATCGGCCAATATGAACAACCGCTCGCTGGGCCTCGATACCGAATGCGATGTGACGATCGATGCCGGCGCGGAGGGTGCCACCGCGATCCGGGCGATCCGGGATGGTCTGATCGCCGAACATCTCGGGTGCCCGGTGAATCAGGTCGCGCGCGAAATCGACGCGCGCGGTTCGATTATCGCGACGATCGAGGCGTTGCGAGGCACGGGCCGCTCGCTACGGCCCTATGAAATCCCGGACCTGAGCGCGATCGAGAAATGGCTCGCCGATAATGAGGTACTAGACCCCGAGAGTCCGTCGGAAATGTTCGAGGTGACGGCCAAGACGGGCTTGTTCCGGCGGCTCCGCCATCCTTGGGGCTGACCGCTGCCGCTCGCACGCTGCTTTGCCCCTATACCGCACAAATCCTCAATCGACGTGGGCCTGACGGAGGCGTAAAGGAGGCGTCATGCTCCAAGCATCCACGCTCCCAACCCGCCTCCGGCCGCGCACGCTGTCGAACTGGCTGTTTTTCGTCGCTGCGCTCGTCGTTGCGATGGTCATCATCGGCGGCATCACGCGGTTGACCGAATCGGGACTGTCGATCACGCAGTGGAAACCGATCAGCGGGATCATCCCGCCGCTGACCGGCGCGCAATGGCAGGCCGAGTTCGACAATTATAAGAAAATCCCTGAATATCAACAGCTCAACCGCGGCATGACGATGGCTGGGTTCCAGGCGATCTTCTTCTGGGAATATGTCCATCGCTTGCTCGGCCGCGTCGTTGGCGCGGCCTATCTGCTGCCGCTCCTCGCCTTCTGGGCGGCAAGGCGGATCCCGCGCGGCTATGTGCCGCGGCTGTTCGCGCTCGTCGCCTTGGTGTGTTTCCAGGGGGCGATCGGGTGGTGGATGGTGTCGTCGGGCCTCGCAAAGCGTACCGATGTCAGCCACGTAAGGCTCGCCGTCCACCTCGTTACCGCGCTCACGCTGCTCGCGGGCACGGTGTGGACCGCGCTCGACCTGCGCGATCTCGCCGCCAACCGGCTGGCCAACCCGGCGCGGCTGCGTGCCTTCGCGGCCACTGCGCTCGTCCTGCTGTTCGTGCAGATCATGTTCGGCGCGTTCACCGCGGGACTCGATGCGGGGTACGCCTTTTCAAGCTGGCCGCTGATGGGCGACGAAATCTTCCCGGCAGCGACGCCGATGACCGATCCGCTGTGGCGCAACGCGGTGGATAACCCTGTCGCTGTGCAATTCATCCACCGCTGGCTCGCCTTCGTCGCGGCGGCGGGAGTCGTGTGGCTCGGGCTTAAGGCGATCCGCGCTGGCGCCCCGCTGGTCGGTTGGTCTCTGATTGTCCTCGTCGCTGCGCAGATCGTGCTTGGCATTGCGACATTGCTGAGCGGTGTCGAGATCGTCGTCGCGGTCGCGCATCAGGCGAACGCCGCGCTCACGCTGATCGTAGCGACGGCGGCGGCGCATGCAGTGAGCCGCCGCGCCGCGTGAATCGCGGGAGCGCCACGTGATTCGGGGAAGCGTGGGTCTGTCCGTCCTGCTGTGGTCGAGCGCAGCGGCGGCGGAGTTTCGCCCCGTAGCGGATCGCCCCTATCGTTACGATACGGCCGAGACCCGCACCGCCGATGGGATGACCCGGCGCTTCCATGCCAGCCGTACCGTCCTGTTTCACAAGACTGAGACTGGCTATGATGTGACGGTAGTGCTCGACGCGGTCGATGAGCAGGCCGGCGATGATGTCGGAGCGATGTTCCGCTCGGCAACGAGTGCGCTGCTCCACCGCCCGCTGCGCTACCGCGTGGATCCGAGCGGCACGATCCTCGGCGTCGCTGATGCCGACGCCGCGATCGCGCTGATCGCCGATGCGATCGAACGCGTCAGCACGCAGGCCACCCGCCGCGGCGATGCGCGGGTTCTGGCCAGTCCGCTGCGCACGCTGTCGCCCGAGCGCAAGGCCGCGATGCTGCGCTCGATCCTGAGCCCGTTGATCGCCGGTCCTGCGGCAGATCGCCCGCCTGGACGGCGCCAGGTCACCCTGCCCAGCCGCCCGCCGCTCGCACCCGGGACGGCGCTCATCGGGGCCGAGACACTGACCCGCGACCCGAGCGGAATCGTCACGATCGACATCCAGGCGAGCGGCCAAGTCGATACGGCACCGCCGCGCGAAACGCATGGCAGCGAACTCGCCGTGCCCGTTGCGAGCCCCAGTGCGATGATCCATACCCTTCGCAACGTCGATTCGACCACGGGTCTGGTGATTGAGTCGCACGACATGGCAGAAACGCGAGTGCGTCACGGCGATGCCACTCACACCGCGCGGGTCGAAACGACGGTGACACTCGCGTTGGCCCCTTAGCTGACCACGCCTTGCTGACCGGTATCCCGTTACCCGTCACGAAAGCCGCCATTTGCTTGACTTTCACGCGCCTGCGCAGCATTAGGCCGCCATTGGTGCCGTCCCTCGGGGCGGCACCTGTCGTTTTAGCATAGAAGGTCACAAGCCCCATGAAGGCGCTGATGAAGACCACCAAGCCGGCTTTGCCTGCTGAAGTGGAGAAGAAGTGGATCATCGTCGATGCCGACGGTCTGGTCGTCGGCCGCATGGCGTCGATCATCGCGAACATCCTGCGCGGCAAGCACAAGCCGAGCTTCACCCCTCACGTCGATTGCGGTGACAATGTCATCGTGATCAACGCCGACAAGGTTCGGTTCACGGGCAACAAGCTCAAGGACAAGATCTATTACCGCCACACCGGCTATGCCGGCGGCATCAAGGGTGTCGCAGCGGGCAAGATCCTCGAAGGTCGCTTCCCGGAGCGGATCATCGAAAAGGCGATCGAGCGGATGATCCCGCGCGGCCCGCTGGGTCGTGCACAGATGCGCAACCTGCGCGTCTTCGCCGGGACCGAGCACCCGCACGAGGCCCAGAACCCCGAAGTCCTCGACATCGGAGCCATGAACCGTAAGAACAAGGTGGGCGCATAATGTCCGACAACCGCCAGTCGCTGGCCGATCTCGCCGGCCTGACCAACACCCCCGCACCCGTCGCCCAGGCCCTGGCCGACACCGTGCCGGCGCAGGACGCCGCCCCGGTCAACAATTCCGGCCCAGTGCCGGAGCCGATGCCGCTGCGCGAGCAGATCCTCGACAAGCAGGGTCGTGCCTATGCAACGGGCCGTCGTAAGGACGCGGTCGCCCGCGTTTGGATCAAGCCCGGCACGGGTAAGATCACGATCAATGGTCGCGATCAGGAAGTGTATTTCGCACGTCCGACGCTGCGTCTGGTCATCAACCAGGTGTTCGGCGTGACCGAGCGCGAGGGCCAGTATGACGTGAATTGCACCGTCAAGGGCGGCGGGCTTTCGGGCCAGGCCGGTGCCGTGAAGCATGGCATCAGCCAGGCGATCACCAAGTTCGAACCGATCCTGCGCGCCCCGGTGAAGGCAGCAGGCTTCCTGACCCGCGACAGCCGCACGGTCGAGCGTAAGAAGTACGGTCGCGCCAAGGCACGTCGTAGCTTCCAGTTCTCGAAGCGTTAAGCGAGCTTTGGATAGCGCAAGCTATCCAAAGACTTGTAGCGTCGGCCGACGGGGCAAAGCCCCGTTCGACGTCATGGATTTACTCCATGACGACGCGGCGCAGAAAGCAGACAAAAAGGGCGGCTCCGCAACGGGCCGTCCTTTTCGTTTACCCATCACCGCACCGCCATGGGTGACGCGCCGCCAGCGTAACGATACACTACGCCCATGCCCTCCCCCGACCCTGCCATCACCGCGACGATTGTCGCGTTCCTCCGCGATATCGGCGTGCCCGTCGAAATGACCCCGCTGCCCGACGACACGCTCATCCCGGCGATGACGGTGCGGTGCGGGACGCTCCTCGTGGACCCGGCGCGCCTGACCTATCCCGGCGACTTGCTGCATGAGGCCGGCCATATCGCCGTCACCGATCCCGCCGTCCGCGAGACGCTGGAAACCGTGGCCGATGACAAGAGCGAGGAACTAGCCGCGATTTGCTGGTCCTACGCCGCGGCGCGCGCGATCGGGCTCGATCCCGCGATCGTGTTCCATGGGGACGGCTATCGCGGCAATGGCGCGGCCTTGGCGATGAGCTTTCAAATGGGCGTCTATATCGGCGTGCATTTGCTCGTCGGCTATGGGCTTACGACGAACGACACTTATCCGGCGATGGCGCGCTGGCTGCGCTGACAGCTTCGGCTTGGCGGCTTATCCAGCGCGGGATTGCTGTCCGAACTGCACCGCGAAGTGAACTTCCGGCAAATGTTCGAACGCCGGTTTCGCGAAATAGAAGCCCTGGATGTAGCGGACACCGATCTCGCGCAGCGCCTCCAGTTCGCCCGCCGTCTCGATCCCCTCGGCGATGACTTTGACGCCGAGCGAGTCGCACATTCTGACGACACCCCCGACGATCATCCGCCGTGGCATACTCGCGTCGAGCCCCCGGATCAGATCCATGTCGAGCTTGATCAGATCGGTCTGAAACCGGGCGAGCAAGTTCAATCCGGCATATCCCGCCCCGAAATCGTCGATCGCGGTGCCGAAACCCATTTGCTGATAGGTGGCGATGATGTTGGAGACATGCTGTGGGTCCGCCATCTCCTCATTCTCGGTGAATTCGAAGATCAACCGGTTGCTCGGGAACGCGTTCGCCCGCGCAGTCTTGAGGGTCAATTGGATACAGGCCGCAGCAGAATAGACCGCATTGGGCAAAAAATTGATCGATAGCCGTGCCGGGGACGCGAGAATCCCTGCCCGAGTCGCGGCTTCGATCGCCTTGACGCGGCATTGCTGGTCAAAACCGTAGCGATTGGCATCGCTTACCTGGCTCAGGATGCTGGACGCGGATTCGCCGTCAACGCCGCGCACCAGTGCTTCATAAGCGAAGACACATTCCTGCTCGATATCGACGATCGGCTGGAACGCCATTGAGAACGGCAAGTCGAAGGTCGCGCCATCGCGGCATCCTTGGCAACCGGTCGCCACCGAAGGGTGGGTTGGAAGACGTTCGGTCATCGCGCGACAGTGGCGCTTAACCCGTTAAGATTTAACGACCCCGCAGCGTAGAACGATGGATCAGTTTGCGTCCAGACCCGCCACCGTCCCCGTCGCCATCGGCTCGGCGCGGAGCGCTGCTGCAGTGCGTTCGGCCCCCTCCATCGCGCGCAGGACATTGCCACCCGCCAGTTTGGCGAGATCGCCGTCGCTCCACCCGCGCCGCGCGAGTTCGGCCAGCAACGCCGGATAGGTATCGACGCCGTCCAGCCCCTGCGGCAGGTCGGGCACGCCATCCATGTCGCCGCCCAGCCCGACGGCATCGACCCCTGCCACCTTGGCGATATGGTCGATATGGTCGGCAACTTGCGCCAGCGTCACGACCGGCCGGGGATGCGCCGTCTCCCACGCGGCGAGCGCAGCCTTCGCCTTGTCGGGCTGCCCGATATACAGCCCGCCGAACGGCGGCGCGTTGAAACTGGCGATCTGTCCGTTGCGCGCCGCCTCCCACAGCCGCCGCTCCTCCGACACATAGCTCGGCGCGAAATTGACCATGACGACGCCTTTATTCGCCGCCACCAGTTTGAGCACCGCATCGGACACGTTGCGCGGATGATCATCGAGCGCGCGCGCCGAGGAATGCGAGAAGATCACCGGCGCCTTGGTCACGCGCAAAGCGTCGCGCATTGTCGCCTCGCTGACGTGACTCAAATCGACCAGCATGCCGAGCCGGTTGAGCTCGTGTACTACCGCCTCGCCGAACTTGGTCAGGCCATCATGCTGCGGGTTGTCGGTCGCCGAATCGGCCCAGGCAATCGTGCGCGAATGCGTCAGCGTCAGATACGACGCGCCGAGCCGCCGATAGGCGCGCAGCACCGCGAAACTGCCGTCGATCTGCCCGCCGCCCTCGACCCCGAGCAACGATGCGATCCGGCCAGCGGCGTGGATCCGGCGCACGTCGGCGGCGGTGACGGCGGGTTCGAACACCGTCGGATAGCGCGCGAAAATCTGCTGCATCAGCCCGATCTGATCGAGCGTCGCCTCGACCTGTTCAGGGCCGGGCAAGCTTGCAGGGACGTAGACCGACCAGAATTGTCCCCCCACCTGGCCCTTGCGCAGCCGCGTGATGTCGGTGTCGTATTTGACCGGATCGAGCCGGTCGAGATCGATCGTCCAGCGCGCAGCGCCCGCGACATCGACCAGCGTTTCACCCCAATCGTTATGCCCATCGATCAACGGCGTCGCCTTCAACACCCGCGCGACGCGGGCGTCGATGTCGGACGGCGCGGCGGCGGCGGGGAATGCTGCGAACAACGCGAGCGGGGCGAACAACATGGCTGGTTTCATTGCGCCAGCATATCGATGCAGCGGGGGACGGCAAGAGTTGTCCGGTTCCCTCCACCCCGGCGAACGCCGGGGCCCAGTCGCGAAACCGGAGTAAGGAAACGCTGCGCCCAGATCCCTTAACGTGCGCTACTGGGCCCCGGCGTGCGCCGGGGTGGATCGACGCCCCTACTCCGCCCGCTCGCGCGGCAAGACCTCGTCCGGCTCACCGTCCATCGCGCGCACAACGACATCGAACGTCCCGCCATTCACACGAATCTCATTGAACGACGGTGGTGTGGTCCGGGTGCGTTCGGACAGCGTGCCCGCCCCGATCATCCGCACCGACCGTCCGTCGATGATATGCGCGATGTCGAACGGATCATGGACATGCCCTGTCAGCACTGCGTGCGCGCCCGCATCGGCCAGCGCGGCCAGTGCATCGGCACCGCGATGGGTCTGTGCCGATGCGCGCGTCTGGGGTTCGATCAGCGGGTGATGGCACGCGATGAAGACCAGCTTGTCCTTGGGCACCTCGGCAAGCAACGCGAGCGATCGTGCAAGCGCGTCCTTGCTCACCTTGCCCTTCGACCAGTTCCACCGCCACTGTGCCCGCGCGGTCGTAACCAAGGGCACGATCGCGATACCGGGCAGATCGAGCGGCAGTTCGACGAGCCGTTTGATCGCGTGCATCCGGTGATACGGCCGGAAGAAACGATCGATCGGGTTGAAATACGGCAGATCGTGATTGCCGACCTCGACCGTCACCGGCACCCCGAGCCGCTGCAGCCAGCCTAGCCCGGCTTCGAACTCGCTACGCCGCGCCCGCATCGTCAGATCGCCCGTCATGATCACCGCATCGGGCCGCTCGGCTTTCACCAGCGCGTCGAACCACGCGACGGCAGCCGCGTCTTCGCGCCCGAAATGCACATCACTGACATGAAACAGGCGCATCAACCCTCCGGAAGCGTGGTGACGAACAGATCGCGTGTCATGCCTACGCTTACCACGCTGCTGGGTTCCAGCATGATCGGCTCTCCGTCGACCAACGCGAGCGCAGGCTTGTCGCCGCGCGTGCGAAATTGGCGCGTGCGACATTGCGTCACTTCGGACGCAGCGACCCAATCGCCGGTCAGCCATTCCCAGCCGAGATTGGTGAGGCTGCGAAAATCGCGCGCGTCGATCGCGGCAACATCGAGATGCCCGACCTCGGCCCGAACCAGCACCGCCTGCGCGCCGTGCTTGAGTCCCGGTACGCCGTCGAGCCGGATACCGCGCCCGAACGTCCGCCGCCACGCATGACGCAGCGCACGCCCCAGTCCGCGCAGCCGCCCGGCGCGGACCAATTCGCGCGCGCGCACCCAATTCGCCGCCGGGCCGAGGATCAGGCCGACCAAGGCGCGCGCTTCGCCCACATCGACACAAGGCAGTGGAACCGAGCGCCCGTGGCGCACCGCCGCCGCGATGATCGCCGCAGGCTCCGCGGCTCCGTGCAGCAGCTTGGCCAGCAGGTTCATTGTACCCCCGGGCAGGATCAGGATCGCGCCGTTCCAGTCGGCGAGCGCCGCCACCGCGGCGTTGATCGTCCCGTCCCCGGCGTACAGCACTACGGTATCCACCCCCGCCGCATCCAGCACTTCAGGGGTCGGCAAGGCATCGTCGGGGAACGCCGACCGTCCAACCAGTGTCAGGCCGTTATCGGCGAACAACGCTGCCAGCGCGTCAGCCTTGGCAGGCGTCGCCGTGCCGGATTTTGGATTGGTGATGAACCACAGTGTCTGCATAGCCCCGCCAACGCACGACTCCGCCAAAGGCGACGGGTGCGCAACGAATAAAGTTCAGTCGATTGCGACGTGGACCGGTTCATCGCCAGGCTTGGGTGGTGCTGGCCGCCGGAGCAACAGCACCAGCGGTACCGAGCACAGCGTCAGGATCATCATCAATTTGAAATCGTCGAGATAGGCGATCATCGCTGCCTGTGCATTGACCATGGCATCGGCAATGGCGAGCGCCGCGTCGGTCGATCCGCCGGTGATCGAACTCGTCACCGGGTCGTTCGCCAGCAGGCCCGGATCGGGGATATGCTGGCCGAGCTCCGAATGACTCGTCTGGATGTTGCGCGCGAGCAGCGCGGTCACCACCGAAATGCCGACCGACCCGCCAATGTTGCGCGACAGGTTCATCAGGCTCGAAGCCTCGGTCCGATACCTGGGCGACAGCGTGCCGAACGCAATGAT
This sequence comes from Sphingomonas sp. HMP6, assembly GCF_013374095.1. NCBI lineage: Bacteria > Pseudomonadati > Pseudomonadota > Alphaproteobacteria > Sphingomonadales > Sphingomonadaceae > Sphingomonas > Sphingomonas sp. HMP6. The sequence continues at coordinate 3,445,289 of NZ_AP022672.1, read as the reverse complement.
GTTGAGCGGTATGAACACCAGCCCAAGCCCGATCCCTTGGATGAAGCCCGTCACGATGAACGGCTGCGCGCTCATCTCGATCGTCCAGCCGGTCATGTCGTACAGCGACCAGGCCGCGATCAGCAGACCGCCGCCAACCATCAGCCGCGGGTCGACCTGCCGCTTCATCAACTGCCCGGCGACATACATCGACGCGACGATGCCGATCCCGCGCGGCATCAACAGGATCCCGGCATCGAGCACGGGATAGCCATAGAGCGTTTGCATCATCGGCGGCAGCAGCGCGAGCGTCGCCGTCATCAGCACGCCGATCACCAGCATGAAGCCGATCCCGGTCAGCAGATTGCGATTGAGGAACAGCGCGCGGTCGAACATCGGGTTCTTCGCGGTGAGCAATTGCACGAAGAACAGCCACGCTGCACCCAGCGCCACCATCCCCTCGGTCCACACTTCCCACGAACTGAACCAATCCTGCGTCTGCCCGCGATCGAGCATCAACTGGAACACGCTGATCGCCACCGCCAGCATCGCGAAGCCGAACAGATCGAACCCGCGCCGCGTGATCTGGCGCGACGGCAGCAGCGCCCACAGGATCGCGAAGCACACCGCGCCGATCGGCACGTTGACGTAGAAACACCAGCGCCAATCATAATTGTCGGTCAGCCAGCCGCCGATCACCGGCCCCAGGATCGGCCCGACCATGATCCCCATGCCCCAGATCGACATCGCCCCCGCCTGTTTCGAGGGGGTATTGATGTCCATCATCACCGTCTGGCTGAGCGGGTTCATGAACGCTGCGGCAATCCCCTGAAATATCCGGAAGATCACCATTTCAGGCAAATTGGTCGCGAGGCCACACAGCATCGAGGCGATCACGAAGCCGACCACCGCGCCCAGGAACAGATTGCGCGACCCGATCCGGTCGGCGAGCCACCCGGTCAACGGAATGGCGACGGCTGAGGCGACGATGTAGCTGGTCAGCACCCAGGTGATCGTATCCGCGGTCGCGCCGAGCGACGCGGTCATGTCGCGCAGGGCGACATTTACGATGGTCGAATCGAGGATCTGCATGATCGTCGCCGCCATCACGCCGATCGTCAGCAGCGGGCGATTGCGGGTGAACAGCGCGGCGCGTTCCTCGAACGGCGCCGCCTCCTCGGTCGATGGGATGCGGGCGAGCCGGGCGGACTCGTCCAGCCCGTCCTTAACGCTTGCCATGGTCGCGCACGTCGACCGTGACGTTGGTGCTGAGCCCCGCGATCAGCGGGCGCGGGCTCGTTTCATCGATCGCGATCCGCACCGGCACGCGCTGCGTCACCTTGACCCAGTTTCCGGTCGCATTCTGCGCCGGCAGCACCGAAAATTCCGATCCCGTCCCCGCGCCGATCGACTGGACATGGCCCTTGAGCTTAAGCCCGCCATAAGCATCGAACGACACTTCGGCCGGCTGCCCCACGCGCATCTTATTGAGGTCGGTTTCCTTGAAATTCGCTTCGACCCACGCCCGATGCGCCGCGACGACGCTGACCGCGGGGAGCCCGGTGATCATCATCGCCCCGACCTGCAACCGATCCGACTGGCTAATCGTCCCTGCGACCGGCGCGTAGACTGCCGTCCGAGAAAGATCGAGCGCGGCCTTGTCGCGCTGCACCATCGCCGCTTGCACCGCCGCGGGCACACCCGATCCGCCGGTGCCGCTGCCGACCTGCACCCGCGCCTTGGTCGCGCTGGCGTTCGCCGTTGCGAGCCGCGCGCGCGCAGCGGCCACCTGTTGCGCGGCCGCATCGAGGCTCGCCCGCGTCGTAAAACCCTGCTTCATCAGCTCGGCCTGCCGACCATAGGTTGCCTGCGCGAGCGCGATATCGGCCTTCGCGCTCGATATGTCGGCTGCCGCGCCCCCGCTGTCGGTGGCGAGCGTGCTGACCTGGACGCGCGCCGACGCGATCGCCGCTTCAGCCTGTGCGAGCGCGATACGGTAAGGCGCGGGGTCGATCCGGAACAGCAATTGCCCGGCCTTGACCGGCTGGTTCTCCTTGACCGCCACTTCGACGATGCGCCCGGCGACATCGGCCGAAACCGAGACCTTGTCCTGTTGAATATAGGCGTTGTCGGTCTCGACAAAGCGACCGGCGGTCAGCCAGAAATACGCGGCAATCGCGACGATCAGCAGCGGCACGCTCAACATCAGGACGGGACGCAGCCACCCGCGCGTCTTCGCCGGGGGCTCAGCGGGCGCAGCAGGCGCAGGTGCGATCACGACGGTTTCGGCCGCACGGGCACGATCGATCTTGGGGTCTGCGTCAGCCATTTGCGGCCTCATTGCCTTCATGCGAGTCGGACAGATTGGCGTAAATGCGTGCGAGCACCGCGACGGCAGCATCGTGATCGTCCTGCGAAATCCCGGCGAGCGCGGTGCCGAGCAACTCCTCCGAAATCTTCGCCAGATCGTTCAACAACGGGCGCGCGCGCTCGGTCAGGAAGATGTGCCACGCGCGGCGATCCTTCGGATCGCGCCGCCGTTCGACCAGCCCGCTTTCCTCCAGCCGGTCGATCATCCGGCACAGGCTGATCGGCTCGACCTCTAGCAGATCGGCGAGGCCGCCCTGGTTGATCCCCTCGCCGCGCTGCAGGAATTTCAGCACGCGCCACTGCGTGCGCGTCACGCCGATCATCCGCGCGCGCTCATCGAAACGGCGACGCATCAGGCGCGAGAGGTCGCTGGTCAAAAAGGCAATCGAGTCGCTCACCCCGCGCATATAATAAGCATACTTAGTTTTGCCAATGCGTAGTATTGCGCAGTGCAGCAAAACCGGGTCACGCGATCGGTGCCGCCCCTTTTCGATCTGCGCACCCTGTGCCACGGTACACCATGACCGACACTCGCACCGCCCCTGCGCAGCCGATCGCCGAACTGACCGTCCGCGGCATCCTGCTCGGCGGGATCATTACGCTGCTGTTCACCGCCGCCAACGTCTATCTCGGGCTGAAGGTCGGGCTGACCTTCGCAACCTCAATCCCTGCGGCCGTCATCTCGATGGCGATCCTGCGGATGTTGCCGGGCGCGACGATCCTCGAAAACAACATCGTCCAGACCGTGGCGAGCGCGGCGGGCACGCTCGCTGCGATCATCTTCGTGCTGCCGGGGCTGGTGATGATCGGCTGGTGGCACGGCTTTCCCTATGTGCAGACCGCCGCAATCACGATGACCGGCGGCATCCTTGGGGTGATGTTCTCGGTTCCCTTACGCCGCGCGCTCGTCGTCGACAGCGACTTGCCTTATCCCGAGGGCGTCGCCGCTGCCGAGGTGTTGCAGATCGGCGCAGGCTCGCGCGCGGGCGAGGCCGAGGCGAAACAAGGCCTGCTCGTGCTCGTCTGGAACAGCCTTGCGTCGGCTGGTTTCGCAATCTTCACCCAGACCAAGATCGTCACCGACACCGCCGCGACCACCTTCCGCGTCGGCGCGGGCGCGACCGGCATTTCAGGGAGCCTGTCCTTCGCGTTGCTCGGGGTCGGGCATCTCGTCGGCATATCAGTTGGTGCTGCGATGGCGCTGGGCGTGGTGATCGGCTGGTTCGTTCTGGTTCCGGTGATAACCGCGGCGCATCCGATGCCGGGCGATATCGCCGATTGGGTCACGACGATCTGGAAGAACGACGTGCGCTTCTTCGGCGCCGGTCTGATCGGCATCTCCGCGATCTGGACGCTGCTCAAGATCGCCGGCCCAGTCATCGGCGGGGTGCGATCGGCGCTAGCGGCGAGTGCGGCACGCGGCGCGGGCGAGACGCTCGCGCTCGAAGAACGCGATATCCCGATCGCCTGGGTCGCCGGCGGATCGCTGCTGACGCTGCTGCCGATTGCGTGGCTGTTGTGGGATGTCATCGCTGGCGGCGCGCTCGCCACCTCGGCACTCCTGCTGATCGCGGGCGCGCTCGTCTTCATCCTCGTCGCAGGGCTGATGATCGCCGCGGTATGCGGCTATATGGCCGGGCTGATCGGCGCATCCAATTCGCCGGTGTCGGGCATCGGCATCCTGTCGGTACTCGGCTCGGCGTTGATGCTGGTCGGCCTGTTCGGACAGAATCCCGGTGCCGACACCACCACCGCGTTGATCGCCTATGCGCTGATCGTGACGGGCATCGTCTTCGGTGTCGCGACGATCTCGAACGATAACCTCCAGGATTTGAAGACCGGCCAGTTGGTCGGCGCGACGCCGTGGAAGCAGCAGGTCGCGCTCCTGATCGGCGTGGTGTTCGGCTCGCTCATCATCCCGCCGGTGCTGAACGTCCTCAACAGCGGGATCGGCTTCGTCGGCGTGCCCGGCGCCGGGCCGAACGCACTCGCCGCGCCGCAAGCCGGGCTGATCTCGGCGCTGGCCAAGGGCGTCCTCTCGGGCAATGCGAACTGGCCGATGCTCGAATATGGCGCGCTCGCCGGCGTGGTGCTGATCGGGCTCGACGAAGTGCTCGGCAAGCTGAAGCTGCTGCGCCTCCCCCCGCTGGGCGTCGCGCTCGGCATTTATCTGCCAATGTCTGTCATCTTGCCAACGGTGCTGGGGTCGGTGATCGGCTGGTTTTACAATCGCTGGGCGCACACCGCAGCCAACCCCGACGTCGCCGAGCGGATGGGCACGCTCACCGCGACCGGCCTGATCGTCGGCGAAAGCCTGTGGGGCGTAGCCTTCGCGGTGATCGTCTACGCCACCAACAGCGACGCGCCGCTCGCGCTGATCGGCAAGGGGTATGAGACACCCGCGCTGATTGGGGGGACGGCGCTGTTCCTGGGGCTGGCCGCGCTGCTGTACCGGCGCGCCGTGACGGCGACGCGGTAGCGCGAAGGAGACTGCCGACGGCAAAGCCGCCGTCGTGACGTCGGACGGTCGCGCTGGCTTACCCGCCGGCCGGGCCGGGCGCTGCGCTGTGGCGCATCGGGGACGACGCCCCTGCGCCCGGCCTTACATCGCCGCCAACAACCCTGCGATCGGAATGAACGCGAACGCCACCGAACTGTCCGCCACCCCGTACGGCACGAACAGCGTATCGCCGTGCCGGATCGCACCGCAGGTATAGACCACGTTGGGCACATACCCCTCGCGATCTTGGTTCGCCGCCGCAAGGATCGGCTCCTTGGTCCGGCCGATCACCTTGGATGGATCAGCCTTGTCGAGCAGCACCGCACCGATCGCATATTTGCGCATCGCGCCGACGCCGTGGGTCAGCAGCAACCAGCCCTCCTCCAATTCGATCGGCGGGCCGCAATTGCCGATCTGCACCAGCTCCCACGGGAAGGCCGGAGTAAGCAATTTCTGCCCCTCGTCCCAATGCGTCAGCGTATCGGATTTGAGCAGGAACAGGTTTTCGCCGTCTTGCCGCCCGATCATCATATATTGCCCGCCGATCTTGCGCGGGAACAATGCCATGCCCTTGTTGCGCGCGGCGGGGCCGGTCATCGGCACCAGATCGAACGCCCGGAAATCGCGCGTTCGCAGCAATTCCGACTGGATCGACGAGCCATTATACGCGGTGTAAGTGCCGACCCATTCGACCGAGCCATCGTCATGATGGAATTGGACGAGGCGCAGATCCTCCAGCCCCTTGGATTGCGCCGCCGTGATCGGAAAGATCACCGTCCCCGACAGCGTCGAATCGCGGTGGCGATAGACCGTGATCGGCCCCTCGGGCATCGTCTCTTCGTCCAGCCCCGCGGCATCGGTCGCGGTCGCAAACGGTGGCTCGGGCGCGAGCTTCAGGAGATTGCCGTCGGCGATGATGCCTTCGCGGAAGGCGACGGAGGAGATGTGCCCCTCCCCCACCGCGCGCAGGCTCATCAGGATTCGGGTCGATCCGGCGGGCATCCCCGACTGGTCGAAATGCGGCACCGCGCTCGGGTTCATCAACGCGGCGGCGGCATAGCTATATTCGTGACAGAAATACGCGCCGATCAACTGGCGCTTCTCATCACCGATCTCGGTGCCATCAAGGCCAAGCATATGCTCGATCTCGTCATAGCGGGTCATGAACACGCGTCGTGTCTGCCAGTGCCGCGCCTCGAAATCCTTGAGCACCAGCTCCAGCTCGGCACGCGTCTCGGCGGTATCGAGCGCCATCACCGCGCTCACGATCCGCTCGGTGCGATTGCCGCCATTGCCGCCCCACGCCAAGTGGAAGGGCCGCACCACAACCCGCGACGGATCGGCGTGAAGTCTCAACGGATGTTCGAACAGCTCGATCACTAAACAGCCTCGCGTAACGCCTTGGCGGCGTCGCGAGCGAGGCTACGCGACGGCGCTTATCGGTCCTGCCACGCTTTCAGCCCGCTTTGCCAGCCCCGAAATGGTGCAACCGGCCAATTGCAGCGCCAGAATCGACTCGGCACCCTGGTTGCGGTTGAGCCCGTTGGGCATCAGCCCGTCGAAACATCCACCATCCTGCGTGGTAGCCAGCGGCAAATCGAGGTCGTTTTGCCCCAGGTACCAACGATATGCCCGGCCGGCTTCCTCGACCCAGCGCAGATCCTTCGATGCGTCGAACGCCGCGCTGCAGGCATCGATCGTCGCTTGCGCTTCAAGTGGCTGCTGGTCGAATTGTAGCGGCTCGGCATAGACGCGGCCGAAACTTTCGCTGCCGACGGCACGGAAGCGGCCCTCGGGCGAGGTCTGCTTGCCGACGATCCAGTCGAGCGTCGAGATGCCGCACGCGACCAGATCGTCGCGACGAAGCGCGGTGCCAGCGCGGATCAACGCCTCGGGCAGCCGGGCATTGTCATAGGCGAGCACGATTTCGAACCACTCCCACTCCGGCCGCCGGGCCTCTGCCAGCAGCCCGCGCAACTCATCGCCGAAGCGCGACAGGATCGTGCGCGCCAGCGCATGGCTCGGATACGCCTCGATGATCGCCGCTGCACCCAGCATCGCGAAGGCATGCGCCCGCGGTGAACCAAGTTCGAGCGCGAGCGAGGCCGTCATGTCGAACATCGACAGCGCCCAATGGCGATGCTTCGCCATCTGCGCATCGCGCGCGGTAACGCCCAATGCCCACAGCGTCCGACCGTTCGAATCCTCCGACCCAAAATCCTCGCACCACGTGCGGTCGAAATTCATGAAATTGCGAAAGCGGCGCGCTTCGGGGTTCCACGCATATTGCAGGAACGACGCATAGATCGTCATCCACGAATCGCGCGCCGCCGCGTCCATCTCGACCATCTGGCTAACCAGCATCAGCGCGCGGGCGTTGTCGTCGATGCAATAGCCATGACGCCGGTCGGGCACCGAATAGATCGAATGCTGCAGCATGCCGGTGGAATCGCTCATCCGCTCGACCGCCGAAAAATCCGGCTTGAGCGGGATCGTGGCGACCGTGCCGGTCGGCAAGCGCTGTGGCTTGGCAGCGACCATCTGGACAATCTCGCGCATCGCGACTTCGGCAAGGCGCGGCCAGATCATCGTGCGACCGCGCGCATAGGCCCGCTCCGACAGCCTGATGCGGTTGCGGTCGCTGCCGAGCAGCGCGTTGATCTCACGCGCAAACGCCGCCGAATCCCCAAAATCGACCAGCACGCCGTGCCCGTCACCCAGGATTTCGGTGGCATGCACATACGGCGTTGAGACCACCGCCTTGCCGACGCCGACGGCATAGCTGAGCGTGCCGGACGTGATCTGCGCCGGGTTCAAATATGGCGTCGCATAGATATCCGCCGCCTGCAGATAATCGATTAGCTCGTCATGTTCGAGGAAGGCATCGATGAACTCGATGTTGGCGTCAACGCCGAGTTCGACCGCCAGTGCCTTCAGCCCGTCGCGATACTTCTCACCCTCATGCTTGACGAGGTTGGGATGCGTCGCCCCCAGCACCGCGTAGAGCACGTTCGGATTCTGCGCGACGATCGCGGGCAGTGCCTCGATCATCACTTCGATCCCCTTGCCAGGCGCGAGCAGGCCGAAGGTCAGCACGACCTTGCGCTCCTCCCACCCAAAACGGCCCTTGAGCGAATTGGGATCGACAAAGTCGCGATCGGGCACGCCGTGCGGGATCATCACGATGTTGCGCCCGCTCGCGCCGTAAACGCGCTCGAGGATCTCGCGGCCACGCTCGGCCATCACGATGACCCGCGCACAACGGCGCAGCAGGCCATCCATCACCCGGCGCTGGTCGGCGCTGGGCTTTTCGAGGATCGTATGCAGCGTGACGATGACGGGGATCGACACGCGGTCGAGCAGGGCGAGGATATGCTCGCCCGCCGCGCCGCCGAAAATGCCATATTCGTGCTGCAGCCAGATCGCCTGCGCGCCACTGGCCTCGATTACGCGCGCGGCGTCGAGATACGCCATGCGGTCCTGATCGGGGATGCTGCGCGTCACCTCGGGCGGATAATCGTAAAGGCCCGGATGATCGTCCATCGCATAGACGTCGATCTTCAAATCCGGGAAACGGCCCTTCAATGCGGTGAAAGTGTCGGTCGTATATGTTGCAAGACCGCATTTGCGGGGCAAGAAATTGCCGATCAACGCGAGGTGATCGATCGGGGTCACGACATCCGCCAAATGCATCATGCTCGCAATCCTCAGAGTAAAATCGGGCCAAATGCCCCTGTGCTGCCTCTTCCGAACGGCCAAGTTACAATATGGTTGCAGCGATGCTGCGTTGCAACAAGGTGAATCGTGATGATCTTAATCAACCTTGCGCGGAGATGAACGGAGTCGCGCCATCACCCGCGACCACGATAGCCCGGCACCTCCTGCGACGGCAACCATAGCCCTTCCGGCGGCAGTCCCGATTGCCAGAATACGTCGATCGGGATGCCGCCGCGCGGATACCAATACCCCCCGATGCGAAGCCACAACGGCTGCATCTCGGCAAACAATCGCTCGCCGATACCGACCGTGCAATCCTCATGGAACGCCTGATGGTTGCGAAAACTCCCGAGAAACAGCTTGAGCGATTTCGATTCGACGATCGTCGCGGCAGGCGCATAATCGATCACCAAATGCGCGAAATCGGGCTGCGCCGTCACCGGGCACAGCGACGTGAATTCCGGCACCGCAAAGCGCACGAGATAGGCGCGCCCGGGGCGCGGATTGGGGACATAGTCGAGCACCGCTTCATCGGGCGATGTCGGAAGTGCGCTGCTCTGGCCGAGATATTTTGGGGTCATATGTAAGATATAGTGCGCGTCACAAATTTCGTCACCCCGGACTTGTTCCCCGGTCCACCGTGCCGCAAGAATGGCGAATGCGATGTGTGGTGCCCGGTGGATACCGGAACAAGTCCAATGTGAGGGTCAAAAATTGACCACCCTCGTGCCCGTCCTCGGCGATCAGCTTTCGTCGGGCCTGTCCGCGCTGATCGACACCGACCCGGCAACCACCCGCGTGCTAATGATGGAGGTCGCCGACGAAGCAACCTATGTGCGCCATCACAAACAGAAGATCGCCTACATCTTCGCCGCCATGCGCCACCATGCCGATGCCCTGCGCGCGCACGGGTGGACGGTCGATTACGTCACGCTCGACGACCCCGCTAACAGCGGCAGCTTCACCGGCGAAATCGCCCGCGCGGTCGCCCGGCTGAACCCGGATCGAATCGTCGTCACCGAATCTGGGGAATGGCGCGTCCAGGCGATGCTGGAAGCATGGGAAACGCTGTTCGGCGTGCCGGTCGAGATCCGCGCCGACGACCGCTTCCTCGCCAGCCATGCCGAATTCGAAGCGTGGGCCGAGGGACGGAAAGCATTGCGGATGGAGTATTTCTACCGCGACATGCGCCGCAAGACCGGCTTGCTGATGGAGGGCGACAAGCCGGTCGGCGGGCAGTGGAATTTCGACCAGGACAATCGCAAGCCGGCGAAGACCGACCTGCTGATGCCGCGCCCGCTCGTCTTCGCGCCGGATGCGATCACGAATGAGGTGCTGACGCTGGTCGCGGCGCGCTTCGCGGGTCATCCGGGCACGCTCGACAGCTTCGCCTGGGCGGTGACGCGCGAGGATGCGCTCCGCCAGCAAGCCCACTTTCTCGATCACGCGCTGGCACAGTTCGGCGATTACCAGGATGCGATGCTCACCGGCGAGCCACATCTGTGGCATTCGATCCTGTCGCCGTATCTCAACTCCGGCCTGCTCGACCCGCTCGATCTGTGTCACGCGGTCACCGAACGCTACGCGGCGGGCAAAGTCCCGCTCAACGCGGCGGAGGGCTTCATCCGCCAGATCATCGGCTGGCGCGAATATGTCCGCGGCATCTACTGGCGCGAAGGGCCGGATTATGCCGACCGCAATTTCCTGGAAGCGCACCGCCCGCTGCCCGCCTTTTATTGGACCGGCGAGACCGACATGCATTGCATGGCCGAGGCAATCGGCCAGACCCTCGACCGGGCCCATGCCCACCACATTCAGCGCCTGATGGTCACCGGCAACTTCGCGTTGCTGATCGGGGCCGATCCAAAACAGGTCCACCACTGGTATCTCGAAATCTACATCGACGCCTATGAATGGGTCGAACTGCCCAATACGGTGGGGATGAGCCAATTCGCCGATGGCGGCCTGCTCGCCTCCAAACCCTATGCCGCCAGCGGCGCCTATATCGATCGCATGTCCGATTATTGCCGGTCGTGCCGCTACGACGTGAAGCAGCGGATCGGCCCCGACGCCTGTCCATTCAACGCGCTCTATTGGGATTTCCTCGCGCGCAACGAAAACAAGCTCGGGCGGAACCAACGCCTCGCCATGCCGTATCGCAATTGGGCGAAAATGGACGACGCCGTTAAGCGCGATTTGCGCGCGTCGGCCACGGCGTTTCTCGACTCACTCGACGCAGCGCCCGCGGGTGGCTAGGGACACAGGCAAACAAGGAGACGGTGCATGGACTCGCTAGTGACGACGGAATGGCTCGCGAACGAACTGGGCGCGAATGACCTCAGAATCGTCGATGCGACCTATATCCTCGACGGATCGCGTGACCCGGCGGCGGAATATGAGGCCGCGCACATCCCCGGCGCCGTGTTCATGGATCTGGCCGAGATCGCCAACAATTCGAGCGACCTGCCCTCGATGCTGCCGCGCCCCGAAAAGTTCGCCAGCCGGATGCAGTCGCTTGGTCTCGGCGATGGCAGCCGGATCGTGTTGTACGATAATTCGCCGCTCCGCACCGCCGCGCGCGCGTGGTTCATGCTGCGCACGTTCGGCGCGCACGATGTCGCGATCCTCGACGGCGGTTTCGCCAAATGGCAGGCCGAGGGCCGCGAGACGGTCAGCGGCAAGGAACAGCTCCGCCACCGCCATTTCACCGTCTGGGCCGATGACAAGGGCGTCCGCACGCTCGATCAGATGAAGGCGAATGTCGACAGCGGCGCGGAGCAAGTGCTCGACGCACGTTCGTCAGCACGCTTCACCGGCGAAGAACCCGACCCCCGCCCAGCCACGCACGCCGGGCACATTCCCGGTTCGAAGAACCTGCCGTACGGCGACCTGTTCAACGCCGATGGCACGTGGAAGACCGGCGACGCGCTCAAGTCTGCGTTCGAAGGCGCAGGCGTCGATCTGGCCAAGCCGCTTGTCACCACCTGCGGATCGGGCATCACCGCCTCGACGCTTGCCTTCGGTGCGCATCTGCTCGGCAACGAAGCGGCGGTCTATGACGGCAGCTGGTCCGAATGGGGTGCCGACCGCACGACGCCCAAGGCGACTGGGGCGGCGTAATACCTCCAACCGTCACCCCGGCCTTGTGCCGGGGTCCACGGTGCCACGCGTCCTGCAAATGGTGGTTGCGAACCACGGTAGACCCCGGCACGAGACCGGGGTGACGGTGGGACATTGAAATAATGAGCAACGAAAGCAACCATCCCAAGGGCGACTCCACTCGCGTCGTTGCCGCGGGGCGGCGCAAGGAATGGACGCAGGGGATCGTCAACACGCCGGTATGGCGCGCCTCGACGATCCTCTACGACAGCGTGGCCGACTTGCGCGCAGCGGGCGCGCGCGACACCCACCACCGGCTGTTCTACGGGCGCAAGGGCACGCCGACGCAGTGGAGCCTCGCCGATGCGCTGACCGAGCTTGAACCGGGCGCGGAAGGCACTTTCCTCTATCCCTCGGGTGTGGCGGCGATCGCGGCGGCATTGCTGTCGGTGCTCTCGCCCGGTGACGACCTGCTGCTGCCCGACAGCGCCTATGATCCGACGCGATCGATGGCGACCGGTCTGCTCCAGCGCATGGGCATCGCGACGCGGTTTTACGATCCGCTGATCGGGTCCGGCATCGCCGACCTGATCACCGACAACACCCGCGCAATCCTGATGGAAAGCCCCGGCAGCCTGACCTTCGACGTGCAGGACGTCCCCGCGATCGTCGCGGCGGCCAAGGCGCGCGGCGTTGTCACCCTGCTCGACAACACCTGGGCAACCCCGCTCTTCTTCCCGGCGATCGCGCACGGCGTCGATCTGACGATCCTGGCCTGCACCAAATATGTCGTCGGCCATAGCGACGTGATGCTCGGCTCGGTCACCGCCGCGCCCGGCCATTTCGCACGGTTGCGCGACACAAGCTTCCAGCTCGGCCAGATCGCCAGCCCCGACGATTGCTGGCTCGGCAGCCGCGGCCTGCGCACGATGGCGATCCGGCTGAGACAGCACGAATCGAGCGCGTTGCAAATCGCGCGCTGGTTGGCGGAGCAGCCCGAGGTCGCGACGGTCCTCCACCCCGCGCTCCCGACGTGCCCCGGCCACGAAACCTTCGTGCGCGATTTCAACGGTTCGTCGGGGCTCTTCTCGTTCGTCCTGAACGGCGGGGACGAAGCGGCCCGCGCCGCGCTGATCGACGGACTCGCGCATTTCGGCATCGGCTATAGCTGGGGCGGGTTCGAAAGCCTCGCGCTGCCGGTCGATCCGCAACGCTACCGCACCGTCACGCGTCGCGCCGATGCCGGGCCGCTGGTCCGGTTGCAGATCGGGCTTGAGGATCCGGCCGATCTGATCGCCGATCTGGCCGCCGGACTGGAGCGTTTCTCGGCCGCACGCTAACCGATTTTTCATTGCTGCAGCATTTCCTCAACATTGCTCTACTGTTGCTGAACAGCAACAATAAGACTTGAATCGGCAACAAACGCGCACAATTTTGTTGTGCGGTGCAGCACAAGCAGCCACTTCAGCGCCTTGCCGGTTAGTCGCGCGGGGGGCGTTTCGCCGCTGACAGACGCTGCACCGGTGAAGCAGGCGGGGACGATCGCATTTTCGAAAGGGAAACGATGCGCATCTCCACAATGACGCTCGGCGTGCTCTCGCTCGCCGCTTCTGCTACCCCTGCCTTCGCGCAGGACGCGCCTACCGCACCGCCGCCGCCGATCACGGTCAATGCAACGGCCGCCATCGTCTCGGATTATCGTTTCCGCGGCATTTCGCAGACCGACAAGCAGTTTGCGTTTCAGGGATCGATCACGGCGACGCACGAATCGGGCTTTTACGTGTCGGCGTGGGGGTCTTCAGTGACCGACTATGTCGTTGCCGGCGGGAATGCGCGGCAGGAAATCGATTTTATCGCGGGCTACAGCAAGACCATCAGCGGCATCAAGCTGGATGGCGGCGTGCTCTATTACTTCTACCCGCGCGACAAGACGCCTGGAGTCCATTCGGATTTCTTCGAGCCGTATTTCGACGTCTCGACGACGTTAGGCCCGGTGACTGCCAAGGCCACGATAAACTACGCGCCGAAGCAAAAAGCGCTGGCGCTCGACCAGACCGGCGTCGGCAGTTCGTTCAACAGCCGCAAACGCGACAACGTCTATCTCGCGGGTGACTTTACCGGCGCGATCCCGAAGACGCCGCTCAGCGTCACCGCCCATCTCGGCCATACCTTCGGCACCAGCTGGCTGGCGTCGTCGTTCGGCAAGGGCAAGGAGCAGGACGGCTACACCGATTGGGGCTTGGGCGTCACCGCGACGTACAAGGTGCTGACGTTCGGCGTGAGCTATGTCGACACCGACGCAAAGTTCAACAATCTGGTCGGCGCGGTCGAAAGCAAGAGCGGTGTGGTCGCGTCGCTGACCGCCAGCTTCTAACACCTCCCATCCACCGTCCAAGAAAAGGCCGCGCACCGGGTGATCCGGTACGCGGCCTTTTTCATGCCAGCGGTTTGCGTCGCCTCGCGGTGATGAGCGGCGGCCGGAAGCAGCGGCGAGCCTTTACTTGGGCGTCGCCGCCTTGGCATTCTGGCCGTCGCCCTCGGGGGCCGCGACCACGTCGCGCGTCGTGGCACCCTTGTCGACCACGGTCGTGCCGGGATCACCGACGGTCGAGCGGATGCCCGGGTCGTCGCTGTCGACCCCCGCCGCCGCGATCGTCGCGGTTTCGCCCGCACTGCGCTGCGCCGTGCCACCGAACAGCGCGTCGAGCGCTTGTGCATTCGGGCTGACGTCATTGGCGCGCGCGGCACCCGGGCGCGGCGGGGTGAGCGAGAAATCGGGCGGAATGACCAGCGGCGCCTGACGCGCCACCGCGAATTCGTCGGGGCCGCTGCGCCCGACCTTGTTCGTGGCGCAACCCGACGCCAGGGTGACCAGGGCGAGACCGGCGATGAGGGTGGTGGCTTTACGCATGTGTTGTCTCCGTTGCGCCCTGTTCTGACGCAGAATTATTTGGCCCAGAATTGGGGCCGGAATCTGTCCCCGATTCCGCTTTCGGCTTTTCTCGTACCAGAAGCGCGCGCGCGAACAAGATGAGCACGCCGATCGTGATCGCCGCATCGGCCAGGTTGAACACCAGAAACGGCTGCCAGTCGCCGAAATGCAGATCGGCCCAGTCGACCACGAACCCGAAGCGAATGCGGTCGAGGATGTTCCCGATCGCCCCGCCGAGCACCAGCCCGAGCCCGATCTGGTCGAACCGGTTGCGCTCGCGCAGCATCCAGATCAACACGCCGATTGCGATCGCCCCGGTCATCGCGACGAGCAGCCACCGCGCCATCGGGTCGTCGGCGCGCATCAGCCCCAGCGACACGCCGCGATTGGCGACGAAGCGCACGTTGAAAACGTCGTTGACGTAATGCGCGTTGGTCATCTCGCTCAGGCGCATCACGTCGGTGACGCCGTATTTCGTGGCTTGGTCGGCCACGAACAGCAAAGCAGCGGTCGCGAACCCGGCCAGGGGGAGCTTCATGCGACCACCTTTGCGCAACGCGCATCAAGCGCGCCATCTTCCACCACATCGGGCAGCAAGCGCCAGCAGCGGCCGCATTTGTGGAAATCGCTGCGAGTCACCGCAAGCGTATCGCCCTCCGACACCTTCGCTACTATGAACAGTTCGGCGAGATCAGCGACCGGCAGCGGCGCTTCGGGCACCACCACTTCCGCCTCGAGGCTGGACCGAACGATCTTGTCGCGGCGCAGCGGCTCGATCGCTTCGTTGACCTGCTGGCGGAGGACACGAACCGCGCCCCACGTCGCAGCATTGGCACCGGCAACCTCCGGCACCTCCGGCCACTCCAGCAAATGCACCGAGCCGTCCTCACTCGGGAAGCGATCCTGCCACACTTCCTCGGCGGTGAAGCACAGCACCGGAGCGGCGTAGCGCACCAGCGCGTGGAACAGCGTGTCGAACACCGTCCGGCACGCCCGCCGCTTGGGGTCGTCCACCGCATCGCAATAGAGCGAATCCTTACGGATATCGAAGTAGAAGGCCGACAAATCCTCCTGCGCGAATTCGGTCAGCAGTCGGACATAGCTGTTGAAATCATACACCAGAACCGCCGCGCGCAGCTTCGCATCCAGCTCGGCGAGCAGATGCAGCACATAGCGTTCGAGCTCGGGCATCTCCGCCACCGGCAGCCGCTCAGCTTCATCGAACCCGTCGAGCGCGCCGAGCAGGTAGCGAAACGTATTGCGCAGCTTGCGATACTGGTCGGAAACGCCGTTCAGAATCTCCTTGCCGATCCGGTGGTCCTCGGTGAAATCGACCGACAGCGCCCACAGCCGCAGGATATCCGCGCCCGATTCCTTCATCAGGTCGAGCGGATTGATCGTGTTGCCAAGACTCTTGGACATTTTCATGCCCTTGGAATCCATCGTGAACCCATGCGTCAGCACGGCGTTATACGGCGCGCGCCCGCGCGTGCCGCACGCCTCCATCAGCGAAGACTGGAACCAGCCGCGATGCTGGTCGGAGCCTTCGAGGTAGAGATCGGCCGGCCATTGCAGATCGGGCCAGCGCCCGCTTTCCAGCACAAAGGCATGGGTGCAGCCGCTGTCGAACCACACGTCGAGAATGTCGGTGACGCGCTCATAGTCGGCGAGATCATAGTCCGGCCCGAGCAGGTCCTGCGCGACTTCCTCGCTCCACGCATCGACGCCCTGTTCACGCACCGCCGCGACGATGCGCGCGTTGACGGCGGGGTCCTTCAGATATTGCCCGGTCTTGCGATCGACGAACAAGGTGATCGGCACACCCCACGCGCGCTGGCGGCTGATCACCCAATCCGGGCGGCCAGCGACCATTGCGGTGATGCGGTTCTGGCCCTTGGGGGGGTACCAGGTGGTGGCTTCGATGGCGGCCAGGGCGGTGGAACGGAGGGTCGCCCCTTCCTGCTCCCCTCCCGCTAGCGGGAGGGGTTGGGGGAGGGCATGTTCGGACAGGGTGTCGCTGGCTGACAGCCCCTCCCCTAACCCCTCCCGCAAGCGGGAGGGGGATACCGGCAGAGGCACATCCATCGGAATAAACCATTGCGGCGTCGCGCGGAAAATCACCTTCGCCTTCGACCGCCACGAATGCGGGTAGCTATGCGCAAAATCATCGCTCGCCGCGAGCAACGCGCCGACGCTGCGCAGGTCCGAGCAGATCGGCCCCTCGGCGGAAACGAACTTCTTGTTGATCACCGAGCCCTGCCCGCCGAGCCACGCCCAATCCTCGCGGTACATCCCCGCGCCATCGACCGCGAAGACCGGATCGATGCCGTATTGCTTGCACAGCAGGAAATCGTCCTCGCCGTGGTCCGGCGCCATATGGACGAGCCCGGTGCCGGCGTCGGTGGTGACGAAATCGCCGGGGAGGAATGGGCGGGGCTTGGCGAAGAACCCGCCGAGCGCGTGCATCGGATGGCGCGCGCTGGCGCCTTCGAGCTGGGAGCCCTTGATCTTCTTGTAATCGCCGCCCCAGCCATAGTTATCGTGAGACGCTGAAAGACGCATAAAGACACCGTCCTCAAGCGCCGTTGCGACAAGCAAGCGACGACCGTCTGGATCGGTTACGATCTGATATTCGATCTCCGGCCCATAGCTCAGCGCCTGGTTGACCGGGATCGTCCACGGCGTCGTCGTCCAGATTACCGCGTGCGCGCCGACCAGTTCGGGCGCGTTCGGCGCGTGCGTGATCTCGAACGCCACGTCGATCTGCGTCGAGACGACGTCCTCATATTCGACCTCGGCCTCGGCGAGCGCGGTCTTTTCGACCGGCGACCACATCACCGGCTTGGCGCCGCGATAGAGCTGGCCGCTCTCGGCGAACTTCATCAGCTCGGTGACGATCGTCGCCTCGGCGGCGAAATCCATCGTCAGGTACGGATGGTCCCAATCTCCATTGATGCCGAGCCGCTTCAACTGCTCGCGCTGCACGTCGACCCAATGCTGCGCATAGGCGCGGCATTCGGCGCGGAACTCGGCCGCCGGGACCTCATCCTTGTTCAGTTTCTTCGCGCGGTACTTCTCCTCGACCTTCCACTCGATCGGCAGGCCGTGGCAGTCCCAGCCGGGCACATACGGCGCGTCCTTGCCGAGCAGCCCTTGCGTGCGGCACACCGTGTCCTTGAGGATATGGTTGAGCGCATGGCCGATATGCATGTCGCCATTCGCATAGGGCGGGCCATCATGCAGAACGAACTTCTCCCGCCCGGCGCGCGCGGCGCGCAGCTTCTCGTACAGCCCCATCGCCTGCCAGCGCGCGAGGATGCCAGGCTCCTTGGCGGGGAGCCCCGCCTTCATGGGGAAATCGGTCTTCGGCAGGAAGACGGTGTCGCGGTAGTCGCGCTGGGCGGGTGTGTCTGGGGTGTCGGTCATTTGAATGCGGCCTTAGCGAAGCGGGGCCAGTCTTGCTAGTTCCCCGGCGGAGGCCGGGGCCCAGTCGCGCGCCCTTATGCAATCGTGCGCAGCGCCTCGTACAAATCTTCCCATTCCGGATTGAGCCCTTCGATTTCGCGGATTTTCCAGGCGCGCTTCCATTCCTTCATCTGGCGTTCGCGGATCCGCGCGGACTCGATAGAGTCGCAGGCTTCGTACCAGACGAGCAGGTAGCATTCGTAGCGTTTGGTGAAGCCCTCAACCAACCCGTTACGATGTTCCCACGCGCGCTTCACGAGATCGCTGGTGGCACCAAGGTAGATGGTGCCGTTACGGCGGTTCGCCATGATGTAAACGAAGCCCGGTTTCTCCACCCACTGCCTCCGCCACTGGACCCCGGCCTTCGCCGGGGAACATCATCACGCCGCTACCTCACCAATCCCACACCATCCCGGTCTCGCTGAACGGTTTCGGCTCCATCGGCGGCATCGTCGCGTCGTTGAGTTCACATTGCCAGAAGCCGACGTCGATCCAGCGCCCGTCTTTATAGCCGACCTCGCGCATTACCCCGGCACGCTTGAAACCTACCGATTCGTGGAGCCGGATCGAATGATCATTGGGCAGGGCAATCACGCCGATCGCATGGGTAAAGCCCTGCGCGCGCACGGTGTCGATCAGCGCGTCGTACAATTGCCGCCCGTTGCCGCGCCCGGCAGTACCCTCGAGCAGATAGACGGTCGTCTCTATCGTGTAGCGATACGCCGGGCGATCGCGGAAGGCCGAGGCATAAGCGTAGCCGAGCAGTTCCCCGCCCTCGACCGCGGTCGCGACCAGCCACGGATATTTGCCCTCGGACGCCGCCATCCGCTGCCGCATCACATGTTCGGTGGGTGCCTTGAGCTCGAACGAGACGGTGCCGCGCTCGACATAGGGCCGGTAGATCGCGGCGATCGCGGCGGCATCATCGGGCGTGGCGGGCCGCACCGCGATCTGAATCGGGGCCTTGTCCACGCTCATCGGCCGACCGTTGGGCGGACGCTCACAATCCAACCCTTGCCAGCACCAGATCGACCAGCCGCGCATCACCCGCGCGCGGCGGATTGCCGCCCAGACCATCGCACTCCAGGCACCGCGCCTGGATGGCGGCCCCCGTGCCGATCCGCTTCACATCGCCCAGCGCGCGCGCGAACACCGCACGCCGCTCGGCCGCCATTCGCGTGAAGGCATCGCCGGCCGACGTGTCCTCGTCATCCTTATTCGATTCGAGGATTTGCTCGAAGAATTTCGCCCAGGCGCTCGGCTTCTTTTCGAGATATTCGGCATGGACGTCCTCGGGCTTGAGGCCGGCACGCTTCGCCGCCTCGGCGATCGCATCGTTCAGCCCGCCGAAACGATCGACCAGACGGATCTGCCGCGCCGTCCCGCCATCCCACACGCGACCCTGGCCGATCTCATCGACGCGCGTCGTGCTCAGCTTGCGCGCATTCGCCACGCGCGTGATGAACTGGCGATAGCCATTCTCGATCCCCGCCTGGAAGATCGCATCGGTCTCCGGGTTGGTCCCGCCGTAAATGTCCGGCTGGCCCGACAACGGCGTGGTCTTCACCCCGTCGGTGGTGAGCCCGATTTTCTTCAGCGTATTCTCGAAGGTCGGGATGATGCCGAAAATGCCGATCGATCCGGTGATCGTCGTCGGCTCGGCGAAGATCACGTCGCCAGCGGTCGCGACCCAATAGCCGCCCGATGCCGCCACGCTGCCCATCGAAATGACGATCGGCAATTTTTGCGCCTTCGCTTCCTGGATCGCGTTGCGCATATCTTCGGATGCCAGCGCCGATCCGCCCGGCGAATCGACGCGAACGACCAGCGCCTTCAGATCCTTCTTGGCGAGCGCATCGAGCATAAGCTTGACGATCGTATCGGCGCCGACGCTGCCGCCGTTCGATTTGCCATCGACGATATCGCCCGCGATCGTCAGCACGCCGATCTTGCTGCCATTGGTCGGCAAGGGGTTATCCGCGACATAGGCCGCGTACTTGATCGTCTTGAAACTGCCAGCGACCTTCTTGTCGTCGACCCCGGCAAGCTGCGCCACGCGCTTGCCGAAATCGAGCCGCGTGCCAAGCTTGTCGACCAGACCAGCATCGAGATTGGCCTTGGCGATGTCGCCTTGTGCGGCGGTGATCACCGCGCCCGGCGTGGTCAGAAACGGCTGGAACTTGGCCTTGGGCCGCGCCTTGGCGACGGCCTCCTGCCAATTTGCGAAGAGCACTTCGTACAGCTTGACCACTTCTTCCTTCGCCTCGGGAGAGGCTTCGGTGCGGGTATAAGGCTCGACGAACGACTTGTACTTGCCGACACGGTAGACGTGCGCGTTAACGCCGAGCTTGTCGATCAAGCCCTTGTAATACAGCTGCGATCCGCCCGGACCCATGAAGAGCGTGCCGCCCATCGGGCTCATCCAGATCTCGCTCGCATTGGCGGCCAGCCGATACGCGGAATCGGTATAGGCGGTGGCATAGGCCAGCACCGGCTTCTTGGCATCGCGCACGCGGCGGATGGCGTTCGCCACTTCATCGACTGCCGCCGGATAGCCGCCACCGAACGAATCGAGATCGAGGACCACCACTTTAACGCGATCGTCCTTGGCAGCCTTGTCGAGCGTACGTACGACATCGCGCAGGCGGAATTCGCTGGGGGCTCCACCGCTGCTGAAGCCGGCGAACGGGTCGGCCATAGCCGGCTGCTCGACGATCGCTCCGTTAAGCTTGAGCACCAGCGCGCCATCGCGGACCGCAACCGTGCTGGGCTTGCTCGAAAGCCCGGCGAACAGCAGACCGAAAAACAACAGCATCGCGATCAGGACGAGCCCGTCCTTGATGCCGACCAGAATCTTCCATGCGCCCCGTACGAGTTTCACTTGGCCGCTCCCTGCTTGGCGCAAATACGCCCTATCGCTAGGGCAAGCACGGACACGAGTAAATGCGTGTTGCGTCCCTAACACGCATTATTTTTTGTCCCGCAATGGATGCGCCGACCGGTTGACGCCGGACCTGGGCGACATCATATGAGCCCTGCTGGCACTCACCACAGGCGAGTGCTAACAACCGATCATTACAGAAGGACTTCGCGCATGAACTTTCGTCCGTTGCACGACCGCGTCCTCGTCCGCCGCGTAGAGGCAGAAGAGAAGACCGCAGGCGGGATCATCATCCCGGAAACCGCCAAGGAAAAGCCGCAGGAAGGCGAAGTCGTCGCCACCGGCACCGGCACGCGCGCCGACGATGGCAAGATCACGCCGCTCGACGTCAAGGCTGGCGACAAGATCCTTTTCGGCAAATGGTCCGGCACCGAGGTCAAGGTCGACGGTGAAGACCTGCTGATCATGAAGGAATCCGACATCCTCGGGATCGTCGGCTAACCCCTTCCGAGCACAACTTTCACAACTTTCCACATTTGAAAGGGTAGCCTCACCATGGCATCCAAGGACGTAAAATTCGGGCGTGACGCCCGCGAACGTATTCTGCGTGGCGTGGACATCCTCGCCGACGCCGTGAAGGTCACGCTGGGGCCAAAGGGCCGCAACGTCGTGATCGACAAGAGCTATGGCGCACCGCGCATCACCAAGGACGGCGTCACCGTCGCCAAGGAAATCGAGCTCAAGGACAAGTTTGAGAACATGGGCGCGCAGATGCTGCGCGAAGTGGCCTCCAAGACCAACGACGTCGCCGGCGACGGCACGACCACTGCGACCGTATTGGCGCAGGCGATCGTCCGCGAAGGCATGAAGTCGGTTGCGGCCGGCATGAACCCGATGGACCTGAAGCGCGGCATCGACCTTGCAGTCGTCGAAGTCGTCAAGGATCTCCAGGCGCGTTCCAAGCCCGTCTCGGGCACCAAGGAAATCGCCCAGGTCGGCATCATCTCGGCAAACGGCGACACCGTCGTCGGCGAGAAGATCGCTGAAGCGATGGAGAAGGTCGGCAAGGAAGGCGTCATCACGGTCGAGGAAGCCAAGGGTCTCGAGTTCGAACTCGACGTCGTCGAAGGCATGCAGTTCGACCGTGGTTATCTCTCGCCTTACTTCATCACCAACCCCGAGAAGATGTCGGTCGAGCTTCAGGATCCCTACATCCTGATCCACGAGAAGAAGCTGTCGAACCTGCAGGCGATGCTCCCGATCCTGGAAGCCGTCGTTCAGTCGGGCCGTCCGCTCCTGATCATCGCCGAGGACATTGAGGGTGAGGCTCTGGCCACGCTCGTCGTCAACAAGCTGCGCGGCGGCCTGAAGGTCGCAGCGGTCAAGGCACCGGGCTTCGGTGATCGTCGCAAGGCGATGCTCGAGGACATCGCGATCCTGACCAAGGGCGAGATGATCTCGGAAGACCTCGGCATCAAGCTCGAGTCGGTCACGATCGGCATGCTCGGCACCGCCAAGCGCGTCACGATCGACAAGGACAACACCGTCATTGTCGACGGTGCCGGTGATCACGAAGCGATCAAGGGCCGCACCGATGCGATCCGTCAGCAGATCGAAAACACCACGTCGGATTACGACAAGGAGAAGCTCCAGGAGCGTCTCGCGAAGCTGGCTGGCGGCGTTGCTGTCATCAAGGTCGGCGGTTCGTCGGAAGTCGAAGTCAAGGAGCGCAAGGACCGCGTCGACGACGCGCTGCACGCAACCCGCGCAGCCGTTGAAGAAGGCATCGTCCCCGGCGGCGGCACGGCTCTGCTGTACGCCACCAAGTGCCTCGACGGCATGACCGGTGCGAACGAAGACCAGACGCGCGGCATCGACATCGTCCGCAAGTCGCTGACGTCGCTGGTCCGCCAGATCGCACAGAATGCGGGCCATGATGGCGCCGTCGTCTCGGGCAAGCTGCTTGATGGCAACGACACCACGATGGGCTTCAACGCTGCGACCGACACGTACGAGAACCTCGTCGAAGCCGGCGTGATCGACCCGACCAAGGTCGTCCGCACCGCGCTGCAGAACGCGGCGTCGGTCTCGGGCCTGCTCATCACGACCGAAGCGGCCGTGTCCGAGATGCCTGAAGACAAGCCTGCCATGCCGATGGGCGGCGGCGGCATGGGCGGCATGGGCGGTATGGACTTCTGAGCCAACGCGGCCTGGAATAGCGCGCGCTATTCCAGGACTCGCGTGGCGCCGGCCGGCGGGTCGGCGACCTTGGTCGTCGAACCCGTCCGACGAGCACCGGCTTTGCCGGTGCTGGAAGCTCGCACCATCCCAGCCCCAAAGCTGGACCAACGAAAAGGGCCGGGGATCACTCCCCGGCCCTTTCTCGTTCCGCCTATCGTTCAACCGTCACGACAACTCTTGCACGTCGTTGACCGCCTCGCGCGTCGGGGCTGCGGGCACGCCGCAGCGGCGCGCTTGTCCGATGCCCTTCAGATACGCACGCCGCACCGATCCGCCATAGACCGCCGCCTCAACCCGGCGCTGCTGCTTGTCGGCGCCGGTGATCACGCGCACGAGGCCGAGACCCGGGATCAGCGTATTGACCGCCGTCCGCGCCGCGACCGCCGCCATTTCGGACCGCTCGTTCTTGGTGACCTCCGGCGCATCGACGTCGCGGCCAAGCGCCTGATCGAGCCGCCGCACTTCGCCCGCGATCGATTTGCAGGTCCGCGTATTAACCGAAGAATAGGGTGCCGACGCCGCAAGTTGCAGGATTTCGGGAATCTTTTCATCCTTGATCCGCGTGTCCCGCAGCGGCTGGGTAACGGCCTTGCCGAGGCTGCTTTCTTGCGGCGCGCCGGCCTGTGCCGCCACGGGCGTCAGCATGATCGCCATCAATGTCGTCGTAAGGGTTATCCGTCGCATCGTCGCTTCCCGTATAATGTCCACCTGATGACGCGCATCGATGGCATTTTGTTCCGGATGCGCTACGATATCGCCGCTGCCACTGCGTGCCGGATTGGATACAGCATAGCGACGTTGCATCGCGCATAGCGCGTACCGAACTCCGCCATGATCGCCGCATCGTGCACGAAGCCGAGCTTTTCGTAGAGATGGATCGCCGCCGCGCTTTTCGCGTTGCTCAGCAGATACAACCGCTCAGCCCCCATATCGTGCGCACGCGCGATGACCGCGTGCAGCAGGAACTCCCCCGCTTTGCGCCCCCGCGCCGATTCCAGCACACCCATCTTGGTCAGCTCGAACTGGCACTCGCCGGTCTTTTGCAGCGCGCACGCCCCGACGATGCCCAGGCCCTCGGCCTCGACGAACAGAATATCGCCGCCGCCATCGACGATCCGCGCACGCGGGTTTTCGAGCACGTCGCGGTCGGTCTGCTCCAGCGTATACATCGCGCCGATCCACGCCGCGTTGATATCGTGGAAGGCCTGCGCGAGGTCGTCACGGAAGGGGTGGATTTTAAGCGCGGGCATGCGAGAGACTAACCCGGTTTAACGCCGCGGCAAAGCATGTCCCGAGCATCTGCCTTGCAGGCAGCCGAAGGGCCGCGTCGTCGGTCGGTGCGGAGGCACCGCCGTCCGGGGTCGCAGCTGCGCCGCCTCGGCGTAGCTGCGCTAAGCCTTGGCTTCGCTCGCCTTCATCTTCTCGATCAGCGCTTTCACCTCTTGGCTGCGCCCGCGCGGGAGAATCAGCACGTCGTCGCCGCTCGCCACCACGATCAGATCCGTGACGCCGACCATCGCGATCCGGATTCCGTCGCTGCGCACCAGACAATTGGCGGTATCGATCGCGATCACCGCGCCGCCCTCGCCCGTGGCATGAGCGTTTCCGTCGGCATCCAAATCGCTGATCTCGTGCAGCGCGTCCCAACTGCCGAGGTCGCTCCAGCCCATGCTCACGGGCACGACGGCGACTCGGTCCGCCTTTTCCATCACGGCATAATCGATCGAATCGGACGGTGCCGTGGCGAATGCTTCGGCATCGGGATAGATGCGCCCGCCCTCCCGTCGCGCAGCACCCATAGCCTGCTGACACGCCGCCAGCATCGCGGGGCCATACGTCGCCAGCGCACCAAGATAGGCATCGGCGCGGAACAGGAAGATGCCGCCATTCCACGCATGATCGCCCGCCGCGAGCATCGCTTCTGCGGCATCGCGCGGCGGTTTCTCGACGAAGCTCGCGACGCGGTGAACCCCGCCCGAGATCTCAGGCCCGACCTTGATCCAGCCATAGCCCGTCTCAGGCGCGTGCGGATCGATGCCGAAAGTGACGAGCCAGCCCTCCTCCACCAACGGCAACGCCGCGTGGATCGCGGCGTGGAACGCGGCAACATCGGCGATGACATGGTCGGACGGCATCACCAGCAACGGTGCCGCTCCGCCACCCGCCGCAATCGCCGCCAGCGCAATCGCGGGCGCAGTGTTGCGGCCGACGGGCTCGAGGATCAGCGCTTGGGGTGCCGCATCGACGGCATGCAATTGCGCCTCGACCATGGCTGCATGCTGGGCATTGGCGACCACGATCGGCGCGGCGAAGCTATCGCCTCGCGCGCGCTGCACCGTGAGCTGCAACATCGTCTCCTGCGCGGTGAGCGCGAGCATTTGCTTGGGCATGGCCGGCGTCGACATCGGCCACAGCCGCGTACCCGATCCGCCCGACAAGATGACAGGAACGATCGGCGTCGAATGCGGCATGCTGGAAATCCTCCGGTTCGCCCCCGCTGTAGCGCGGTTGCGGCGCTAGCGTAACTGTCGTGGATCAAGTGCGATCCCGCGCCCCCACCCGCGTTCAACCTTTCTTTGTCAATTTCTGCGACATCGGATCGGTCGGTGTCGGTTTTCTTGACAGCGGCCGCGGCAACCGAAGCCGCAAACAAGGCGCACACGATGATCAGGGTGTTCAAACATTATATCCCCAATGCCGTGCTGTTGCTCGGCCTGTTCGATCTCGTACTGCTGATCGTGGCGGGCGAAATCGGCTATACGCTTCGGATGGGGCAAGTGGCGTTGCCCACCACCCCGGTTGCGACGCGCATTCCGCAGCTCCTCACCTTCGCCGGCAGCGTCGAACTGGCGATGATCGCCGTTGGCGTTTACGGCGCAGGGGCGCTTCAGTCGCTGCGCTATGCGACGGCGCGGCTGCTGGTGGCCATTTCGCTCGGCGTCATTTTCCTGAGTGTCATCTACTTCCTTCTCCCGGCCGCCACCTTCTGGCGCTCGAACCTGTTGTATTCGATGGGCATCGCCGCGGTGCTGTTGATCGCGCTGCGCGTTCTGGTCGGCAAGATGATCGGCGGTCAGGCGTTCAAGCGGCGCGTCGTCGTGCTGGGTGCGGGTGCCCGTGCGGCCCGCCTGAAGGCGCTCGCACAGACACCCGGCGCTGGCTTTGTCGTGGTCGGCTATATCTCGATGAGCGAACCGGCCCGCGTCATTCCCGAAGCGATCGCGCGCGATGCGATCTACAATCTCGCCGACCATGTCGTGCTGCTCAACGCGAGCGAAGTCGTGCTGGCCTTGGAGGAGCGTCGCAATGCGCTGCCGCTGAAGGATCTGCTCCGGATCAAGACGACCGGCGTCCACGTCAACGAAATCTCGACCTTCCTGGAACGCGAAACGGGTCGAGTCGATCTGCAGAGCGTCAATCCGAGCTGGCTGATCTTTTCCGACGGATTCTCGAGCGGACGGATGCTGTCGAGCATCTTCAAACGCCTGTTCGACATCACCGCCAGCCTGATCCTGCTGACGTTCGCGCTTCCGCTGATCATCGTGACGGCAATCGCGATCAGGCTGGAGAGCAAGGGGCCGGCTTTCTATCGTCAGCGTCGCGTCGGACTGTACGGAGTCGGCTTCGATTGCGTGAAGCTGCGCTCGATGCGGCAGGATGCCGAGGTCGCCGGGCAAGCGGTGTGGGCCGAAAAGGACGATCCGCGCATCACGCGCATCGGCCGCATCATCCGCAAGCTGCGGATCGACGAATTACCGCAGACCTGGTCGGTGCTGAAGGGTGAGATGAGCTTTGTCGGCCCGCGGCCCGAACGCCCGCAATTCGTCGAGGATCTGGAACAGCAGCTCAATTATTATGCCGAGCGGCACATGGTGAAGCCCGGCATTACCGGCTGGGCGCAGATCAATTATCCCTACGGCGCATCGATCGAAGACAGCCGCCAGAAGCTCGAATACGACCTCTATTACGCGAAAAACTACTCGCCGTTTCTTGATGTGCTGATCCTGCTGCAGACGATCCGCGTCGTGCTGTGGCCCGAGGGTGCGCGGTAAGGCGATGACCGGCCCCGCCACCCTCATCCTGTGGAGCCACGCGCTCGCCGCCTTGCTGTTCGCGGGCGTCGCGCTGTCGCGGCTGCGCGCCGATGGGGTCACGGCGGCAACCGCGCTGCCGCGCCTGACCTTCGTTGTCGCGCTGGGCACGACCGCCCTGTGGGCGCTGGCAGTGTCCGGCATCGGCGCAACCGATGTCGTGACCCGCATTGCCGAGGCAGCGCGCAATCTTGCCTGGCTCGGCTTCATGTATGCACTCGTGCGGCGCGATCGACGTGCGCAGGAGCATCGCGCCGTGGCGATCATCTACGGCGTCGTGACGTTAGTTGTGCTGGTCGGCGCCGGGCTATCGATAATCGAGGAAGCCGTCGGCGCGGCCGCGGTACCGCCGCTTGTCGCCGTTGGCGTGGTGTTGCGGATGATGGTCGCAATCGGCGCTTTGCTATTGGTGCACCATCTCTACACCGCCGTCGCGCCACGCGCGCGGGGCGGAATCCGGCTGGTGGTCGTGGCGCTGTCTGCAATGTGGGGTGTCGATCTGCTGCTCTACGCTGCGCTGTACGCCAGCGACTCCTGGCCGAGCGCGCTGCTTGCGGGACGCGGGTGCGTCATGGCACTGGCCGCGCCGGTCTTCGCCATCGCCGTGCAGCGCAATGGTGACTGGACGCTGCATTTGTCGCGCACGGTCGCATGGCAGACGCTCTCCTTTGCCGCGACCCTGCTTTACGCTGCACTGATGCTTGCCGCGACCAGCATGATCGCGAGCGTCAGTGGCGAGAACGCCCGGCTGTGGCAGACCGCGTTCGTGTTCGGGTCGACTGCCGCGGGCCTGACGATCCTGTCCTCGCCATGGGTAAAGGCGTGGACCAAGGTCAAGGTCGCCAAGCACCTCTTCCGCCATCGTTACGATTACCGCGTCGAGTGGATCCGCTTCACCGACACGCTCGGAAAGCCCGACGGGGCGGCCCCGCTCGACGAACGGATCGTCAAGGCGGTCGCCGACCTCACCGATTCACCCGCCGGCCTGTTGCTCGTGCCCGACGGCCTCGGCCTCGGCGTCGGCGCGGGATGGAATTGGGAGGGCGCGAGTGCGGGCATCGACGCACGGCTCGTCGCCTACCTTTCCGCCAGCGGTCGGATCGTCGAGCTGGATAGCGTGCGTACGGATACTGCCGAGCCGGTCGAGACCGCGAGCGTGCCGATGTGGATGCTCGACGCCGATGGCTGGGTCCTCGTGCCGTTGCTCCATCTTGGGCGCTTGCAGGGCGCGATCCTGCTGGCGCGGCCCCTGGTCGACCGCGCGCTTGACTGGGAGGATTTCGATCTGCTGCGGATCGCCGGGCGGCAGGTCGCCAGCTATCTGGCCGAGGCGCGCGCGCAGGAAGCCTTGGCCGAGGCGGAGCGCTTCGACGAATTCAACCGCCGCTTCGCCTTCATCCTGCACGACATTAAAAATCTCGTCAGCCAGTTGACGCTGGTCGCCCGCAATGCCGAACGCCATGCCGACAATCCCGCCTTCCGCGCCGACATGGTCGCGACGCTGCAGGAATCGGCCGGCCGCATGAATGATCTGCTCGCGCGCCTGTCGCAGAACCACCGCGCGCGCGGCGAGGATTTGCGTGCGGTTGATCTGTTCCCGCTGGCAGAACAGGTCGCGGCACGGCGGCGGTCGCAGCATCCGATCGTGGTGATCGGCACGCCGGGCGTCCTCGCTCAAGCCGATCCGGCGCGGCTCGAGCAATTGCTCGGCCATCTCGTCCAGAATGCGATCGAGGCGAGTCCGCCGACCGAACCCGTTACCATATCACTGGTCACCGAGGGGCAAACGGTCGTGCTGTCGGTGATCGATCAGGGTTGCGGTATGACGCCGGCCTTCTTGCGCGACCAATTGTTCAAGCCGTTCGTATCGTCCAAGCCGGGCGGATTCGGCATCGGTGCCTTCGAGGCGAAGCAATTGGCCGAGGCGATGGGCGGGACCGTCGCGGTCGACAGCCGCTCCGGCGACGGCACGATTTTCCGCGTGATGCTGCCGGCGGCACGCGCGCTCACGCTGGATCAGGCGGCGTGAGTCGTCTTCCGCACACCCCGTTCGCGCTCAGCCTGTCGAAGCGTCTGTCTCCACAGGCGATGACGCGGTTGGACGAGAGCGGGGCTTCGACAAGCTCAGCCCGAACGGATGTGGGTCATGACTAACAAACCCAAACTCCTGATCGTCGAGGACGATCTCGGCCTGCAGCGCCAGCTGCGCTGGGCGTATGAAGGCTATGAAGTCATCACCGCAGTCGATCGTGCAACCGCGCTCGATGCGGTGCGGGCGGAGGAGCCGGCCGTCGTGACGCTCGATCTCGGCCTGCCGCCCGACCCGGACGGCACGCGCGAAGGCTTTGCCACGCTTGCCGAAATCCTGCGGATCAAGCCCGATACGAAGGTGATCGTCGCCTCCGGCCACGGCGCGCGCGAAAGCGCATTGCAGGCGATTGCCGACGGCGCCTGGGATTTTTACGCGAAGCCGATCGATATCGACGCGCTCGGGCTGATCGTTGCGCGCGCCTTCCATGTCCATGCGCTGGAAAGCGAAAATCGGCGGCTCGCGGCGCGCGGGACAGGGGCGGGGCTGGGCGGGATGATCACCGCCGCACCTGAAATGCTAAAGGTCACGCGCACGATCGAACGTGTCGCGGGGGCCGATGTTTCGGTGATGCTGCTCGGCGCGAGCGGCACCGGCAAGGAACTGCTCGCGCGGGGCCTCCATGAAAGCAGTCCGCGCAGCAAGGGTGCGTTCGTCGCGATCAATTGCGCGGCGATCCCCGAAACGCTGCTCGAAAGCGAATTGTTCGGCCACGAAAAGGGCGCGTTTACCGGTGCGGTAAAAACCACCGAAGGCAAGATCGAACAAGCGCAGGGCGGCACGCTGTTCCTCGACGAGATCGGCGATGTGCCGCTGCCGCTGCAGGTCAAATTGCTGCGCTTCCTGCAGGAACGCACGATCGAGCGAATCGGCGGGCGCAAAGCGATTGCGGTCGATACGCGGATCGTCTGCGCGACGCATCAGGACGTCGACGCGATGGTCGCGGCGGGCAGCTTCCGCGAGGATTTGTACTACCGCCTCGCCGAGATCGTGGTGCGCATCCCGGCGCTCGCCGAGCGCAGCGGCGACGCCGTTTTGCTCGCGCAACACTTTCTCAAAAGCTATGCCAAGTCGATGCATTCTGGCGTCACCGGCCTCTCGCCCGATGCCCGCGCCGCGATTGCGGTCTGGGCCTGGCCCGGCAATGTTCGCGAGCTGGAAAACCGCATGAAGCGCGCGGTGATCATGGCCGAGGGAAAGCTCGTCACCGCCGCTGACCTCGATCTGGTCGCGGGCGAGGCCGAACCGCCGATCAATTTGCGCGCCGCGCGCGAGAGCGCCGACCGCTCGACCATCGCACAAGCGCTCGCCCGCGCCGACGGTAACATTTCCAACACCGCTAAGCTGTTAGGGGTGAGCCGTCCCACGTTGTACGACCTCTTGAAGAGCTATGATCTCCATGCGTAAGTCCTTCTCTCGTGTGATCGGCGGGATCGCCGCGGCGACCAGTGCGACGCTGCTTGCCATCGCCGCAACCGGATCGGCGCATGCCGACGCCGCGACCGCGCGCACCGCACTTGCGCTAAGCGTAGCGACGCTGAAGGCGGGTAACTACAGTGCTGCGCGCAGCCATGCCCAAGCCGCGATCAAGGCCGATCCGAGCTGGGGCCTCGCCCATGCCATGCTCGCGCGAAGCTTCCTCGCGCTCGGCGACGGCGTGGCCGCTGAGGGCGAACTCGACCGCGCGCGCGACGCCGGTTTCGATCCAGCGGCCTCGCATCAGCTGTATGCGCATGCATGGTTGCTGCAGGGCGACGCCAAGCGCGCGTTGGACGAAGCAATCAAGGCAGGCCCGCGTTACGCCGGTTATGCGATCCGCGTCGGGGCGCAGGCGCTGGCAGCGCAAGGCAATGTTGCGCACGCGCAGGATGCGCTGAACACGCTGATCGCCGCGGCGCCCAAGGATAGCTTCGCTTGGTCCGACCTGGCGCGCATCAAATACAATGCAGGCGATATGGCCGGGGCGATCGGCGCGGCGCAGCACGCGATCGATCTCGACTCCAACAATGTGGAAGCGCTCACGGTGCGCGGTGAATTGGTGCGGAGCCAATACGGCCTTGTTGCGGCGCTCCCCTGGTTCGAAAATGCGCTGGCGCATGACGCATATTATCATCCCGCGCTGATCGACTACGCCGCCACGCTCGGGGATGTCGGGCGCTATGCCGACATGCTCGACGCGACGCGCAAGGCGCTTGCCGCCCGTCCGGGCAGCCCGCAGGCGCTGTATCTTCAGGCGGTGCTGTCCGCACGTGCCGGCAATGATGATCTCGCCCGCTCGTTGCTGGAGCGCACCAAGGGGCAGCTCGACGGTACGCCGGGCGCGCTACTGCTGGCCGGTACACTCGCGTATAAGGCCGGTGCTTATCAGCAAGCGATCGACAATTGGCGCATGTTGGTGGGGCAGCAGCCGACCAACATCGTCGCACGGCGCTTGCTCGGCGCGGCGCTGCTGCGCTCGGGTGATCCGCGCGGCAGCCTCGACGTGCTGCGTCCGGTCGCGCTGCGGCCCGATGCTGACAGCTACACCTTGTCGCTCGTCGCGCGCGCGTTCGAACAAGCGGGCGAGCGCGATTGGGCGGCCAAATATCTCGACCGCTCGGCCATGCCGGAGGTCGTCGGATCGACCCCGTTCGGCAGCGACAGCGGCTTGCCCGCGCTGAGCCAGGCAGCGGCGAACGCCCCGGCAGAGCCGGTCGTGCAACTCGGCCTGATCCGCGGGCTGATCGATGCCGGGGATACCGCAGCGGCCTTGTCGCAAGCGCAAGCGCTGGTCCGGCTCACCCCCGGCGCACCGCAAGCGCACATCGCGGTCGGCGATACGCTGATGGCGATGAATCGCTATGGCGATGCCGCCGATGCTTACGCCAGAGCCGCCACCATCCGGTTCGACGAACCGACGATGCTGCGCGCGACCGACGCGCTCGATCGCGCCGGGCGGCGCGCCGAAGCGGCGAACGTGCTCGCGCTGT
Organism: Sphingomonas sp. HMP6; assembly: GCF_013374095.1. Classification (NCBI taxonomy): domain Bacteria; kingdom Pseudomonadati; phylum Pseudomonadota; class Alphaproteobacteria; order Sphingomonadales; family Sphingomonadaceae; genus Sphingomonas; species Sphingomonas sp. HMP6. The sequence goes on along the minus strand of NZ_AP022672.1, from coordinate 3,412,956 downwards.
TCCTGTCGCAAAACCCGCAAAATGTCGCGGGGCAACGCCTGACCGCGCATTGGCAGATCGCTGGCGGCGATTGGGATGCCGTAATCGAGACGCTCGAATCCTTGCGCCAGCGGATCGGCAATCGCGACGCCGCGTTGCTCGCCGAATTGTCCTATGCCTACACGGGCGATGGCGATGCCGAGACCGGCCTCGTTTACGGCAAGGCGGCCTATGCGCTCGCACCGATGAACCCGGCGGCGACCGATGCCTATGGCTGGGCGCTCTACACGCAAGGCAAGAGCGAACCAGCGCTGCAATTGCTGGAGAAAGCGGCGTCGATCGCGCCCGATCATGCGGTGCTGCGCTGGCATCTGGGGCAGGCCTATGCCGATCTCAACCGCAAGACCGAAGCCGCGACGCAGATCCGCGCGGCGCTGGCCGATCCGAATTTCGGGGATCGCCTGGCGGCGGTCGCGGCGCTGAAGGTACTTGGCTAGCGAGGCCAGGCATCCCGCGCTACCAGCAAGTGCATGACCGATCCGCTTATCCGCATCGCCGAAGCCCTCGAACGCCTCGCACCACCCGTCGCCGTCGCCGCCGATCCCTTGGCGCAACCGGCCTATGTCTGGCGTGGCGCGGTGCTGGAGGGCGTACGCGACTTTCGCCCGCTGGCACTCGACCGGCTCCACGGGATCGACACGCAGAAGGCCGCGTTGCTCGACACGGTTCGCCATTTGGCGCAGCGCGCGGCCGCGCATGACGTGCTGCTGTGGGGCGCGCGCGGGTCGGGCAAGTCAGCGCTGGTGAAGGCCGTTGCCGGCGCGGTGCAGGCCGAGCGCGACGGTTCGCTCGCGCTCGTCGAGATCGTGACGCCACGGCTCGACACCCTGCCCGCCCTTTTCGCCCAGATCGCCGATCTACCGCGCGCGTTCCTGCTGTTCCTGGACGATCTTGGATTCGATGCCGCCGCCGACGGACGCGCGCTGCGCTCGATGCTCGATGGCGGGGCGGAGGCGCGGCCCGCCAATGCGCGATTGGTCGTCACCTCGAACCGCCGCCACCTCGTCCCGCGCGACATGATCGATCAACCAACGGCGATAAACCCGCGCGATGCCGCCGACGATGGCCTGGCGCTCGCCGACCGGTTCGGGCTGAGCCTCGGCTTCCACGTCGTCGATCAGGATGGCTATCTCGCGATCGTCGCGGGGTATGCACGGGCGCATGACTTGCCGTTCGACCCGACCGACGCGGTCGGCTGGGCGACGCGACGCGGCAGCCGTTCGGGGCGGGTGGCGTGGCATTACATCACCGATCTGGCCGGGCGGCACGGGCGGGCTTTGAAATAAATCAATCCTCCCCGGCACGGGGAGGAATTAGCTCACCCCTGCCCTTCGACCATTTCCGCCAACTCCAGCCACCGCAGTTCGGCGTTAGTCTTGTCCTCCTGCGCCTGGCCGATCGCTTCCATCAGCCGCTCGAACGCATCGGGGTCGCGGGTGTAGAGATCGGGATCTTCGAGCAACGCCTGATCGCGCGCAATCGCAGCGTCGAGCGCCTCGATCCGCTTGGGCAAAAGATCGTAATCGCGCTGATCCTTATAGGTCAGCTTGATCTTTGCACCCGGCGCGGACGCCGCAACCGGGGCAACGGCATTCTTGGCGATCGACCCGCGTTTGGTCGGCGCTTTGGCCTTGCGGCGGCGTTCCCAATCCTCATAGCCACCGGCCACGACATCGACCGTGCCGGAGCCGTCGAGCCCGAGCGTGATCGTCACGGTGCGATCGAGAAAGTCGCGATCGTGGCTGACGATCAGCACGGTGCCGTCATAATCGCCGATCACGTCCTGCAGCAGATCGAGCGTCTCGAGATCGAGATCGTTGGTCGGCTCGTCCAGCACCAGCAGATTGCTCGGCTTGGCGAATTCGCGCGCCAGCAGCAGGCGCGAACGCTCGCCACCCGACAGCGTGCCGATCTTCGCATCCAATACGCCGGGTTCGAACAGGAACTCCTTGAGATAGCCGATCACGTGCTTGCGGATGCCCTGCACCTCGACCCAGTCGCCGCCGTCCGCGAGCACGTCGCGGATCGTCTTGTCGGGTTCCATTTTGCTGCGCTGCTGATCGATCACGATCCGCTCGATCGTCTTGGCGAAGCGGATCGTGCCGCCGTCGGGCTCCAACTCGCCGGTCAACAGCTTGAGCAAGGTCGATTTGCCCGCGCCATTCGCGCCGACGATGCCGATCCGGTCGCGCCGCGTGACCTTCAGCGTCAAATCGCCGATGATCGTGCGCTCGCCGAACGCCTTGGAGATATGCTTGGCGTCGATCACGACCTTCGATTTGGCGTCGTCGGTGCCGATCGTGAGGTTAGCGGAGCCTTGCGGCCCCACCATCGACGCACGTTCGGCGCGCATCTCGACCAGCTTGGTCAGGCGACCCTGGTTGCGCTTGCGCCGCCCGGTGACCCCGCGCAGCAGCCAATGTTCCTCCAGCTTCAATTTCGCGTCGAGCTTCTCGGCATTGCGCGCTTCGTCGGCATAGACCGCCTCGGTCCAGGCATCGAACCCGCCAAAGCCGATCTCCGCGCGGCGCAAATTGCCACGGTCCATCCACAGCGTCTGCTTGGTCAGCTTGGTCAGGAAGGTGCGGTCATGGCTGATCACGACGAAGGCGCCGCGGAAGCGCTGGAGCCATTCCTCGATCCATTCGATCGCGCCGATGTCGAGATGGTTGGTCGGCTCGTCGAGCAACAGCACGTCGGGGTTCTGCGCGAAGGCGCGCACGATCGCGGCACGACGACGTTCGCCGCCCGACGCCTTGGCGGCTTCCCGCGTGAGGTCGATGCCGAGCTGGTCGGCAATCGCTTCCGCTTCATGCCGCTGCGGCGCATCGTCGCCCGACAGGACATAATCGGCGAGCGTCGAAAAGCCCGTCATCGCCGGTTCCTGTTCGAGCAGGATCACGCGCGTGCCCGGCACGATCGTGCGGCGGCCTTCATCCGAATCGATCTTGTTGCCGAGCAATTTCATCAGCGTGGTCTTGCCCGCGCCATTGCGCCCGATCAGCGCAAGCCGGTCGCGCGGGCCAACGTGAATATCGAGCCCACGAAAGAGCCAGCCCGAGCCTTGGATAACGCCGAGATTTTCATATGCGAGAATTGGTGCTGCTGCCATAGCGTGCGCGCCTAGCGATTTAGCGCAGCTAAATCGAGGCTAAAGCGCTCACCCGGCCGGCGCGGCCAGCAGCCGCGTCCGACGACGTGGCTTTGCCGCGACGGGGCCAGAACCCTGCAAGGGCCGACACGGGGGTAAACCCCGTGTCGTCGGACAGGTTCGCTGGCGCGACCTGCCGTCCGGCCTCAGGCGAGTCCTTCGGTCTCCGACCGATGGCCGCCTTTCGGCGTTCACAGGCTGTTCAAGCCCTCGTCCCTATGCAAAGTCCATGACAATGCTCGGACCGATCCTGTTCACACTGGCCACCGCGACTGCCCCAGCGCCCGCCGACGGTGCGGGGTTGCAGCACCGCGATCAGCGCGCGGCCTTTCGCGCGCGGCAGCAGGGCCGCATTCTTCCTTTACGCGAAATCGAGGGGCGCGTGTTGCCGACGATGCGCGGCAGCCAGTATCTCGGCTTCGACTTCGATACCGATCGCGGGATTTACACGCTGAAGTTCCTGCGCGATGGAACCGTCATCTGGGTCGAGGTCGATGGGAGCTCGGGGCAAATCATCGGTCGCACCGGCAACTGAGCGCTGACCCGCGCCGTCCAAAGGGAAAAATCGCATGCGTGTTCTGATCGTCGAGGACGAACCCAATCTCGGCCAGCAATTGAAGGCGACGCTCGAAGGTGCCGGTTATGCGATCGACCTCGCGACCGACGGCGAGGAGGGCCATTTCATGGGCTCGACCGAGAATTATGACGCGATCATCCTGGACCTCGGCTTGCCGGAGATCGACGGGCTGACGGTGCTCGATCGCTGGCGCAAGGAAGGCCGCACTGCGCCGGTGCTGGTGCTTACCGCGCGCGATAGCTGGTCCGACAAGGTCGCCGGATTGGATGCCGGGGCGGACGATTATGTCGCCAAGCCGTTCCAGTCGGAGGAATTGATCGCTCGTCTGCGCGCGCTGATCCGCCGTGCCGCCGGCAACGCCTCGGCCGAACTGACCGCCGGCGACGTCCGGCTCGACACGCGCAGCGGCAAGGTCACGCTGGCGGGCGAGCCGGTCAAGATGACGGCGCAGGAGTATAAGTTGCTCAGCTATCTGCTCCACCACAAGGGCAAGGTGGTCAGCCGCACCGAGTTGATCGAACACATCTACGACCAGGATTTCGACCGCGATTCGAATACGATCGAAGTGTTCGTGACGCGCATCCGCAAGAAGCTCGGACAGGATGTCATCACCACGATCCGTGGTCTTGGTTACAGCCTTGAGGATACGAATGCCTGATCTGCCCGATCTGATCAGGGCACGGGGTGGGCGGTGTGGCTGAGGCCAACCCGTCCGAACGGGTAGCTGCTCCCCTTCCCGCGCTCGACATCGAACCACGCGCGGCAATTCCGATGCGCACGACGGGCTCGCTCAGCCGGCGCATGATCCTGATCGCGGCCGGCTGGATCATGCTGCTGCTCACCGGTGGCGGGTTCGCGCTTGATCAGGTGCTGACGACGGCGGTTACGCGCAATTTCGACGACCAGATCGAATATGTGCTGACCTCGCTGATCACCTCGGCCGAAGTCGGGCCGATGGGCGAGGTGATCAACAATCGCGAGCTTGCCGACCAGCGCTTTCTCGAACCCGGATCGGGCCTTTACTATCAAGTCAGCGCCCCCGGGCAGGAGCCGTATCCCTCCCGCTCGTTGTGGGACCGGCAGCTTGCGTATGGCAGTCCGCACCGAGACCGTGAAATCCATATCTATGATAGCGATCAGTTCGTCGACAAGACGCCGAAAAAACCCGCAGCGGACACCGTGGCGGACGAAACCCAGCATGATGGCATGTTGCGAGTCGTCGAACGCGACGTGAAATTGCCGGGGTCGCCGGTGTGGTGGCGTTTCCAGGTCGCGCAAAGCCGCAGCGGGCTCGACGCGCAGATCAAGGTGCTGCGCAAGACATTGGTGCGCAGCTTCGCCTTGCTCGGGCTCGGTCTTATCGTGATGGCGGCGCTACAGACGTTTTACGGGCTCTGGCCGCTGCGCAAGGTGCGCGAGGAGATTGCCCGGATGCGCGCGGGCAAGGCGCGCCAAATCGAGCGGCCGATGCCGATCGAAGTCGCGCCGATGGTCGAGGAATTGAACGGCCTGATCGCACATAACGAGCGTCAAGCCGAGGAAGCGCGCCGCCACGCCGGCAACCTCGCGCATGCGCTGAAGACGCCGCTCACCGTCATCATGAATGCCGCCACCGCACAGGCCGACGATCTCGGCGAAACCGTCGTACGCGAGGCGCGGACAATGCGGCGACAGGTCGACCACCACCTCGCGCGCGCGCGCGCCGTGGGGCGGCGTGGTTCCGCGCATAGCCGGGCCGACGTCTGGCCGAGCCTCGAATCGGTCGAGCGCGCGGTCGGCGTGCTATATCGTCACGTCCGCATCGACACCGACGGGCCGCGCGACCTGCAAGTCCATGTCGAACGCCAGGATCTGGACGAGATGCTCGGCAATCTGATCGAGAATGCCGCTAAATATGGTGGTGGCAGCGTGTTCGTCACCGTCGCGAAGCATTCGGGCTTTGTCGAATTTCTGATCGAGGATGACGGGGTCGGCATCCCGGAAGAAGAGCGGCTGCGCATTTTCGATCGCGGCGTGCGGCTCGATTCGGGCAAGCCCGGCACCGGCCTTGGCATGGCCATCGTGCGCGATGTCGCCGAAATCTACGAAGGCACGGTCAGCCTCGAGGAAAGTGAAGATCTGGGCGGGTTGTTGGTGCGGCTTCGGCTTCCCGCCGCGAACTGAAGAGTGCCGCCGCTCAGTGTCGGCGCGATCTCTTTTTCAGCTTTTTGGGCCGGACCACCGGCTCGCGTTCCTCGGTCAAGGAAAAGCCACGCGGATGCCGGTCGGCAGCGGTCGCCGCGCGCCATTTGCCACGTACCGGCTCGCGGTAAAGCTCCGACGAGCACCGCGCGCACGTGGCGAAGACGCTGCCATTCTCGCTGCGCCGTGATTCGGCATTCCTGCGATGACCAAAAATCACGCAAACCAATCCAAAAACGCGAAACGGCACGCCTCAACCCCATCTGTCACGGCACGATCGGAATGTCGCTGCGCGCTTTGTGATAAAACTGTCATGCACGACCGCGACGAACGCGTCCACCGCCAGCCGACCCGTTTAAGATCGCGGCAGGTGAACCGCCACCTAGGACGGTACGCAAGGCGCCATTTTGAATTACGCCGCGACGGCGCGATCGCGCATCGCCTCCGCCGTGAGCGTGAGGCTGTGTTTGCGCGCGGCATGATCGTAGATCGAGCTTGCGATCATCAGTTCATCCACCCCGGTACGCGCGACGAACGCGGCGATCTCCCGCGCCACCTTGGCGGGCCCACCCACCGCCGAACAGGATAGGACGTGATCCAGGATCGCCGCGCCGTGCGCACCCAGGCTCTCGCGATAGCCGGCCACCGGCGGCGGCAATTGACGTGGGTTGCCGGTGCGCAGCGCCACGAACGCCTGTTGCTGCGAGCTGGCGAGCAACTCCGCCTCGGCATCGCTATCGGCGGCGAAGACGTTGAACCCCGCCATCACATGCGGTTGCGCCAGCGCCGCCGAGGGGCGGAAGGTGCGTCGGTAGATGTCGATCGCGGCCATCAGTGCATCGGGCGCGAAGTGCGAAGCGAAGGCATATGGCAGACCAAGCATTGCCGCCAATTGCGCGCCAAACGTGCTGGACCCGAGAATCCACAGCGACACGTCTGCGCCCGCCCCGGGCGTCGCGCGGATGCCGGTCTGACCATCGTCCGCGAAATAGCTTTGCAGCTCGAGCACATCTTGCGGAAAGGCATTGGCATCGCTGTCGAGATTGCGCCGCATCGCCCGCGCGACGATCTGGTCCGATCCCGGTGCTCGCCCCAGCCCGAGATCGATCCGCCCCGGGAAGAGCGCGTCGAGCGTCCCGAACTGTTCGGCGATGGCGAGCGGCGCGTGGTTGGGCAGCATGATCCCGCCCGCGCCGACCCGGATCGTCGAGGTGGCGGCGGCAACATGGCCGATCACCACCGATGTGGCCGCGCTGGCGATACCCGCCATCCCATGATGTTCGGCGGTCCAATAGCGTTCGAAGCCGAGGCTTTCGGCGTGGTGCGCGAGATCGGCCGCATTTGCGAGCGCTTGCGAGATTGTGCCGCCTTCTACGACGGGGACCAGATCGAGCAAGGAATAGCGTGTCATGTGGGAGGATGTGGGGAGCATCCGCCGCTCGCGCCACCCCTTGCCGGTTTTGCCGCACGGCCAAAGCCTGATTGGGCTCTGCCGGGCTGGACGAGCTATGGCGCTTCGGCAAAGCAAGGCGATCGGTGGTGGTTGGTGCCTTGCTCGATCAGCCGCCGCTGCTTAGAGCCTGCCCCGATGAACCCGCGTCTCGCCCATATCCGCACCTGGATCTTCGATCTCGACAATACGCTCTACCCGGCGAGCGCGCGGTTGTTCGACCAAATCGACATCAAGATGGGCGCCTATATCGCCGAGAAATTCTCGGTCGATCTGATCGAGGCACGGCGCATTCAGAAGGGCTATTTCTACGGCCATGGCACGACACTCGCCGGGTTGATGGCCGAGCACGACGTCGATCCGCACGCTTTTCTCGAATTCGTGCATGACGTGGAAATGGACGTGCTCGAGCACAACGCCCCGCTCGCCGCCGCGATTGCACGGCTGCCGGGGCGCAAGATCGTCTTCACCAACGCCGACACGCCCTATGCCAGTCGCGTGCTCGATCGGCTCGGGCTGGGGGCGAGCTTCGAGGCGGTACACGACATCCACGCGATGGATCTGCGCCCAAAGCCGCAGGCATCGGCCTATGCAGGGCTGTGCGCGGCGTTCGATCTCGACCCCGCGCAAGCGGTGTTCGTCGAGGATATGGCGCGCAATCTGGCGCCCGCCAAGGCGATTGGCATGACGACGGTGTGGATCGACAACGGCTCCGAACAGAGCACCGACGCGGACCGCAGCTATGTCGATTTCGTCACGCACGATCTGACCGCATGGCTGCACGAAATTTGGGGGTGATGATGAGCGATTTGCAAACGACGATCGACGCGGCGTGGGACGCCCGCGCGGAACTGGGCTTCACCACCACAGGCGCGGTACGCGACGCGGTCGATACCGCGCTCGACATGCTCGATGCGGGCACGGCGCGCGTCGCCGAGCCTGATGGTGCCGGCGGATGGCGCGTCAATCAGTGGCTGAAGAAAGCCGTGCTGCTGTCATTCCGGCTTAACGACAATGCGATCATCCCCGGCCCCGGCGGATCGAACTGGTTCGACAAGGTGCCCTCCAAGTTTGAAGGCTGGGACGAGCAGCGCTATCGCGCAGCAGGCTTCCGTAGCGTCCCCGGCAGCATCGTCCGGCGTGGCGCGTTCATCGCGAAGGGCGCGGTCTTGATGCCGAGCTTCGTCAACATCGGCGGCTATGTCGGCGAAAATTCGATGATCGACGCCTGGGCGACGGTCGGAAGCTGCGCGCAGATCGGCGCGAACGTCCATATCTCGGGCGGCGCGGGGATCGGCGGCGTGCTCGAGCCGTTGCAGGCCGATCCGGTCATCATCGGCGACGGCGCGTTCATTGGTGCGCGCAGCGAAGTGGCAGAGGGCGTCCGCGTCGGTGAGGGCGCGGTGCTATCGATGGGCGTGTATCTCGGCGCATCGACGAAGATCATCGACCGCGCGACCGGTGAAGTCTTTCGTGGCGCAGTTCCGCCTTATGCGGTGGTCGTGCCCGGCAGCATCGGTGGTGGTGACGGCATGCCCGCGCTGTACTGCGCGGTCATCGTCAAGCGCGTCGATGCGCAGACGCGGAGCAAGACCAGCATCAACGAGTTGCTGCGCGACTGATCCCTCTTGGGCTTTAGCCGTCTCGACAGCGTCACACGCTCCGCTTAACGCGCTAGCAAACAATAGAGGATTGCCGATGACCACCGACCGCTCGCAAACGCTCGACCGTGTTCTCGTGCTCGAAATGGTCCGGGTGACCGAGGCGGCGGCGATCGCCGCGTCGACGCTGACCGGACGGGGTGATGAAAAGGCGGCGGATGCCGCAGCCGTCGATGCGATGCGCACCGCGCTCAACGAGCTCTACATGGACGGCACCGTCGTGATCGGCGAGGGCGAGCGCGACGAGGCCCCGATGCTGTTCATCGGCGAAAAGGTCGGCTCGGCGATCGGCAAGGGTCCGAAGATCGACATTGCGCTCGATCCGTTGGAAGGCACGACGATCTGCGCGACCGCCGGGCCGAATGCGCTCGCGGTGCTGGCCATCGCCGAGGAAGGCGGGCTGCTCAACGCGCCCGACGTTTACATGGACAAGATCGCGTGCGGCCCGGGCTACCCTGAGGGCATCATCGATCTCGACAAATCGCCGACCGAGAACGTCACCGCGCTCGCCGCCGCCAAGGGTGTGAAGCCGTCGGAGATCATCGCCTGCGTGCTCGACCGGCCCCGCCACAGCAAGATCATCGCCGAACTGCGCGCGCTCGGCTGCGGCATCATGCTGATCGGCGATGGCGATGTCGCGGGTGTGATCGCGACGACCAATCCCGACACCACGATCGACATCTACATGGGCCAGGGCGGCGCGCCCGAGGGCGTGCTGGCGTGCGCCGCGCTCCGCTGCGTCGGTGGGCAGTTCAAGGGCCGCTTGTTGTTCCGCAACGATGACGAGCGCGCACGCGCCGCGAAATGGGGCGTGACCGATCTCGACAAGCAATATGATTTGACCGAACTGGCGCGCGGCGACTGCATCTTCGCGGCGACGGGCGTCACCGACGGATCGCTGCTCGGCGGCGTGAAGCGCAAGGGCAAGATCATGACGACCGAAAGCGTCGTGATGCGTGCATCGTCGGGCACGGTCCGCTGGGTGCGGGGCGAACACCGGATCGGGTAAGCGCGGTCGGTTTCACCCAAATTTCGTCATGCCGGACTTGTTCCGGCATCCACCGTGCAGCACACTCGACCTTCGCCACCGTGCGGCACGGTGGACCCCGGCACAGAGCCGGGGTGACGAAGGGGAGCGGACATGCGCAGACTCGCGATACTTCTGGCAGCAAGCACTGCCCTCCTCCCCCTTCCCCTCTCCCTAACCGCGGCCCGCCCGCAATCCCTGCCCCCTGCGCCCGCCCTGCAATCGCCCTTCACCTTCGAAAAGGTGATGGTGCCGATGCGCGACGGCGCGAAGATGGAGACGGTCATCATCCGCCAGCGCGGCCGCAGCGGGCCGCTGCCGATCCTGTTCCAGCGCACGCCCTATGGCATTCCGCAAACCGCCCCGGCGGCTGCGCCAGGTAGCTGGAAGAGCCTGGTCGAGGACGGCTATATCTTCGTGTTCCAATCGATGCGTGGGCGCTTCGGGTCGGACGGGGTTTTCACGCTGTCGACTGCGGTCCACCCGAACGATCCCAAAGCGGTGGACGAGGCGACCGACGCCTATGATTCGATCGACTGGCTCGTCAAAAACCTGCCCGAGAATAATGGCAAGGTCGGCATGTGGGGCGTGTCCTACCCCGGCTTCGCCGCCGCCGTCGCGTTGGTCAATCCGCACCCGGCGCTAAAGGCGGTCAGCCCGCAAGCGGCGTGGATCGATTATTGGCAGAATGACGATCTCCACCGGAACGGCGCACTGCGGCTGAGCTATGTCACCGACTGGGTCTATTCGCTGCAGCAGACCAAGGAATCGCTCGAGGATTTTCCGTACGACAGCGTTGATACTTACGCATCACTGTTGAAAATCGGCACGCTCGAAGGCCTCGACAAAGGCTATTTCAAGGGCAAGATCCCGATGGCGGCGGCCCTGCTCGACCATCCCAACCACGACAGCTTCTACACCGACCAGAATTGGCAGAAGGCGCTCGGCAAGACGACGGTGCCGACACTCAACGTGGCTGGCTTTTGGGATCAGGAAGACCCATGGGGCTCCTGGCAAATCTACGCCAAGCAGCAGCAGAACGACCCCGATCATCTCAGCACGATGGTCGCCGGGCCTTGGGCGCATGGCAGTTGGCAGGGCAAAATGGACATGCTTGGCAACATCCCGCTTGGCCGCGACACCGGCGTCGAGTTCCGCGAGCAGATCCAGACGCCGTTCTTCCGCTATTGGCTGCACGGCACTGGCCCCAAGCCCGATTACCGCGCCCGCATCCTGCAATCGGGATCGAACGTGTGGAAGAATTACGCCAATTGGCCGCCCAAGGGCACAACCGCGACCAGCCTGTATTTGCGCGCAGATGGCACCCTCAGCTTCGATGCGCCGCCGTCAGGCGAGGCGTGCCGCGATTACATCTCCGACCCGGCCAACCCGGTGCCGAACCGCGAGCGGCCGATCTCGCCCACCTATCCCCGTCCCGAATGGCGCTGGTGGGAATCGGCGGATCAGCGCTTCGTCGATCATCGGCCCGATGTGTTGAGCTATACCTCCGCGCCGCTGACTGCGGATTTGACGGTGACGGGCGCGCTCGCCGCGCAGTTGCAGGCGTCGACCAGCGGGACTGACAGCGACTTCATCGTCAAGCTGATCGACGTCCTGCCCGAGGATTACGCCAAGTTTGACGGGAACGCGCCGCTGGGAGCGTATCCGCGGCAACTGAACGGCTATCAATGGCCGATCGCGATGGAGGTACGCCGCGGGCGCTTCCTGGCATCGGACACGGCCCCGAAGGCGCTGGTGCCGGGGAAGGTCATCACGTGGGACGTGCCACTCCGCGACCACGACCATGTCTTCCAAAAGGGCCACCGGGTGATGGTGCAAATCCAGTCGAGTTGGTTCCCGGTGATCGACCGCAACCCGCAGACCTTCGTGCCGAACATTGGGCGGGCGAAACCGGCGGATTTCGTCAAGGCGACGCAGCGTGTATGTTCAGGTTCTAAGGTTGTGCTGCCGGTCATGCGATAGAGGGGAAGCGCCATGAGTGATTTCTTGCAGTTACTTCAAACGCTTGTTTTTCTCGTTTTCCCGTTCGCGGCAATGTTTTGGATGTGGCGACGAATGAAGCGCGTCCGGGCCGATGCCTATCGCGATCGGGAAGTTTCTTTGTCTCAGCCCGCATGGGAAGAGCGAATCGAGGAAGCGAACGGACTGAAAATGGCGCGGACTAACAACCCGAATGACGATCTCATTGCCTTGGGCGCGAAGGCTAATCAGACATCAGCCCCGTTCATTGTCCCCTGAAAGTCAATTCTTCAGCCGCCACCCGCTTTTGAAGATCCACGAAATCACGCCGAGGCACGCGACCAGAAACAGCGCCGTCACGCCAAGGCTAATCCCTACCGGCACATCCCCCCGCCCGAAAAACGCCCAGCGGAAACCGCTGATCAGATAGACCACCGGGTTGAAAAGGCTGATCGTGTGCCACGGTTCAGGCAGGACGCTGATCGGGTAGAAGGAGCCGCCGAGAAAGGTCAGCGGCGTGATCAGCAGCGCGGGCACGAAGTTCAATTGCTCGAAACTCTTCGCCCACACCCCGATGATGAAGCCGAACAGGCTGAACGTCACGCTGGTCAGCAGCAGGAACGCGACCATCGCGAACGGGTGCTCGATATGCAGCGGCACGAACAAAGACGCTGTACCCAGGATGATGAGGCCGAGGATGATCGACTTGGTCGCCGCCGCCCCGACATAGCCGACCACCAGCTCCATCGGCGAAACCGGCGCCGACAGCAGTTCGTACATCGTGCCGGTGAATTTGGGAAAGTAGATCCCGATTGACGCATTGGAGATACTCTGTGTCAGCAGCGACAGCATCATCAGGCCTGGCACGATAAACGCGCCGTACGGCACGCCATCCACTTGCTTGATCTGCGAGCCCAGCGCGCCACCGAACACCACGAAATAGAGCGAGGTGGTGATGACCGGGGTGACGAGGCTCTGCCACAGCGTCCGCAGCGCGCGCGCCATTTCGAAGCGGTAGATCGCCCAGATGCCGTGGGTGTTGATTGCGGGGGCTTTGGTGCTCATGCCGCCTGCTCCTGCTCGACCAGGCCGACAAAGATGTCCTCCAAGCTCGATTTCGACGTTTCGAGATCGCGGTAGCCGATGCCGAGCGCGCCGAGCTTGGCGAGCAATTCCGGAATATGTTCGTCCTCGGCATTGAAGCTGTAGATCAATTGGCCGTCTGCCAATTTCACATCCCAGTCGGCGAGCCCGGGCGGCACCGCGGCGAGCGGCTCGGACAGCGTGAGGCGCAGCTGGCGCTTGCCCAGCTTCTTCATCAGCGCGGCCTTGTCCTCGACCAGGATCAATTTGCCCTTGTCGATCACCCCGACCCGGTCGGCCATTTCCTCGGCTTCCTCGATGTAATGCGTCGTCAGGATGATCGTCGTGCCGCCTGCGCGCAGCCGATGGACGAGCTTCCACATGTCACGCCGCAACGCCACGTCGACGCCTGCGGTCGGTTCATCCAGGAACAGGATGTCGGGTTCGTGGCTGAGCGCCTTGGCGATCAGCACGCGACGCTTCATGCCCCCTGACAATTCCATGATTTTGGAATGGCGTTTGTCCCACAGCGACAGATCGCGCAGCACTTGCTCGATATGCGCGTCATGCGCCGATCGGCCGAACAGGCGGCGACTGAACTTCACCGTGGCGAGCACGGTTTCGAACATGTCGACCGACAATTCCTGCGGCACCAGCCCGATCACACGACGCGCGCTTTTGAAATCGCTCAGCGCATCATGGCCGAGTACGGTGATGCTGCCGGTCGTGGGCGTGACGATGCCGCAAATGATGCTGATCAGCGTGGTCTTGCCCGCACCATTCGGCCCGAGCAGCGCGAAGATCTCCCCGCGACGAATGTCGAGATCGACCGGATGCAGCGCGCGGTGGCCCGAGGCGTATGTCTTCGACACGCCCGCGACCGAAAGAATGGTGTCCATGAATTCCCCGTTTCTGGCCGGGAGATGGGGGTGGCTGGGGGTGGGGACAAGCGGGGGTTGGGAAAGAAGGGGTTCACGCGAAGGCGCGAAGAGAAGGGAAGGCCGCAAAGAGAGAAGAATGGATGCGCTGACGCGCGGGCTACTTCGCCGCGCCAACGGCCTTCACCCTACGCCTGAGTCAGGAGGATCATCCGAAGGGGAACGCCTTCGCGCCCTAACCTTCTCTTCGCGCCTTCGCGTGAACCTCTTCTGCCTTCAGCGCCCCGCCCGCGCCGCCGCGACAGCCTTTTGCAATTCCTCCAGCGGCAGAGCCGAGGACACGACCTTGCGGCCGATCACCCAACTCGGCGTCCCGGTCAGGCCGAGTTTCTGCGCCATCGCTTCATTGGCGGCGATTTCGGCCTGCGCGCGCGGGGCAAAAGCGGCAGCGCGGGCCGCGTCCAGCCCGGCCTTTTGCGCGGCGGCGGCGATGCTTTGCGCGGTCACCGGGCCGCCGGCATAAAGGGCATCATGAAACGCCTGGAACTTACCCTGTGCGGCCGCGGCGAGGCTCATCTTGGCGGCATCAACGCTCGATTGCGCGAGAATCGGGAATTCCCGGTAGACGATCCGCACCTTTCGATCGCTTTTCAGCAAGGCCGCGACCGCCGGCAAGCTGGCGCGGCAATAGCCGCAATTATAGTCGAAATATTCGACCAGCGTGACGTCTGCGGCGGGGTTACCGGCCCAGGCGCTGCCGAACGGGGTTTCGATCGCCTTGCGGTTCTGCACGGCGGCCATAGCGGCGCGGTTGCCGCGATCGGCGGTTTCGCGCTCCTGCAGCTTTTGCATCGCTTCGGGCAGGATTTCGGGATGGGCGAGGATGTAGTCGCGGACGACGCTTTCGATCCGGGCGCGGTCCGCCACATCGACGCGCGGTGGCGCGAAGGCCTGAACCGAGAGCAATCCGATCGCCCCCAAAATAACGCCCAACACGGCAACTCCTGCAAGAATAACACGGCTCATCGGCGCTTCTTATAGGTCTTGGGATCGTCGTCCATCTCGTTCTGCGCGGCCAGCGCGATGTCCTGCGCGCGGATCCAGTCGACACTGTTGGCAGGCAGGCCCTGCAAGGCGCCCCGCGCGCGGTATGCGGCGTTGCGCAAATCCCCGGTCAAGCTGGCTTGCTCAGCCGAGGCAAGCAATGCACGCGGCTGATCTCCCGACGCCTCATACACGGTGCCGAGCTGATACCAGGCGAAGGGATTGTCATCGTCGCGCGCGACCGCCTGACGCAGCACCTTGATCGCTTCGGGATAGTTGGCCTTGTCCTCGGTCGCGATCAGCGCATGGCCAAAGGTCGTCGCAATCAACGGGGAGCTGCGCGACAGCTCGGTCGCCTCGCGCAATGGAGCGAGCGCTTGGCGGG
>NZ_AP022672.1:2367500-2492500 GCF_013374095.1 Sphingomonas sp. HMP6 | reverse complement strand
TGGCATTAGGAAAGAACTGTGTAGCATAGGTGGGAGGCTTTGAAGCGTCGGCGCCAGCTGACGTGGAGCCATAGGTGAAATACCACCCTGTTGTTTTCTGATGTCTAACCTCGATCCATGAAACTGGATCAGGGACCCTCTGTGGCGGGTAGTTTGACTGGGGCGGTCGCCTCCTAAAGAGTAACGGAGGCGCGCAATGGTGGGCTCAGGACGGTTGGAAACCGTCTGTTAGAGTGCAATGGCATAAGCCCGCCTGACTGTGAGACTGACAAGTCGAGCAGAGACGAAAGTCGGTCATAGTGATCCGGTGGTCCCTCGTGGAAGGGCCATCGCTCAACGGATAAAAGGTACGCCGGGGATAACAGGCTGATAACCCCCAAGAGCTCATATCGACGGGGTTGTTTGGCACCTCGATGTCGGCTCATCACATCCTGGGGCTGGAGCAGGTCCCAAGGGTTTGGCTGTTCGCCAATTAAAGTGGTACGTGAGCTGGGTTCAGAACGTCGCGAGACAGTTTGGTCCCTATCTGCCGTGGGCGTCGAAATTTGAGAGGAGTTGACCCTAGTACGAGAGGACCGGGTTGAACATACCTCTGGTGTACCTGTCGTTCTGCCAAGAGCGCAGCAGGGTAGCTATGTATGGACGGGATAACCGCTGAAAGCATCTAAGCGGGAAGCCTCCCTCGAGATAAGATTTCATAGAGCCGTCAGAGACCATGACGTTGATAGATCGGATGTAGAAGTGGAGTAATCCATGGAGCTAACCGATACTAATTGCTCTATTCGCGCTTGAGAGTCCCACCATCAATGACAATCCTGGGTAAACCAGCATTGATCAGACGATGTGTCGGATGATTAAGAGCAACGCCTGATAAAACTACGTAACACATGGTAATGCGTGCATCGATTTTAAGGCGCTCCCTTTGCCGGGAGCGCCATGAGACCCAAATCCCGCCGTTCACCGGCTTCATTGCTTGGTGGCTATAGCGTCTGTGCCCCACCCGATCCCATCCCGAACTCGGCCGTGAAACCAGACTGCGCCGATGGTACTAGCACTTAAGTGCTGGAAGAGTAGGTCGTCGCCAGGCATTGTAGCCGGTGAACAGCGCGGATTTTATCTCAGAACCCATTCAAATGTCTCGCCCGTTAGGGCCGCGCGCCTCCGATTCGTCGGAGGCGTTTGCGTCTCTCCCGGATATACCGTTGACGCGGGGTGGAGCAGCCCGGTAGCTCGTCAGGCTCATAACCTGAAGGTCACAGGTTCAAATCCTGTCCCCGCAACCAACATCCTTTTCATAATCCGTCTCAGGAAATCCTGGGGCGGCTTTTTTTGCTCTTTTCTCGTCTGCGTCTCGATCCCACGACCGATCGGCTGACCGAAGGATCGAGTTATATCCACTCGGCGGGGCCTTGGCCGCAGCGACCAACCGGATCGGCGTTGGATCCAACGGCCCGGACGCGGCAGGCCACCTCGGACAATGCGGTCCCCGCACCTTTACGCGGTCTCACGCTCCCGGCAGCGCGATCTGGAAAAGTGTCGGCCAATTCTTGCCGGTCGCATAAAGTTTGTCGGCATCACGATCATATGCAATGCCGTTGGCCACCGAATCGCGGTCCGTGAGCGCAACCTGCGCGATCAAGGGGGTGAGATCGATGATCCCCTTGACCTTGCCCGACACGGGATCGATCCGCACGATGTAGCGCGTCATCCAGACGTTCGCGAGCAGTTCCCCACGGACAAATTCCAGTTCATTGAGGCGCTCGAGCGGGCGTCCGTCGATCGTCACGGTCAACCGCCGAACGACCTTTTGCGTCGCCGGATCGAGAAAGCGCAAAACCGGCGTCCCGTCCGACAGGATCAGATGATGGCCGTCGTCGGTCATCGCCCAGCCCTCTCCAGTGTAGCGGAAACCGCCGCTGCGTTTCAGCGCGGGCAGCGTCCAGCGAAATCCCTGGCCGCCATGCCACGTTACGCTGAACAACTGATTGCGCCACGCGACGATCCCTTCGCCGAACAGCGATGCGGCGATCTTCGCGCGCGCCAGAACGCGGCCGGTCTTCAGATCGACGCGCCGGATATCGGACTGCCCCTCGCGTCCCGTGCTTTCGTACAATGTGCCGCGATCGATCAGCAACCCTTCGGTGAAAGCCGAGGTGTCGTGTGGATAGGTCGCGAGAATCCGCGCCTGTTCAATCGGCGGGGGCGCAGGCGCGGGCGGTTCGGGCGTGGCCTGCAGCGCGAACGCCGCGAAAAGGAGGGCAGTGCGGATCATAACAACCGAACCAACGTAGCCGCCATTGCGATCCACGCCGGATCGGCAACCACTTGCTGGCGTGCGCCGGGGCCGAGCGGGAGCAAATGGAGCTTGCCGTCCTCGCGCCCGATCAGGCGCCCGAACAGAAAGCGCCCCACCGGGCGCGGGACGAGCACGTCGCGATTGAGCGCGCTGACGAACCGATCGGGTGCGATCCGCGTGCACCAAATTTCGTCGCCGGCGCGGTAATCACCCACCCCGGTCTGCACCGAGACGGCGACATGATCGGGCGTAGCAGTCGGCGCTACGATCGTGGCGGGGCGTTTGGGGGCATGCGCGCCGCTCGCGTCGAGCACGGCGGCCACCGCGATATCGGCGCGATCGGGCAAGGTCACGAGATCTGCCGCGCGCACGCCCAGCGCATCCGCGATGCGATTGAGCCAGCCGACCGATACGGTGCGCGTGCCGGTCTCCAACCGGCCGATCGTCTGCGCCGTGGTGGGGGGGATGCAGGCGCGCGCGACGTCGTCGAGCGTCATCCCCTTGGCGCGACGGACCTCGCGAATAGCAGTGATCATGGGCATTTTCCTAACCAGATCGGTTTTTCTCTGTCCTACAATTGCGCCGTCATGGCAATCGCCTTCGCGTATTGAAAGCGGGAGATGGTGCGATGCGAGACTTGGTGGAACGCGCAATGGACGGGAATGACATGCCGATCGGAAAGCGCGGTGCGCCGGCCCGCGCGCGGCGGAACGTCACGGTAAACCTCGCCGAATCGCCACTCGGCTGGCTGCGCGCGCACGCGCTGATCGATGCGCGGCAATTCGAGGCAGGCGAGCGGCTGCGGGCCGATTATGAGATGGCGGCATTGGGCCCGCGCGTGACGATGCAATGGGCCGCCCGCGTCGATGGCGGGGCGGCGGGCCTCGACCCGACGCTCGCGCAGATCGCCGCCAAGCGCCGCTTCGACGCCGCGACGGACGCAGTCGGGCGGGGCTTGCGCGATGTCCTGTGGCGCGTGGTGTGCGCGGGCGAGGGGTTGCCGGTGGCCGAAAAGGCGCTCGGCTGGCCCCAGCGCGCCGGCCGGATCGTCCTGACGCTGGCGCTCGACCGCTTGGGGGATCATTATGGGTTGGGATGACACAGGTGCTGAAACCTCCGCGGGAGGGCGTTGGCGTGGGCTCGGGCGTGGTCGTGGCGGTTGCGGCAGACGGAGCGCACCGGTTTGCCAAGCCGGTGCGCGACGCGATTTCACTCGTCGCCGGGATGGGTGTGGCGGGCGATGCCGATGCCGGGGTTACCGTACAGCATCGTTCCCGGATCGCGCGCGACCCGCGTGCGCCGAATTTGCGGCAAGTGCATCTGATCCATGCGGAGCTTTTCGCTGAGCAGGCCGCAGCCGGGTTCGACCTGACGCCGGGCAAAATTGGCGAAAATGTGCTGGTCCGCGGGGTCGGGTTGCTCGGGGTTCCGGTTGGAACCACGGTTCTGCTCGGCGCTGCGGCTGCGGTGACGATCACCGGCTTGCGCAATCCGTGCCGACAGTTGGAGGCGGTGCAGCCGGGCCTGATGGCGGCGTTGCTCGGCCGTGCGCCCGATGGCGCGTTGATCCGCAAGGGTGGGGTTATGGCCATCGTCGCCCGGGGTGGGGATGTGCGGCCAGGTGACACTGTGCGCGTGCTGTTGCCCGAGGGGCCGTTTCAAGCGCTTGCGCCGGTATAGGGTGAGGCCCGACCCGTCGATCAGAGAACCACGCCCTTGATCAAATCGTGCGAGACTGGCTGCCGCCGATCAGCATCGCCAGTGAGACCCGTTTGTGCCGTGTAGCTATAGGTCACCTTGCCGTATGCGAGCGAGATGCTCTCGGTCGGCAGATCGCCCGCACCGCCACCGATGCTGATGTTGCTGACGATGATATCCTCCAGATCGATCTGGAGGTAGAGGATTGCGGCTCCCTCCCCATCGCCGCGATAGCAACGCAGCGTCGCCTTGCCGATCTGCTTGCCGTTCCAGCAATATTTCAGCAGATCGTCGGTCGCGGCGTCGAGATATTTGGAGAAAGTGAAATCACCGTGATTGGCGTGTTCGACGGTGCCGCCACCCGCGCTGCTGCGCGTTGCCTTGGCCGGTTGGTTGAAGCTGTGGCTCCACGACAGGACATGAATTTCGCCGATATGCTCGGGATCGACCGACTCTCCGGTGATCGTCGGCTCTGCGAACTTCAGATACGTGTTGACGGCCATCGGGCGCGCTCCTTTGGCAACGGTTCGTGGATCCGACATGCCTATCAGGCATACGCCAGGCTAGGGAATTCTCGCGTACCGCGCGATAGGGCGTCGGGCTGATCCAACATCGGTAACGCTGGTCTCGCCTGCAGCGCTGCGGCATGATCGGCACACACCTGTCGGGAGCAAGCAATGTCGGTCAAGCGTGAGATGCTGGTGCGCAAGGACGCGCTGGAGCAATTGGCGATCAACGAAACGATCGCGCCGGAGTGCGCGGCGGGGGAGGTGTTGCTCACGGTCGAGGCGTTTGCCGTCACTGCGAACAACGTGACCTATGCCGTGGTCGGCGAGCAGGTCGGGTATTGGAACTTCTTCCCCGCACCCGAAGGCTGGGGGATCGTACCGGTGTGGGGCTATGCGCGGGTGGTCGCGTCGGCCGTGCCGGAAATCGCCATTGGAGAGCGGGTTTACGGATATCTGCCGATGGCATCGCATCTGATGGTGCAGCCCGGCAAGATCTCGGCCGGGCTGTTCCGCGACATGGCGGCGCATCGCCAGCCGATGAGCTCGGTCTATAACCAGTATCGCCGCCTCGCCGCCGACCCGGCGCATGATCCGGCGCGCGAAGACATGCGGATGCTGTTCGAGCCGCTGTTCCTGACGAGCTTCCTGATCGAGGACACTTTGCGCCGCGCGGGCTGGCATGGGGCGGACAGCGTGGTGATGACCAGCGCATCGAGCAAGACCGCGCTTGGCACTGCATATGTCTGCCGTGAGAGCAGCCCGATGGTGCGCCGGATCGGGCTGACCGGGGCGGGGAATGTCGCCTTCGTCGAGCGGACCGGATTGTATGACGCAGTGGTGGCGTATGATGCGCTGGAGACGCTGGAGCTGACGGGCAGCACGGTGGTGATCGATTTTGCCGGCAACATGGCGTTGTTGCAGGCGCTCTACGCGGCCCTGCCTGATCGCATGGCACAGTGCCTGCGCGTCGGCGTCACGCATCATGACGAACGCGGCGAGGGCGAAATGCTGCCGGGGCCGAAGCCGGTGTGGTTCTTCGCGCCCGATGCCGCGACGGCGCTGATCGGCGAAATCGGGCAGGATGGCTTCAATGCTGGCGTGGCGGCGCAGTGGCGCGGCTTCGTCGATACCGCGGCTGGACTGGTGCAGGTGGAGGAGGCGAGAGGGATGGACGCGTTACAGCGCGTTTGGCGCGGCCAGGTCGCGGGGCAGGCCAAGCCAGAAACCGGGTATATCGTGCGGATGTGACGGCAGCGGGGGCTTCCCGCGCGACCGCGCGACCGCGCTGTGCTGCGCTGATCGCGGCCGCGCAAAGCATGGTCGCGCAGAGCGGGTGAAGCCGCTATGGCGGCGGGCATGCGGTTCGACTTCATCAAATGCCATGGCTCGGGCAACGATTTCCCGATGATCGACGCGCGTGCGGTGTCGCTCGACGATGCGACCTGGGCGTGGGTCGCCGTGGCGCTCGCGGATCGCGCCGGTACGGTGGGGGGCGACGGGTTGCTCTTGCTCACCGCGGGCGACGACGCGCACG
Organism: Sphingomonas sp. HMP6; assembly: GCF_013374095.1. NCBI lineage: Bacteria > Pseudomonadati > Pseudomonadota > Alphaproteobacteria > Sphingomonadales > Sphingomonadaceae > Sphingomonas > Sphingomonas sp. HMP6. The sequence goes on along the minus strand of NZ_AP022672.1, from coordinate 2,486,463 downwards.
ATTTCGGCATGCGCATGTTCAATGCGGATGGGAGCGAATCGGAGACTTGCCTCAATGGCCTGCGCTGCGTTGCGCGCGCCGGGTTTGCGGCGCTCGGGCTGGAGCGGGCGACGGTGCGGTTGAAGACGTCGCATGCCAGCGTTGCGCTCGATCCCGCGCTCGCACCGGGGGTGATGACGATCCGCGAAGTGGCGGGTCCGGTGGATCTCGACGTGGCGCATTGGCCGATGCGGACCGGCGCGGCGCAGGTGGTGGATGCGGTGATCCCCGAACTGGGCAGCAATCGCAGGTTCACGGCGGTGGCGATCCCGAATCCGCATCTGGTGAGCTTTGTCGATGCAGTCGACGAGGACGAACTCGTGATGCTCGGCGCCGGTTGCGAGGCGGCACCGGATTGGCTCCCCAACCGCGCCAATGTGTCGTTCGTCGAACTGCGCGGCGCCGACGCGCTGTTCGTGCGGACGTTCGAACGCGGGGTCGGGCTAACCGACAGTTGCGGCAGCGCGATGGCCGCATCGACCTACGCCGCGTGCCGGACCGGCCGGCTGGCGTTCGGAACGCAAGCGACGGTGTTCAACCGCGGCGGACTGGTGCGCGCCGAGGCCGCCGCAGATGGGATGGTGCGGCTGTCGGGCAATGCGACCTATGACTATGCCGGATCGGTCGAAATCGTCGGATCGGTTGCGGGCCCGGTGCAAATTACGCAGACCTTCGCCGTTGAGACTGCGGCCTGGCGGGCGGCAGTCGCGGCAATGGCTGACTGACCCATTGCCGCAACCGATCGCCAAGCGTATCGTTGAGGAAATGTAACATTCCCAGGAGGGTCTGCCATGCGTCTACTTTCGAAACTGGTTCCCGCTCTGGCGCTGGCATGCAGTGTCGCAGCCACGCCAGCGGTGGCGCAGACTCAGGCCGAGGAGCAGCGCTTCCAACAGGCGCAGCAGCGCTTCAACGGCGAACTGAACGCATTTCGTGCGGAATTCGATCGATATCAGCAAGCGCGCGCGCGTGGCTATCGCGACCCGCGTGGCGGATCGTATAATGATCCTCGCTACAATGACCCCCGTTACAATGATCCACGCTATAGTGATCCGCGGTATGACGATCGTGACGAGGCTGGATACGATCCTACGCGCTACTATCGTAACGACTCGCGCTATCAGGAGCGCGTTTTGACAAGTAATGATCGCGTCTATCGCGGAAGTGACGGGCAATATTATTGCAAGCGCAACGACGGTACGACGGGACTTATTGTTGGAGCGGTTGGCGGCGGGATCCTTGGGAATGTCATCGACGGCGGGCATTCGCGCGGCGTGGGGACGATCCTGGGCGCACTGGCGGGCGGGTTGGTCGGCAAGAGCGTCGATCAGAACAATGCGCAGGTGCGCTGCCGGTAAATCCGTCAGCGATCGTCGCGGCAGAACGCCTCGACCATATGCGCGGTCCTGTAGCCGCCGAGCGCGACCTGGCTGTCCTCTTCGCAGCCCGAATCGTGATCGTCGGGGCCGCGCGCATCCAGCAGGCGCGGCTTGATCGGCGTCACATCGCCTGAAAATCCGGAATCTCGTCATCGCCGCCGCTCAATTGCAGCCCCGGCGGCGCGGCCAAACGGCGCAGGCGGCAGGCGGCAGGCGACGGCTTTGCCGAGCACGTCGGCTTCGTAATGGCCGACACGCGTCCGCCTGCGTAGCGGGTGGGCGAATTCGTGGCGTGGTGGGGCGCGGAACGTGCTACCTCGGTCGAAAGGCTTATTGATCATGTATTTCGCATGTAAGCCCGGCCGATCTCGATTCTTCCGCTGGAGGGTTTGAAAGGCGGAAAGGGCAGCTATGCCTCTCACCCAAAAAGCGCCGGTCGATCTTGGTCTGAGCCTGGCCCTGGCGGTCGTCGCATCCTCGAATGCGCCGGTCTTGTTGCTCGACGAACATCGCCGCGTCGTGACGGCGAGCAATGCCTTCTGTCACGCCTTCGACTTGGATTGCACGACGATCGCCGGCAAGGACTTCGCCTCGCTCGGCGCGGGGGAATGGGCGATCCCGCAATTGCAATCGCTGCTGCGGGCCACGGCGGCGGGTCTGGCGGAGGTCAAGGATTATGAGTTCGACTTGACCCGCGAAGGGCAGGACACGCGTTGTCTTGTGCTGAATGCGCACAAGCTGAACTACGGCGATGGCGGTGCGATCCGGATGCTGCTGGCGATTTCGGATGTCACCGAAGCGCGGATCGCGCGGAAGCTGAACGAGGATCTGGTTCGCGACAAGGGCCTGCTGCTGCAGGAATTACAGCACCGTGTCGCCAACAGCCTTCAGATCATCGCGAGCGTGCTGATGCAGAGCGCGCGAAAGGTGCAGTCCGAAGAGGCGCGTGGGCATTTGCGGGATGCGCACAATCGCGTCATGTCGATCGCCGCCGTGCAGCGGCAGCTCGCGATTTCATCGGTCGATCGCGTCAAGCTGCAGCCCTATCTCAGCCAATTGTGCGACAGCCTTGGCGCGTCGATGATCCACGATCCCGAGCAGATCAGCATCACCGTCACGTCGGACGATAGCAGTGTCGCGGCGAATGTTTCGATCAGCCTTGGGCTTGTCGTCACCGAGTTGGTGATCAACGCGCTGAAACACGCCTTCCCCGATGATCGGCAGGGGCGGATCGTCGTCGGCTATGGCCGCAAAGGCGAGGACTGGACGCTGTCGGTCACCGATGATGGTGTGGGCATCCCGTCGGACTCGGATGCAGCAAAGGCCGGGCTGGGGACCAATATCGTCCAGGCGCTGGCAAAACAGCTTCAGGCCGAGATTTCGGTGGTCGATCAGAAGCCCGGCACTGCGGTCTCGCTGGAGCATGTCGCGTCTCGCATGGGGAAGGGCGGGGCGCCGATTGTTAAGCCGTCGGCGCTTTAGCTAGCCTGGAGCGTCCGGTGGCCGGTGCCGGGCAGGACAGCCTCCCACCCACGTCTGTAACCAAATCGGTAAAATGCGCTTGACATCGTCGCGCTGATTGGGTACATATCAGGAACGATGCAGAATTGCAATTGGGCCGGGGCGGCGACGCCTTTGGCCCTTTTTGCGTTCTGGCCGCGAGACGGGAGGCGCGAGACATGGCATTTCAGACGAGGAACCAGGCGGCGGCGGTTGTGCTGACCGCGACGCAGCCGCTGGCGCGCAAGGGCGGCAAGCGTGTGCGCTGGACCCGGCGAATGAAGGCGGAGTTTCTCGACACGCTGGCGGCGACGGCGAACGTGTCGCTGTCGGCGGCGGCGATCGGGGTCGATCCGGTCTCGGTCTATGCGCTGCGGCGGCGCGATCCGGCGTTTCTGGTCGAATGGGGCCTGGCGCTGGAGCAGGGGTATCAACTGATCGAGACGTTGCTGGTCGGGCATGTGCTGGCCAGTGGCGGTGCGACCGGCCCGCTGGCGCGCCCAGACGATCATCCGCCGATCGATTTTGATGCGGCGTTGCGTCTGCTCAACCAGCACCGCGCCGCCGTTACCGGGACCGGCCGAACCCGGCGCGGCGGGCCAACGCCGCAGCGGGCGAGCGATGATGAAACCAACGCGGCGATCCTCAAAAAGCTCGCCGCGATCGAGAAAGCGCGGGACGTGGCATGAGCCGGGAGAGCGACGCGGACATGCAACGCCGCATTCGGCGGCTTGAGGAGAATGAGCGCAAATCCTTGTTTCGCGCGCTGACCCGCGGGCAGCAGCGCAATTATGAAGATCGCTGGTCGATCTGGGCGCACGGCGGGCAGATCGCGCCGCCGGGCGACTGGCGGGTGTGGCTGATCCGGGCGGGCCGTGGCTTCGGCAAGACCCGCGCGGGGGCGGAGTGGATCAGCGAAATCGCCCGCACGACGCCCGATGCGCGGATCGCTTTGGTCGGGGCGACCGTGGAGGACGTGCGGCGCGTGATGATCGAGGGCGAGGCGGGGTTGCTGAAGGTGGCGCGGGTGGACGAGGCGGTGGATTATCGCAGCGGTGCGGGCGAACTGGTCTTCGCCAGTGGCGCGCGGGCGGCGATCTTCTCGGCGGCGGCACCGGAGAAGCTGCGCGGGCCGGAACATTGCGCGGCGTGGTGCGACGAGCTGGCGAAATGGCGCTATGGCGATGCGGCGTGGGACAATCTGATGCTCGGCTTGCGCATCGGCGATACGCCGCGCGCGGTGGTGACGACGACGCCGCGGCCGATCCCGCTGCTGCAGCGGATCATGACGATGCGCGACATGGTGGAGACGCGTGGGAGCAGCCATGACAATCCGCATTTGCCGGCGAGTTTCCTGGCGGCGATCGAGGCGCAATATGGCGGCACGCGGCTGGGGCGGCAGGAGATTGCGGGCGAGTTGCTTACGGATGTCGTTGGCGCGTTGTGGTCGCGCACGATGATCGAGCAGTGCCGCGTGAGCGCGTGTCCCGAGGTGGTGCGGACGGTGGTGGCGGTCGACCCCCCGGCGAGTGCCGAAGGCGATGCGTGCGGGATCGTCGCGGTCGCGCTGGGCGCGGACGGGCGCGGTTATGTGTTGGAGGATGCGAGCGTGGCGGGCCTGTCGCCGGAAGGATGGGCGCGCGCGGTGGTGCGGTGTGCGGAGCGGCACAAGGCCGACCGCGTGATCGCCGAGAAGAACCAGGGCGGCAATATGGTGGCGAGCGTGCTGTTCGCCGCCGATGCCGCGCTGCCGCTTGCGCTCGTCCATGCGTCACAAGCGAAGGTGGCGCGGGCCGAGCCGGTTTCGTTGTTGTACGAACGCGGCAAGGTCAGCCATGTCGGGGCGTTCCCGGATCTGGAGGACGAATTGTGCGGCTTCGTGATCGGCGGGAGGTATGACGGGCCGGGCCGGTCACCCGACCGGGCGGATGCGCTGGTATGGGCGCTGACCGAATTGCTGCTCCGCAAGCGGCGCGCGGTGCGGGTGCGGCAGTTGTGAGGTTGCATTCTACCGCCCCTCGCTGGAAGGGAGCGGGTAGGGGTGGGTCGGCCAGCGGTGGCGGATGACCTTTCCCCTCCCACCGACCCACCCCCAGCCCCTCCCTGCCAGGGAGGGGAGGAGAATGGCATGACCCCGCGCATCCTGATCGACACTGCCAGCATCCCCGGTGGGGCGGACATGCAGCTCTTCAGCCGCGGCGGCGATTTCATGATCGTGGTCGACCGCAATGAATTGATGAGCACGCGGATGAACGGGTCGGAGATCGCGCTGGCGACGCTGGCGCTGGAGCGGATCGCCGGGGTCAAAGCGCCCAAGGTGCTGATCGGCGGGTACGGGATGGGCTTCACGCTGCGCGCGGTGCTGGGCGCGGTCGGGCCGGGCGCGGTGGTGACGGTGGCCGAGCTGGTGCCCGAAATCATCGCCTGGGCGCGCGGGCCGATGGCGGCGGTGGCGGCGGGGTGCCTGGATGATCCGCGCGTGGTGGTGGTCGAAGGCGATGTCGCGGACGTCATCCGCGCGAACGGATTTGAGGGGGGCGGGTTCGATGCGATCCTGCTCGATGTCGACAATGGGCCGGACGGGCTGGTGCGCGCCGAGAATGACCGGCTCTATGCCCCGCGCGGGCTGGCGGTGGCGAAGGCGGCACTAGCGCCGGGCGGCGTGCTGGCGGTGTGGTCGGCCGGACCGGATGCGAAATTCGTGCGGCGGCTCGGCGCGGCGGGGTTTGCGGTCGAGGAAATTGCAGTGAAGGCGCGGACCAACGGGAAAGGCCCGCGCCACGTTATCTGGTTTGCAACGGTGCGCTGAGGCGCGTCGCTCCCAATAAAGGATACCATCATGAAAATGTTCGGCTGGAAAGCGGCCGGGCGCGAGGATTCGCGTCCGGCGCTGGAGTTTCGACGCGCGCGCTTTGCACAGGGCGCGGTGGGCGATGTTCCGATCGGGTATGAGGGGCAGATGCGCGCGCTGTTCCTGCGCAATGCCATCGCGCAGCGGGCGGTGCGGATGATTGCGGACGCAGTGGGCGATGCGCCGCTGTCTGCTGCGCCCGATCTGCTGGCGCTGGTGCGGGCGCGTTCGGCCGGGCAAGCGCTGACCGCGACGGTGGCGAGCCACGTGCTGCTGCACGGCAATGCCTATGTGCAGGTGCTGAGCGATGCGCGCGGCGACGTGGTCGAGCTGTTCGCGCTCAGGCCCGAGCGCGTGACGGTCGAGCCCGATGCGGGCGGCTGGCCGGTGGCGTATCGCTATACCGTGGGGACGCGATCGGTGCGGTTGCTGGCAGACGAACCGCGCCCGCAGATCATGCATATCAAGGCGTTCCACCCGCTCGACGATCATTACGGCCTGGGGTGTCTCGGCGCGGCGGCGGGGGCGATCGCGCTGCATAATGCGGCGGCGAACTGGAACACCGGCTTGCTCGACAATGCGGCGCGGCCGTCGGGGGCGCTGGTCTATGATCCGGGTGACGGATCGACGCTGTCGCGCGACCAGTTCGCGCGGTTGCAGGGGCAGATGGACGAGAGTTTCGCGGGCGCGCGCAATGCCGGGCGGCCGATGCTGCTGGAGGGCGGGCTCAAATGGCAGGCGCTGAGCATGACGCCCGCCGACATGGACTTTGCCGGCATGAAGGCGGCGGCGGCGCGTGAGATTGCGACGGCCTTCGGGGTGCCGCCGATGCTGCTCGGCCTGCCCGGGGATGCGACCTATGCCAATTACAAGGAGGCCAATCGCGCGCTGTGGCGGCAGACGGTCCTGCCACTGGCGGGGACGATCCTTTCAGCGCTTTCGCAAGGGCTGCGCGGGTGGTTCGAGGAGACGGGGATGCAGGTCGACCTCGACCGCGTGCCGGCGCTGGCCGAGGATCGCGAGCGATTGTGGGGGCAAGTGGGCGCGGCGGATTTCCTGAGCCGGGCGGAGAAGCGCGCGATGCTTGGGGTCGTTGAGCCCGCTCCTGCCGGAGCGGGGGCATGAGCGCCGGGACCGGTGCCTTGGGTGGCGGGGCGGTGCTGGCGCAATTGATGGCGCAAGGCGCGAGCGAGGGCGCGGACCTGACCACGCTGCGCGCGATTGCCGAGGAAGCGGGCGAGCTGGCGGCGGCGCGGGCGCTGGTGCGGCTGGGGTTGGATGATCCGGCGGCGGCGAAGGACATGGCCGAGCTGCGCGAGCTGCTCGGCGCGTGGCGCGATGCGAAGCGTTCGGTGTGGAAGGCGGTGCTGGGGTGGGTCGTGCGGATCGCGGGCGCGCTGGTGCTGACGGGGTTGGCGGCGAAGTTCGGCTTTTGGGATTGGGTGAAGTGAAATCCCCGCAGCAGATTTCCCCGCAAAGTGGTACTTTGCGGGGGCCCCAGGGATTGCGCTTCGCCGGATACGCCGCCGTGTTCGATTGCGTAGACCGGGGTGGGGATGTGATCCGGGCCGGGGCGTTCGGGGATGCGCCGCTCCCGGTGCCGTTGTTGTGGCATCACCACGGCGCGCCGATCGGCACGATCGAGCGGATCGCGCCCGATGCGCGGGGCTTGCGCGTGATCGGGCGGATCAACGATCCGCGCGTGGCCGGGCTGGTGCGGGGCGGGGCGGTGTCGGGGCTGTCGATCGGTTTCCGCGCGCGGGCGGCGGTGCGGGGGCGCGTGCGCGAGCTGACTGCGATCGAGCTGGTCGAGGTGAGCGTGGTGGCGCTGCCGATGCAACGCGCGGCGCGGGTGCTGGCGGTGGCGGATTAGCCGCCGGGGAAGCGGCTTTTCTATCAAAAATCGGTGTTTTCTTGGCCTGGGCGGCGGTGTCGCCCGGGCGTTTTGCTGTGGGAGACTGAGCATGAGCGACACCACGATCGAGGCGCTGGAGGCGAGCTTTGGCGCTGTTGAGACGGCGGGGGCGGTGGTGCGGCCGATGTTGGCGGGCGCGCGGGAGCCTTCGGGGGCGGCGTTCGAGGGGTTCCTGCGCTCCGGCGCGAGCGTCGAGATGAAGGCGTTTACCGGGGTCTCCGGTGACACGGGCGGCTTTGCCATTCCGCGCGAGATCGATGCCGAGATCGATGCCACGCTGAAGAGCATCTCGCCGATCCGATCGATCGCCAATATCGTGACGGTGGGGTCGGCCGGGTATCGCAAGCTGGTGACGACGGGCGGCACGCCGTCGGGCTGGACGGCGGAAACGGCGGCGCGGGCCGAGACGGGCACGCCCACTTTCGTCGAGATCGCGCCGCCGATGGGCGAGCTGTACGCCAATCCGAGCGCGAGCCAGGCGATGCTCGACGATGCGGTGTTCGATGTCGAGGCGTGGCTGGCGAACGAAATCGCGATGGAATTTGCCAAGGCGGAAGGGGCGGCGTTCGTCAACGGGAGTGGCACCAATCGGCCAAAGGGGTTCCTGCAGGCGCCGACCGCGAACACGGGCGATACGGTGCGCAGCTTCGGGACGCTGCAATATCTGGCGAGCGGCGCAGCGGGGGATTTTGCGGCGAACCCGCAGGATCGGCTGATCGACCTGGTGCAAGCGTTGCGCGGGCCGTACCGCCAGGGCGCGGCGTTCGTGATGAATGCCGCCACGCTGGCGCGGATCCGCAAGTTCAAGACGACCGACGGGCAATTCCTGTGGAGCCCGAGCCTGACCGCAGGGACGCCGGCGACCTTGCTCGGCTATCCCGTCATCGAGGCCGAAGACATGCCCGACATCGCGGCGAACAGCCTGTCGATCGCGTTCGGCAATTTCAAGGCGGGCTATCTGATCGCCGAGCGCAGCGAAACGGTGATCCTGCGCGATCCGTACACCAACAAGCCGTTCGTCAATTTCTACGCGACCAAGCGCGTCGGTGGGTGCGTGTCGAATTCGGAGGCGATCAAGCTGATGAAGTTCTCGGCTTCGTAACCCGACAGGCCCTCACCCTCCCACGACGCTTGCGCGTCGCGGGCCCCTCCCTCTCCCCCATGGGGGAGAGGGGCTTGGAGAAGATTCATGGCAGACCAGTTTTCGAATTCGGCCGATCAGGTATCGGCACCGGCGACGCGGGCGGTGGCGGTGGTGCCGCATGACAGCACTCCGCTGACCGATATTCCCAAGGCGCTGTACGTCGGCACCGGCGGCGACATTGCGATGCGCGGGGTGGGTGGCAGCGCGGACCAAATGTGGAAAAATGTCGCAAACGGCACGGTGCTGCCGTTCCGCGCGCAGTTCGTGCGGGCTACGGGCACGACCGCGGCTGATCTGCTGGCGCTGTACTGATGCACGCGATCGGTTTCGGGCCGCGCTTTACGGTCAATCGCGGCGGCAGCCCAAGCACGCTGTTCGATTTTTCGGGCGGGGTGCTGCCGCCGGGGGCGCGGTTGGCGCGGGCGAGTGCCGCTACGTGCACCGATGCGAGCGGCGCGGTCGTCGCGGTGGCAGCGGACGTGGCGCGCTTTGACCGGGATCCGGTGACGGGCGCTTTTCGCGGGCTGCTGATCGAGGCGGCCGGTGCCAATGTGATGGGTCGCAGCACCGACCGGACCGATAGCTATTGGTCCAAATCGACGCTGACCACGACCGCCGGGGCGCTGATCGAAACCGCCGCCAGTGGCACGCATTCGGTGCGGCAGGCGACGGGCGATGTCAGCTACGGCGCCGGCGAGACGATGACCGTGAGCGCGATCGTGGGGGAACGCAGCGGCTCCGCCAAACGGTATCTGGTGATGTCGATCGGCTCTGCGCCGACGTTCGCCACGGCGACCTTCGCCATTTTCGATGCCGCCAGCGGAACGGTGGCGATATCGGCCAATTGCACCGCCGCTGCCTATCCGGCGGGCGGTGGCGCGTGGCTGTGCGTCGTGACCGCAACGCCGCTGGCGGCAGCGAGCGGCCAACAGATCGTGCTGCGCCTGAACGCCTCCGCCGCGACCATTGCGAGCTATGTCGGGGACGGGACGAGCGGGCTGAACGTGACGCATGTGCAGATCGAGGCGGGTGCGGTGGCGACATCGCGGATCGTCACGGGGGCGGGCGTGGGGACGCGTGCGGCCGACGTGCTGACGCTCGACTGGCGTGCGCGCGGTGTGGCGGATGGCGTGATCGGCGTGCGCTATGGCTTTGACGACGGATCGAGCCAGGACGCGACGCTGAGCGTGGCAGGCGGCGTGGGGGTCGTGCCGGTGACGCTGGCGCGGCGTTGGATCAGGCGCGTGCAGAAACTCTAGCAGATTTAGCCCCGGGGGCGGAGACACGACATGATCGAGGATCAAGGGCCGGGCGTGGTTACGCTCGGGACGGAGGACCGTGCGCTGGCGGTGGCGGCGGTGAAGGCGATGTTGCGCGTGCAGCTCAGCGACGAGGACGTGCTGATCGCCGCCTTTGCGGAGACCGCGTTGGGGCTGTGCGAACAGTTCATCGGGCAAGTCGCGATTCGGCGGACGCTGCGGGAGCGGATGGCGGTGTCTGCTAGCTGGCGGCGGCTGGCGGCAGGGCCGGTGCGCGCGATTTCGGGCGTGGAAACGCTGGGCGGGGTGCCGCTGGCGGTCGCGGCCTATGCGATCGACGTGGATGCGGCGGGCGATGGCTGGGTGCGGGTCAGCGACGCTGGTGCCGACCGGCAGGTGGCGGCGGTGTTTGAGGCGGGCCTCGCGGCAGGCTGGGCGGATTTGCCGGCGCCGCTGCGCCAGGGTGTCGTGCTGCTCGCGGCCTATCTGTTCGACGAACGTGACACGGGCAGCGCGCCGCCGGTGGCGGTGACGGCACTTTGGCGGCCGTTCCGGCGCATGGCGCTTGGTGCGGCATGTTGAGCGCGCTGGAGGCCCGCGGGATCGCCGCCGCCGAGGCGGCAACCGACCGCGCGCGGGAGCGCGTGGCGGCTGCGCTGCGCATCGCCTTTCCGGGGGTGGAGGTGCTGGTGCAGGAGCGCGACATCTATCTGTCAGGTCGGCTCGATATCGACGACGCGCGGCTGCGCTGGCTCGGGAGGCAATTGCTGTGAGCGGGGCTGAAAGCGTGGTGCAGGCGGCGGTGCTGGCGGCGCTGCGCGGAATCGACGGGCTCAACGGGGTGTATCTCGCCCCGCCGGTCAAGGCGACGCCGCCTTATGCCGAGCTGGGTGACCTCCTGAGCGGCGATTGGAGCGTCAAGGACTGCGCCGGGCGTGAGCTGCGGCTGGCGGTGAGCGTGCGCGATGCGGCCGAGAGCAATGCGCGGGTGCAGACGCTGGCGGGCGCGGTGGGTGCGGCGATCGAGGCTTTGCCGCGCGATCTGGATGGCTGGCGGGTGGCGAGCGTGGTGCTGGTGCGCAGCCGCGTGCGCGGCGGGCCGCCGGGGCGGTGGGCGGCGATGGTCGAATATCGCGTGCGGGTGCTGGCTACAGAATAATGCGTGGCTCCACATCGTCACCCCGGCCTTGTGCCGGGGTCCACCGCGCCGAAAGCGTCGGAGTCGACATCGCATGCGCCGCTCGCCGCACGGTGGACCCCGGCACAAGCCTGTCCCGAGCTTCGTCGAGGGGGCCGGGGTGACGGATACATATTCGGTTCGCGGGACAATCGGACGGCTTTGAAGGAGAAAACCCATGAGTGCAGAACGCGGATCGGCCTTTTTGCTGAAGGTCGGGAATGGGGCGGTGCCGGTCGTCTATCAGACGGTGGCGGGGCTGCGGACGACGCAGTTGAGCATCAATGGCGAGCTGGTCGCGATCACGTCGAAGGATTCGGGCGGCTGGCGCGAATTGCTGTCGGGGGCGGGGGTGCGGAGCGTCAGCGTGTCGGGCGCGGGGATCTTTACCGGGTCCGCCGCCGAGGTGCGCGTGAAGGGCAATGCACTGTCGGGCGCGATCGATGAGTATCGGTTGAGTTTCGAAAGCGGCGAGACGCTGTCGGGGCGGTTTCTCGTCACCAAGCTCGATTATGCCGGGGATTATAATGGCGAGCGATCGTACACGCTGAGCCTGGAGAGCAGCGGGCCGGTGGTGAGCGCGTGAGCGCGCCCAATCCGGCGCCCAATCCGGCAAGGGGCGAGGCGTCGCTTCGGGTTGCTGGCGAGACGATCGTGTTGCGGCCGAGCTTTCAGGCGCTGGTTGCGGCGGAGCAGGAAGTGGGGCCGCTGTTCGCTTTGGTCGAGCGGGCGGCGGCGGGGGCTTTGTCGCTGGGCGAGATGGTCGCGCTGTTCTGGCATTGTCGGTTCGGCGCGCCTGAAGCGATCACGCGGGAGCAATTGGGCGAGGCGGTGGTGGGCGGCGGGCTGGCGGCGGCGACGCCGGTGTTGCGCGTGCTGCTCGGGCAGATTCTGGCGGGGCGGTGATGGAGCCCTTTTATTCCTCCCCCGGGAACCGGGGGAGGGGGACCGCTTGGCTCCTTCAGCCGAGTGGTGGAGGGGGCGGGCTGGACGCTACAACGGCCGTTGCTCCCCCTCCACCATTCGCTGAATGCTCATGGTCCCCCTCCCCCGCTGAAGCGGGGGAGGAGTTTAGTGGGCACGCCACGCGGCTCGCCGGGTTTGCAGGGGCGGTGCTGGGGTGGTCGCCGGACACGTTCTGGTGCTCAACGCCGGCTGAGCTCGCAGCGGTGGTGGCGGTGTTGCGGGGCGCTGATGATGCGGTCGAACCGCCCGATGCCGCCACTTTCCAGAAATTGCAGGAGGCGTTTCCCGATGGATGAGGAAATCGAACGGCTGGTGGTGGGCGTGCGCGCCGATACGGCGGGCTTTGCGCGCGACGTGGATGCGATGCGCGCGAGTCTGGACGGGCCGCTGGTGTCGGGGGTCGACCGGGCGGGGCGCGCGATCGAAAATGCGCTGGGCAAGGCTTTGCGGACCGGGAGCTTTGGCTTTGAGGATTTGCGCAAGGTCGCGCTGTCGGTGCTGAACGACATTGCTGCGGCGGCAGTGCGCAGCGGGTTGCAGGCGATTTTGGGCGGCGGCGGGGGCGGCGGCGGCGGCGGAGGATCGGGCGGCGGATTGCTGTCGATCCTGGGCAGCCTGTTCGGCGGCGCGCCAGGACGCGCGACCGGCGGGCCGGTGTCACCGCTGCGGCCGTATATCGTCGGCGAGCGCGGGCCGGAATTGTTCGTGCCGACCGCCAGCGGGAGCATCGTCGCGAGCGGTGGCGGGGGTGCGCGCGACGTGCGGGTGTCGATCACGGTGCAGGGCGGGGGGGAACCTTCGCAAGCGCTGGCGGCGTCGAGCCGGCAGGTGGCGCGGGCGGTGCGGGCGGCGTTGGTCGAATAATCCCTCTCCCGACGGGAGAGGGAGATTGGAGGTATCATGCCATTCTGGTTAGCATCCGAACGGACCGTGCAATCCGAAGGCGTCATCTCGCGCTTTGATCCGCGGTTCTGGACGGTTAATTTTCCGCGGCCGATGATGGCGGCGGTGACCACGACCGCAGCGGATACGCTGCGGGTCGATGCGGTGTTTTATACCGCGGGCGATCTGGCGGGGTTGATCTGGGAGGCGGAGGATCGCTTCGATCATCCGTTGCTGAAGTATGAGACGGCGCGCGATTTTCGGGGGTGTCGGTTGTCGTTCCGGTGGCGATCGGGCGGGGTGATCGCGCTCGATGCCGTCAATGGCCCGGTGCTGACGATCGAGGGGCGCGATGCCGCGGGGGCGGCGCGGGCGTGGTATGTGCGGTTGTGGAACTATGCGGACGGGTCGCCCGAGGATGCGGTCGTTTCGCTTGATTTCGCGGCGATCGACGGCGGGTTTTTGCTGCCGGGTGAGGCCGATCCGGTGTGGGCGGGGGATGTCGACCGGATGTTCGTGTCGCTGGTGCCGCCGGGGTTCGTGGCCGGTGGCAGCGCTCCGCTCGCCGCGCCGGTCGAGGCCTGGGCCGAGCTTTCGGACATCGTCTGCGACGGGCCGGGGGCGGTGCTGGCGATTGGCGATGTGGTGGTGCCCGAACATGGGCTGGAGATCGCCAGCGGCTATGATGATTCGTACAATCTGACGCCTGCTCGGTTGCTCCGGAACGCGCTGTTGCTCGGCTATCGCGGGAGCATCGTGCATTATGTCGGGATGAGCCATTATTTGCGGCTCGAGGCGAATTCGGGCGGTTTTTACGCGAGCTTGGGCGGCGGTGCGCTGAATGTCGCGGCGGCGGCGTGGCAGCGTGACTTTGCCGAACGGGCGCGGGCGCTGGGCTATAACGTGATCTGGTCGCTCAGTTACGAACTGTTCGACGCGCATTGCTGGGGTGATTGGAAGCAGCGGGCGTGGGATGGATCGCCCGCGGTGACCGGGTGGGAGCCGCCGTCGACCTTGCTGTCGCCCGCCTCGGTTGGGGCGATGGCGTATCTGCGTGCGGTGGCGGCCGAGCTGATCGGGATTGCGGTCGCGGCGGGGCTGGCCCCGAAGTTCCAGGTCGGCGAGCCGTGGTGGTGGGTGATGCCGGATGGTCGGCCGTGCCTGTACGATGATGCGGCGCGGGCGGCGTTTGGTGGCGCGCCGGTGGAGATTGCGCGCGTGCAGTTGGTCACCACTGCGGCGCAGCGCGCTTTGTTGGATGCGGCGGGCGTCTTGCTGGCGGAGTCGACGGCGGCTTTGGTCGCGGCGGTGCAGGTGGTGGCGCCCGCGGTCGAGACGCATCTGCTGGTGTATTTGCCAAGCGTGCTCTCCAGCGATGCGCCCGAGGTGGCGCGGGCGAATGTGCCGCTGGGCTGGGCGGCCCCGGCGTTCGATGTGCTGCAGCTTGAGGATTATGATTTCGTCACCGCTGGCAATGTCGCGGGGACCGCGCGTAGCGTTGCGGCGGCGCAGGCGCGGTTGGGCTATGCGACGGCGGATACGCACTATTTTTCGGGCTTCGTGCTGCGGCCCGACCAATTTGCCGATTGGCGCGAGATCGATGCTGCGGCGGAGGCGGCGCGGGGACGGGGTGTTCCTCGCGCCTTCATCTGGGCGCTGCCGCAAGTGTTGCGCGACGGGTTCGTGCATTTCGATGTTGAGGAGAGCGACGTGCAGGCGTTCGACGATGTGCTGTTCCCGCTGGCGCTGGGGCGTGAGGCGGAGGTGAGTCCGGAATTCTCGACCGCGATCGTGACGAGCGGCGGTGGGCATGAGGCGCGCAACGCGAGCTGGGCCGAGGCGCGGACCCGCTACGATGTTGGGCCGGGGGTGCGGTCCGAGGCGGATATTGCTGCGTTGCTGGCGTTTTTTCGCGCGCGGATGGGGCCAGCGCGCGGGTTTCGGTTGCGCGATCCGTTCGATTTTTCGTCCGGCGGCGCGGTGCCGGGGGCGGCGGATCAGGTGCTGGGCGTGGGTGCTGGGGTGCGCGTGCGTTTCGCTTTGGTGAAGGCTTACGGGGACACGTCCCGGCGGATCACGCGGCCGGCTGCGGGGAGCGTGCGGGTGGCGGTGGGGGGCGTGGAGACGTCGGCGTTCACGGTGGTGGCGGGCGGGTTCATCGAGCTCGACCTGGCACCGGCGGCGGGCGTGACCGTCAGCGCGGGGTTCCTGTTCGATGTGGCGGTGCGCTTTGCCGAGGACCGGCTGAGCGTCAATCGCGCGACCTTCCTGGCGGGCGCGGCGGCGGCGGTGCCGCTGGTCGAGGTGCGGGAGTAGCCTTCTCCCTCTCCCCCGGCGGGGGAGAGGGTACCGCAGCTTGGCAGCTTGCTGCCTAGCGAAGGTGGGGAGAGGGGGCGAGGCGGGCCCATGGCCCGCGCGGCGCGATGGCGCCGCATCACCCCTCTCCCAGCTACGACTAGGGCCCGCTGAAGAAGCGAACCCAAGTCTTCGCAACCCTCTCCCCTAAGTAGGGGCGAGGGAGAAAGGGCTTTTTATGACCTTCCTCCACGGCCCCCTGACCACGATCGCCTTGTGCTGGCGGATCGAGCGGCGGGATGGGGTGGCGATCGGGTTGACCGATCATGACCGTGATTTGCTGATCGACGGGCTGGTGCATCGCGCCGCGCCGGGGATGACGCCGTCGGCGATCAAGCGCGGCGACGGGCTCGATGCCGATACGATGGATATTGCAGGGGCGCTGACCAGTGCGGCGATCGGGGAGCGGGATTTGCTGGCCGGGCGCTGGGATGGGGCGCGGGTGGCGTTGTTTGCGGTCGATTGGACGGGGGCGGAGCCGGACAGGGTCGCGCTGGGCGAGGGGGTGATCGGCGCGGTCGAGACCGATCGCGGCGCGTTCACTGCGGAACTGCGCGGAAGTGCGGCGGCGCTGGAGCGGCCGGTTGTAGAGGCGACCTCGCCCGAATGCCGCGCCGAGCTGGGCGACCGGCGGTGCCGCGTCGCGATGGCGGGGCGGCGGCGGGTGGTGCGCGTTGTGGCGTGTGTCGAGCGCGTGCTGACGCTCGATACCGCAGAGCCGAGCGCCAATGCGTATGGCGCGGGGTTGCTGCGCTGGATCGGGGGCGCGAATTCGGGGCTGGAGAGTGCGGTGTCGCGGTCCGATGGCGCGACGGTGACGTTGCGCGCGGACGCGGCGCTGCCGGTCGCGGCGGGCGATCTGGTGGAGCTGATCGAGGGGTGCGACAAGAGCCTGGCGACGTGCGCGGCGCGGTTCGGCAATGCGGTGAATTTCCGGGGCGAGCCGTATTTGCCGGGGATCGATCTGCTGACGCGGTATCCGGGGGCATGACGGGCGCCGAGCGCGCGGTGGAGGCGGCGCGCGGGGCGGTGGGCACACGGTTTCGGGTGCACGGGCGTGACCCGGTGTTCGGGCTGGATTGCGTCGGGCTGGCGGCGCTGGCGATGCGGGCGGCGGGATATCGTGGCGATATCCCGGCCGATTACGCGCTGCGCGGTGGGGATGCGGCGATCCTGGCGGCGCGGCTGGATGCCAGCGGGCTGGTGCGCGGCGATGCGCCTTGGCCGGGCGATCTCGCGCTGTTCGCGTGCGACGTGACGCAATTTCACATGGCGGTGATCGTGCCGGGCGGGATCGTCCATGCCGATGCCGCCTTGCGCCGCGTGGTCGAGCGACCGGGCGCAGCGCCGTGGCCGATGCTCGGCTGCTGGCGCGTGATCGGGGATTAAGGGAGCGGCGCGATGGCGACTTTGGTGTTGACGATGATCGGCAGCGTGGTGGGCGGGCCGATCGGCGGCGCGATCGGTGCGACGATCGGCAATGCGATCGACCGCGACATCCTGTTCAAGCCCAAGGGCCGCGAAGGGCCGCGGCTGACCGAGCTGAAGCTGCAGACGTCGAGCTATGGCACGCAAATCCCGCGGCTGTTCGGCACGATGCGGATCGGCGGGTGCGTGATCTGGGCGACCGACCTGATCGAAAGCCGGGCGACGAGCAGTTCGGGCAAGGGACAGCCGAGCACGACCAATTACAGCTATTCGGCATCGTTTGCGGTGGCCTTGTCCGCGCGGGCGATCCTTGGGGTCGGTAGGATCTGGGCGGACGGCAAATTGCTGCGGGGGAGCGGCGGGGACTTCAAGAGCGCGACGGGGTTCCGGTTGCATGTGGGGGGCGAGGCGCAAGATGTGGATCCGCTGATTGCGGCGGCGGAAGGGGCCGGGCTGACCCCGGCGCATCGTGGGATCGCTTATGCGGTGTTCGAGCATTTTCAGCTCGCCGATTATGGCAACCGCATTCCGTCGCTGACGTTCGAGGTGATCGCCGATGCGGGGCCGGTGACGGTCGGGACGATTGCCGCCGACCTGTCCGATGGTGTGATTGCCGGGGGCGAAGCGGGGCAATTGCTCGGCGGATTCGCGGCATATGGCGACAGCGTGCGCGGCGTGGTCGAGACACTCGCGGTGGCGGGCGGGGCGTGGTTCGCGCCTGCGGACGGCGGAGTTCGGATGCGCGCCGGGCTGGCCGTCGAGCGCGCAATTGCCGATAGCGAGACGATTGCGGACGGATCTGCGCGCAGCAAGCAAGGGCGCGCGATCGCTGCGCTGGAGACGGTGCCGCGCAGCGTAATGCTGGCGCATTACGACCCGGCGCGCGATTTCCAGACCGGGATGCAGCAAGCGCGACGCCCCGGGGCAGGCACGCGCGAAGAGCGGATCGACATGCCGGCCGCAATCGACGCGGGGAGCGCCAAGACGATGGCGGAGGCGGCGCTGTCGCGCGCCGAGGCGGGGCGCGAGCGGCGGACGCTCACGCTCGGCTGGGAAGCGCTGGACATATTGCCGGGGGCGTCTGTCACGATTGCCGGAGGGGCTGGCGTCTGGCGCGTTTCTGGCTGGTCGTTCGAGCGTAGCGTCGTCCGCCTGGACTGCGTGCGCCTGGCGACCGGGACGCTGGCTGTCGCGGGAAGCGCGGGCCGCGTCCTGTCCGCCCCCGATGTGGTGAGCGGCGAGACCGTGCTCGCCGCGTTCGAGGCGCTGCCGCTCGACGATTCGCTATTGCGCGCGCCGCGGGTCACGGTGGTGGCTGCGGGAACGACGCCCGGGTGGCGGCGAGCAGCATTGTCGTACAGCGTTGATGGGGGGATGCGCTGGAACACGCTCGGTGCGACGGCAGCCCCAGGGGTGATCGGACAGATCGTTACGGTACCCGTATCATCGCCAGCGGCGATCATCGACCGGCTACAGGCATTCGAGGTCGAATTGGCGCATGCCGAGATGAGTTTGGCGGGTGCCGATCCCGGCGCGATTGATGCCGGCGCGAATCTTGCGCGGGTCGGCAAGGAACTGCTGCAATTCGGCGTGGCCGAGCAAATCGACGTGACGCGCTGGCGGTTATCGCATTTGTGGCGTGGGCGGCGCGGGAGCGAGGCGGCGATCGGCACGCAAGCGATCGGTGACCGCTTTGCACTGATCGAGGCCGAATCGGTCCTGTCGCTCGATCTTCCGCTGTCCGCGCTTGGCGGCGAGCTACGGATCATGGCGTCGGGTCCGGGGGATGTCGCGGGGCCAGTCGAGGTTCGTGTGGCGGTGCGCGGCCACTCGATTTTGCCGCCGTCACCCGTCGGGCTGCGCTGGCGCGAGACCGGCGATGGCGATGCTGCAGTGCAATGGCTGCGACGCAGCAGAATCGGCTGGCGCTGGATCGACGGCGTCGATGCGCCGCTGGGCGAAGAGCGCGAAGCGTATCGCGCCGTTCTGCTGCGCGACGACGGCAGCGCGCGCACGATCGAGACGGTCGCGCCAATGTTGCTGGTGTCGCGAGCGGACCGCGTGGGTGGCGTGACGCTCACGATGCGACAGGTCGGCGCGCTTGGCGAATCGGCGGCTGCGACGATTCGAATCCCCGATTGGGCAGAGTAAGGAGACCGAGTGTGAGCGACGAAACCAGCGTGCGCCTGGGGCTGCCCTTGTTGCAGACCGGGCAGGCACAGAAGGAAATGACCTATAACGAAGCGCTGACGCTGCTCGATTTTGCGGTGCAGCCGGTGGTTGAGGCAGTCGGTGTCGATACGCCGCCGGCGGCGCCTGCGCCGGGCGCCTGTTGGGTGGTCGGCCCGACCCCCAACGGGGCCTGGACCGGGCAGGCCAATGCGATCGCCGGGTGGAGCGCGGGCGGCTGGCGCTTTATCGGTGCGGACGACGGCATGGCCGCGTGGAGCCGCGCGGATGACGCGATTGCGCGCTTTTCCGGCGGTGAATGGACGGTCGGCCGCCTGAGCGGAACGCAGGTGGTGGTGGCCGCGACCAAGGTGGTTGGCACACAGCAAAGCGCGATCTCGACGCCGTCGGGGGGCAGCGCGCCTGACACCGAAGCACGCATAGCGATCACCGCGATTCTTGCTGCACTGCGAACACATGGGCTGATCGCGACCTGACCCTGGAGCGAGGGCTGACGCTTCCCCCGTCGCTGTGGCCGATCGGCCACAGGGCATGTATTTGTGCGCTTGCGTGGAAACCAAGCATTAGGTAGGGAGTTAGCGCTGTCCGAGTGACAACCAGAAGAAGGGGATTTTTATGCGGAAGCTTGCCGTTGCTATGGCGCTTGCCTCCACTGCTCTCGTCGCCACACCAGCCCTCGCACGCGACAACGCGTGGTACGTGGGTGTCGAAGGTGGCGCCATGATCGTGGAAGACATTAAGTTTGATATCGGTGCCGTCCGTCAGGGTGGAACCGTCGATCACAATTACGGGTACGACGTCGATGGCGTCATCGGTTACGACCTGGGTCGTTTCCGGCTTGAAGCCGAAGTCGGCTACAAGGCGGCAACGATGGATTCGTACCGCACGACGGTAACGACGCCGGTGCTGAATTCGCTTGGCCGTCCGGCCGGCGTTAATCCGGGTACCTTCGACTATGTCGGTGGCCGCAGTTCGGCTCTGAGCTTCATGGTCAATGGCCTCGTCGATTTCGGTGATGACGACGGCATCCAGGGCTTCGTCGGCGGTGGTGTCGGTGTTGCTCGCGTCAAGGAACGTGCGCAGCTCAACACGCGTCAGAACTTCCTGGACGATAGCGACACGGTTTTCGCCTATCAGGGCTTGGCCGGTGTTCGTGCGCCGATCACGAAGCATATCGATGCGTCGCTGAAGTATCGTTTCTTCACCGCGGACAACGTCAAGCTGGTCAACGTTGCGGGAACGTCGTTCAACGGCAAGTTCCGCACGCACAGCCTGCTCGGTGGTCTGACCTACAACTTCGGTGAGCCAGCGGCACCGCCGCCGCCGCCGGTTGTCGAAGCGCCGCCGCCGCCGCCGGTTGAGCCAACGCCTCCGCCGCCTCCGGTTGCAACGCCGTGCTCGCCTGGTCCGTTCATCGTGTTCTTCGAATGGGACAAGTCGGACGTTACGCCAGAAGCAGCAGCCATTCTGGACGGCGCGGTTGCGCAGTATCAGAATTGCGGTAGCGCAAGCGTCATGCTGGCCGGTCACGCCGATAAGTCGGGTGCGCCCGCTTACAACGTCGGCCTGTCGCAGCGTCGCAATGAGTCGGTTCAGGCTTACCTGGCCGCGCATTCGATCCCCGCTGGCGTCATCACCTCGGAAGCGTTCGGCGAAAGCCGTCCGCGCGTCGAGACTGCTGACGGCGTGCGTGAGGTTCAGAACCGTCGCGTCGAAGTCACTTACGGTCCGGGTTCGGGCAACTAAGCCCTACCCGACCTTAAGGTCGAGAAATCGGGGAGATCAGCCACGGCTGGTCTCCCCTTTTTCGTTATTTTTGCGGAGTGGCTCGGTCGCAGCGCGATATCGCATGCACGTCCTCGACTGGATCGTGTTGCGCCGCACACAGGGCTGGCATTTGCCAAGTGATCGGTTAGAGCGAACGGCGATATTGTGGCGAACGACCAAAAACGACGGTGGGTCGCCTGTGGCGGAATAAAGGGAGCATCATGCGGATTACGATGATCGGCTCGGGCTATGTCGGCCTGGTCTCTGGGGCATGCTTTTCGGATTTCGGTCATGACGTGATTTGCGTCGACAAGGACGCGAGCAAGATCGCCGCGCTTGAAGCGGGCAGGATGCCGATCTTCGAGCCGGGCCTGGACACGCTGGTCGCGACCAACGTAGCGGCGGGACGGTTGAAATTCACCACCGACCTAAAGGCAGCAGTGGCCGGGGCCGATGCGGTATTCATCGCGGTCGGCACGCCGTCGCGCCGCGGAGATGGCCATGCCGACCTGAGCTATGTTTTCGCCGCGACGCGCGAAATTGCCGAGGCGATCGACGGCCCCGTGGTCATCGTGACCAAATCGACCGTCCCGGTCGGTACTGGCGACAAGGTCGAAGAAATCCTGAAGGAGCAGGCTGGCGATTTTCCAATCGCGGTCGTTTCCAACCCGGAATTCCTGCGCGAGGGTGCCGCGATCGGCGACTTCAAGCGCCCCGACCGAATCGTGATCGGCACTGAAGATGCGCGCGCGCAGCAAGTGATGCGCGATGTGTACCGTCCGCTCTATCTCAACGAAAGCCCGATCCTGTTCACCGGACGGCGCACGTCCGAACTGATCAAATATGCCGCCAATGCTTTTCTGGCGACCAAGATTACCTTCATCAACGAAATTGCCGATCTGTGCGAAGCGGTCGGCGCGAACGTGCAGGATGTGTCGCGCGGGATTGGGCTCGATAACCGGATCGGTTCGAAGTTCCTGCACGCAGGCCCTGGCTATGGCGGGTCGTGCTTCCCCAAGGATACGCTCGCCCTGCTCAAGACCGCCGAGGATTATGAAACGCCGGTTCGGATCGTCGAGGCGGTGGTGCAAGTCAACGACACGCGCAAGCGCGCAATGGGGCGCAAGGTCATCACCGCGCTCGGCGGCGACGGCGTTAGCGGGGCGCGGGGCAAGACCGTGGCGGTGCTTGGCCTGACCTTCAAACCCAATACCGACGACATGCGTGACGCGCCGAGCCTCGCGATCGTGCAGAGCCTGCTCGACGCCGGAGTCAGCGTGCGCGCGCACGATCCGGAAGGGATGGAGATCGCCAAGGGCATGATGCCCGAGATCGCCTATTGCCGCGATGCGTATGAAGCGGCGGCGGGGGCCGACGCGGTCGTGATCGTAACCGAATGGGATATCTACCGTGCGCTCGACCTCAAGCGGCTGGCGGGCACGATGGCCGCACCGGTGATGGTCGATCTGCGCAACGTCTATCCGCCGAGCGACGCGGAAAAGGCGGGGTTTGCGTATTCATCGATCGGGCGGTGAAGCCAGTCCCTTCCTTTGGGGAAGGGGATCAGGACTCGGCGCTTTGGGCCAGCGCCCCGACCAGCCACCCCGGCACCAGCGCATCCCCCAGCGCCTCGACGCGGCGTAATTCTACCATCAGGCCGAGCTCCGGATAGGTGGCGCGCGTGCGCTCGCCGGGGTCGCCGAGCGGGGCTACGATCAGACGGCGGTTGACCTTGGCGCGGTGGTGCATCCGGGCGGTGTTTTCCTGGCCGACGTAACAGCCTTTGGTGAAGCTGACGCCGTGCAGTTCGCGCGCGTTGGTTTCGAGCCATAGCGTCTGGTCGCTGCCGAGTTCGGCAACACCCTCGGTAACGCCCAGCGCCAAACGGTGCGCGTGCCAGCCGCCGACGGGTTCGCCGGGCGCGCCGAGCCAGCGATAGCCGAGTTCGGAAAGGCGGGGGTCGGAAAGGCGGGGGTCGGAAACGCCCTCACCCCCGTTCGGCGACCAGTGGACGGCGATGTCGGTGCGCTCGATCGTGATCGCGCGGCGCAGGCGGTAGAGTGTCAGGCGACGGGCGAGGGCGTCGGCAGCGCCGGCTTCGCAATCGATCAGGATCGCGCTTGGGTCATCCGGGTCAGCCCACAGGATGAAATCGAACAGCGCCTTGCCTTGCGGGGTGAGCAGGCCGCCATATTGCGGCGCGCCCTGGGAGACGCTGGCGGTGTCCTGCGTGACAAGGCCCTGCAGGAAACCGCGGGGGTCATCCCCCGAGAGGCGGAGGACTGCGCGATCGACAAGGGTGGTTGCGGCCATGGGTCATAGCTAGGCGTGGCGCGGGGCACCCGCAATGGCGCTACGGTGTGCGGCTGGCGATTCGCGTGGACGCGCGCTAGGCAAGGGTATGACCGAACGCCTCACGATCCGCCGCCCCGATGACTGGCATGTGCATTTGCGCGACGGCGCGATGCTGCACGCGGTCGTGCCGCATACCGCGCGGCAGTTCGCGCGCGCGATCGTAATGCCCAACCTCGCGCCCCCCATCACGCGGATCGCCGATGCCGAAGCGTATCGCGCGCGGATCCTGGCGGCGGTGCCCGAGGGGATGGATTTTACGCCGTTGATGACGTGCTATCTGACCGACGCTGCCGATCCACAGGAAATTGAGCGTGGTTTCGCACAGGGCGTGTGGGCGGCGTGCAAGCTGTATCCGGCGCACGCGACGACCAATTCGAGCCACGGCGTTACCGACATCCGCGCGCTGCGCACGGTGCTCGAAACGCTGCAGCGAATCGGCATGCCGCTGTTGATCCACGGCGAAGTGACCGACCGTGAGATCGACATTTTCGACCGCGAGGCGGTGTTCGTCGAACGTACGCTCGCCCCGCTGGTGCGCGATTTTCCGGCGCTGAAGATCGTGTTCGAACATATCACCACCGCCGAAGCGGTCGATTTCGTGACCGCGAGCGGGCCGATGGTCGCCGCGACGATCACGCCGCAGCACCTCCACCTCAACCGCAATGCGTTGTTCGACGGGGGATTGCGGCCGCATGCGTATTGCCTGCCCGTGGTGAAGCGCGAGCGGCACAGGCTGGCGGTGCGCGCGGCGGCGGTGTCGGGATCGCCGGCGTTTTTCCTGGGCACCGATAGTGCGCCGCATGAGATCGATCGCAAGGAGGCGGCGTGCGGCTGTGCGGGGATTTTCAACGCGCCGTACGCGATCGAAAGCTATGCGGCGGTGTTCGATGAGGAAAGCGCGCTCGACAAGTTCGCGGGGTTCGCCTCCGAACATGGTCCACGATTTTATGGCCTGCCGCTCAATACCGAGACGGTGACGCTTGAGCGCGCCGGACAGCGCGTGCCCGATCGGATCGGCGAGGGCGCGCTGGCGCTGGTGCCGTTTCATGGCGGCGAGACGATCGGATGGCGGTTGGTCGATTAGGCCGGATCGTGGGGGCGACCGCACGGCCGCCCCCGCATCCTTATTTCCGGCCGCGCAGCGTGTTGTAGAGCGCCAGGCCCAGCGTGCCGACCAGCGCCGCGGTCGCCCAGGGCTTCTCACGCGCAAAGCTGCGCGCCTGATCGAGGATCGGACCGGGGCCGGCCGCAATCGCATCCTGCGCAGCGCCGATCACCTTGTTGACCCCGCCGGTCATTTGATCGGCGATGCCGTCGCGCTGCAAGCTGCGGTCACCGAGCGCGTCGCCCGCGGCTTGCTTGAGGCTGCCACCAACGTTCTGCGCATCGCCCTTGAAACCCGTCGAGTTCATCATGCTGTCCCTTCGTTCCGTCCGGCCCGCCGAGGATCGACGGGCAAGGTCAGACGCGCAAACGGATGACGCGCGCGATAGTGCCATGCGCGACTGCAGGTGGGGATGTTGCGAGATGGGGAGACGCTATTTTTCGGTGAAGCGCTTCACCTTGACTGGCAAATCCTTGCCCTTGGTGCGGCGCGAGGGGATCTGCACCGGGTGTTTCTTCTTCCACTGGGCATAGGTCATCGGGCCGTCGGGGGTGTCGATGATCGTATCGTCGATGCTCATGCGCGCGCACTCCGGGGCTTGAACGGCCAGTCGATGACCGCACCGGCGAACAACGCCCACCACACGATCACGGGTTGAAATGCCAGACGCGGGATATGGTACCACAGGCTCAATCCGCCAGTGCCATGCGTGACGTAATCGACCGCGTGCTTCACGTTGGCCGGATAGACGCACACCGCATACGCCGCCAGCAGCACCCCCGCCCACCAGCGCAGGCGCGGCACGAACAGGCCGATGGCGCCTGCCACTTCGCACAGGCCGGTGAACAGGATCACCTGCGCGGCGTAAGGCACCCAAGGGGGGGTGATGCCGAGGAACGGGGCGGGGTTGAGGATGTGGAGCACGCCCGCGACGAGATAAGCGACGGCGAGCAGGACACGGAGGATTTGGCGGGTGAGCGGCATAGGGGCGAGCTTAGGCGCTTACGGGGACGCGGGCAAAGCCCGCGTCGTCGACCGGGGCAAGCCCCGTCGGCCGGGCTTGCGCGAGTCAGTCGGCGTCGCCGCCTGCCGCGCTGCGCCTTAAAACGGGAACCACTTCGATTTGTGGCTGAACTTCATATAGCCGACATTGACGCCCTGCCGCCAGCCGACGCCGAGCCGGATCGGGATCACCACGATGTTCCCGCGCCGCAGATAGGATGCGGTAAACCCGCCAATGACGTACAGCCGACCCTCCGCCGCCGGGAAGCGGTGATAGAGTTCCTCCGAATCGTATAAATTGTAGACCAAGACGAAGACCTTGTTGGCATCGCCGCCAAGATCGAACCCAACCGAGGGCCCAGTCCAGTAGACGGGCTGCTGACCCTCGACCTTGTGAAACATCGTCCCCTTGCCATAGCGAAGGCCGACGACAACCGCGCCCGATGCTTCGCGTCCAGCGATATAGGCATTGGGGCGGCCCTGTTCCTTGAGCGTGCGTTCGAGAATGCCGGCAAGCCCCGCCGCACCCTTGCCGAACGTGCCCTCGGCAGCACTCAGCAATTCCTGTTGCTGAAAGGTCTGGCTCGCGGCCGATTCGGCACCTGCCCCATCGCGGGCGACTGTTTGTGCGCTTTGCTCGCCCATTGGGGGCGCTTGTGCAGGGCCGGTCGGCACCGGCGCATTCGATTGCGGGGCGTCGGGGTAGCGCCGGGCGTCTGGGTCGGTCGGTGTCGCGGCGGGCGCTGCCGGATAGCTGGTCTGCGGTGCGCTGGTCGATCCACGCGCTCGTAAATCCGCATCGATCGTTTGAGTGGGATCGATCGTGCGCACTTGCTGCGCGGCAAGCGGCGCGCTGGCCGTTACGACCGCGAGGGCGAACATGAGGCTCGCTCGCCCATATCCAATCGCTATCCGCCGCATCACCGTCTCCCCCGGAAATTCAAAGACGGAGCGTAGCGCCGTGGAGCCTGTCCCGACAATGAACGGCGCGGCATCGGCGCGACCAAGCGAGTCGATTTCGCGCCGAGCGCCCGTGTGATGCATGGTTGATCACGGACGCCGGCGCGGCTATAGCGCCACTTCGCTGTGATCCGGAGACGTGGGTGAGTGGCTGAAACCAGCGGTTTGCTAAACCGCCGTGGGGGGTTTACTCCCACCGAGGGTTCGAATCCCTCCGTCTCCGCCAATATCCTTGAAATCAGTGATGCGCCCGCTGGGCCACGATGCCGCCTCCGCCGGATCGCCACGCTGCTCGCACAAGGCGAGACGTCGGTCGGCGCAATAGAGGCGTTGACCCGCATCAGCCGCCTTCCTCGCTGCGTTGGCGCGGACCGCTCCAATCGAGATGGCGGCGCGCGCCGAGCGCCGAGCGTTCGGCAGCATCGTCGGCGCGCGGTTCAGCCGCCATGTTCGCCAGGATCCTCTAGCTCCTTGGTTTGTGGCCGCACCCGGCCACGACCGTCCGTCATGAGTGTCGCCGCAAGCACCGCTGGCGCCAGCAGGATTGTTCGATATGTCAGCCTGGCATCATCGAGCCCGTGTCGATGAAGCGCTGATGCCAGGACAGCGCTTCGCCGGGTAAGGAGGGGGATTGCTGGCCATAGGAACCGTCACGCGCCCGGCGGTAATAATCGGCCAGCGCGGGCCGATAGTCGGGATGCGCACACTTCTCGATGATGACGGCGGCCCGCTGTTTTGGGCTGAGGCCGCGAAGATCGGCCAGTCCCTGCTCGGTGATCAATATCTGGACGTCCTGGCTGATATGATCGACGTGGCTCGCCTGTGGCACGATCGCGGAAATCTTGCCGCCCTTAGCGGTCGAAGGCGTCATGAAGATGGAAATATAGGCGTTGCGCGCAAAATCGCCCGAACCGCCGATGCCATTCTGGATCCGCGATCCCATGATGTGGGTCGAATTGACGTTGCCATAGATGTCCGCCTCGATCAGGCCGTTCATCGCCAGGCAGCCAAGCCGCCGGATCAATTCTGGGTGATTGCTGATTTCCTGCGGTCGCAGGATCATCTTGTCGCGATAGCGCCCCATATCGGCATTCAGTCGCATCGCCGCGTCGGGACTGAGCGAAAAGGCGGTGGCCGAAGCCATGCGTAACCTGCCCGAATCGAGCAAGTCCAGCATCCCGTCCTGGATCACCTCGGTATAGGATGTCATGTCCTCGAACGGACCTGTCACCAGCCCGGTCAGCACCGCATTGGCGATATTGCCGACCCCCGATTGTAGCGGCAGCAGCGACGCGGGCAGCCTTCCCCTGGCGACCTCATGGCGGAAAAATTCGATCAGATGCCCGGCAATGGCGTGCGCCGCCGCATCCGGCGCCGCAAAGGGCAGGTTGCGATCGGGTGCGTCGGTTTCCACAATCGCGATGATCTTGTCGGGATCGCACCGAAAATAAGCCTCGCCGATGCGGTCGTCCGCCCGCACGAGAGGTATCGGAATA
Organism: Sphingomonas sp. HMP6; assembly: GCF_013374095.1. NCBI lineage: Bacteria > Pseudomonadati > Pseudomonadota > Alphaproteobacteria > Sphingomonadales > Sphingomonadaceae > Sphingomonas > Sphingomonas sp. HMP6. Next base: position 2,458,693 of record NZ_AP022672.1, on the reverse strand, counting down.
CGGTGGGGCGGCAATGCGGTGCCATAATAGATGTCGTGCATCCCCTCGAGCGCAGGGTTCTGCCAGCGATTGACCTCAAGGATCACGCCTTCAGCGCGATCGAGCCAGGTCTTGTTGTTGCCCACCGAGGACGATGGGATCAGCGATCCGTCGGCGCGAATGCCCGAAACTTCGATGACCGCCACGTCGAGCGGCCCGAGAAAGCCCTGCCACGCCATCGGCGCGACCTGGCTAAGGTGCATGTCGAAATATTCCATCTCGCCGCGATTGATCTTCTCTCGCGCGATCGGATCGGAATTATAGGGCAAGCGGAACTCGATTCCGTCCGCCTTGGCCAGCGCGCCATCCAATTCGGGGCCGGTCGACGCGCCCGTCCAGACGCGGCAGCGAAACGGATCGCCGGCAGCGTGTGCCGCTTCGATCCGCTGTGCCAATGCGAGCGGCACCGCCTTGGGATAGCCCGATCCGGTGAACCCGCTCATGCCGATCGTCATGCCGTTGGAAATCAGGCTGGCCGCCGCATCCGCATCCATGATCCGATTTGCGAACCTGCTATCGGCAATGCGGTTTCCGTTCACGTCAAACTCCTTGTTTTGAGGCGGCATTCGACTGTTTAGCAGCGCACCATCCCCGCGCGGCGATGGTCGTCGCGGGCGTCGCGATTCGAATGCACACCGCCTGGGCTATTTCGCGCCGAAATGCTCGCAGAGAAATTCCATCAGGTTTTTTCGGTATAGGCGGCGGCCTCCATATCGTGCCGAGACGAATAGCGTCGACGGGGATGCCGGTGATCAACGCGGTTGGATCATCGCGTGTGGCGGTGGCCGCCTTCGGGCTGACGAAAGCGCGCTTCACGGTGCCGATCCTCTGTGCCGCCCTCTCCCTTCACCGACGCCGCCGAACGGCAAGCGGCGTTGTGGCGGTCATTGCCCTAGCCGCGGCTCGGCGCTGCCCAGGTCGCGATGACATCCTTGGTCGCGGGATTGTCGATCGCCACATCGTCAAAGGTCACGGCGACCAGACAGACCGGACGCTGCTCCTTGCCCGCCGGCTGTCGGCAACGCACCGTCGCCCCTTCGGGAAACCGGGTGATGCGCCCGCGAAGCCGAACGCGCAGGCCCTGGTCGATCCTGAGATCGTCCTGCTTCAATCTGGTCACGCTTTCATAGGGCTTGCCGCCCCGCCGCGCGCTTCGCGAATCCTCATCGGTAAAGACTTGCGCGAGCCCCAGCGTCTGGCCGGGCAGCGTCACCGGATCGGTGCCGCGCTGCGCGCTCGGATCGGCCTCGCGTGCGCAAGTCTCCTGCGACGACCACGGGCGGGTGACCCAGAAGCCCTCAATGGCCTCGCTCGCCGCGGTCGGCTCCCCCCCGCTGCCTTCCGACGATTGCGCGTGAAGCCATTCCTCCGGATCGAAGGCGACCGGCGCGACGGAGATGCGCAGCGAGGCCGTCTCGCTGTCGTAGCGCCATCGGAACGGCTCGATACTGTCGCCCGATACTGGGCCGTCGCAGCCGAACGGCAGATAAATTTCGAAACGCTGCGCATCGGCCGCGGTGACACTTAGGGGCATAGGTTGCCCCGCCGAGGCAGCGTCCGCAGCCGCATTGGCGATCCCGATTACGTCGCCCCGCGCGAGCACCCGCACGACCGGCTTCGCGGCTGCTTCAGGCGGTGCCGCAGGCGCAGGCGACGGTATTACGACCGTTGGCGGAGCCTCCGGCACGGTGCTCCGCCCGAGCAGAAATCCGCCCCCGCCGAGCAGGACAACGGCCGCGACCGCGCCGGCGAAGGCGAGGCGACTGGTGCGGGGCGACGGCTCATGCATCTGAAGACGATAGCAAAATTCGCGCAATGCTCCATAGCGCAAGCGCTAAAGGTGAGGATGAGCAGCGTCGGAAGCAAACCGACGATGAGGGACGCATGACGATCGATCAACTCATCACCCTGTCGGTCCTGGCACTCGTCGTGGCCGCGCTGATCTGGGACAAGGTTCGCGCCGACGTGGTTGCGCTGGCCGGTGCCGCCGTGCTGTTGATGACCGGCGTGGTCCGTCCCGTCGACGTCCAGGGCGCGTTCGCCAGTCCCGCCATCATCGCGCTCGCTTCGCTGTTCGTCATTTCCTATGCGCTCGAATTGTCCGGGCTGCTCGATCGTGCGATCGAGGCTGCGGTCGCGATGTGCCAAAGGCTCGGGGCGACCGGCGTGTGGCTGCTGCTGGGGGTCGCGGGGCTTCTGTCGAGCGTGTTGAACAGCACGCCGATCGTCGTCTTGACCGCCCCCGTCGTCAAGGATGTCGCCGCGAGTCTGCACTTGTCGGCGAAACGCTTCCTGATGCCGCTGTCCTACATCACCATCCTTGGCGGATGCTGCACGCTGCTCGGCACCTCGACCAACCTGCTGGTCGACGACATGGCGCGGATCGCGGGGCAGAGCCGCTTCGGCATCTTCGAGATCACGCCCGTGGGCGTTCCGGTCGCGCTGGCGGGGGGGCTGTATCTGCTGCTGTTCAGCGGGAAGCTGATGGGCACGCGGATGCTCGATCCCGACGATAGCTTGCCGGATGCGCCGATCGTGGCCGCGGGAGGACAGATTGGCGACGCCGAAGTCTTCGCCGAACGCCGTCCGCTACAGCCGATAAAGGCCGGCATCGCGCTGGCGACGTTCGTGGGCGCGATCCTGCTAGCGGCCTTCAATGTCGCACCGATCGCGGCAACGGCGTTTGCGGGCGCGGTGCTGCTGATCCTGCTGCGCGTCATCTCGGCCGACCAGGCATATGGCGGATTGCGCCCGCAGATCCTGATCCTCATCGCTGGCATGGTCGTGCTCGGTATCGCGATGGCGCAGAGCGGGCTGGCGAGTGCTGCCACCACGACGCTGATCGCCTCGCTGAAGAGGGTGAGCCCGCTGACCGCGCTCATCGTGCTCTATGGGCTGACGATGGTGCTGACCGAACTGCTCTCGAACGCGACCGTGGCGGTGCTGGTCACGCCGGTGGCCGTGGCACTGGCAGAAAGCCTCGGCGTAAGCCCGCGCCCCTTTCTCGTCGTGGTCATGATCGCGGGCAGCGCATCGTTCGCGACGCCGTTCGGTTACCAGACCAACGTCATCGTCTATCAGCTCGGCCGGTATCGCTATACCGATTTCCTGCGGGTCGGCCTGCCGCTCAATTTGATTACGGCGGCCGTTGCGATCGCCGCGACCCAGACATTCTTTCCGTTCTGACCATCTGTCGGCGGCGCCTGGCCGCGCAGGCGGATCAGCGTTCGCCGAAAAGTTCGCGCTGCGCTTTCTCCAGTTCCTCGGCATAGCGTCGCCGGACATAACTTTCCGACACGATGCCAAGGACGCAGCGATCGCTGGAAAGCACCGCAAGTTCGTCGGTGCGCGCTTCGTCGAAACTCGCCATCACTGCCGCGATATCCATATCCGGCGTGAGGACCAGCGCGTGACCTGTCGCCAGCGTCGCGACGCTCGCCTCCGGTTCAAGCCCCTCTGCATACGCGGTCGGCACCACCACGATTCCGGCATAGGCATCTTGCGCATCGGTCAGCACGACCCGGCTGGTCGATCCGAGCGGGAAGGCGCGTCGAAACTCCGCAATGGAAATCGCTGCTGGCGTCGCGCGCGTTTCCTTGCGCATCATCCGTCCGGCGGTGAGCGTCTTGACCCATCCGACATCGCGCGCACTCTTGATCGTCTCGCCGCGCAAATGCAGACGCCAAGTCGAGAAGGAATAGCCGAACAGTTCGCGCACGATCGCCGATGCGACCAGCGATGCGGCTATGACTGCTCCGGTCAGGGAAAAATCATGCGTCGCCTGCAATACCAGCATCGCCATGGTCATCGGGCCACCGACAACGGCAACCGCGAAGGCTGCCATGCCGACCAGTGCAGCGTTGCGCGGATCGATCACGACATGACCCGCCACCAGCGCCAGACTATCGGCGAATAAGTGGCCGATCAGCGTGCCGAGAAACAGCGACGCAAAGAACAGCCCCCCGCGAAACCCGAAACCGAGCGAGATAATAGACGCGGCACTCTTGGCGCACAGCACGAGCACAATGAAGCCGATCGACGCGCCAACCGCCAGATCGGCATGGAGCGCACCGTGGCCAGCGGACAGCACTTGGGGCGAAACGATCGCGACCGGAATCAGCAGCAGACCGCCGACGATGGGGCGCGCCCAATCAGGTAGCCAGCGTTGGCGCGACCCGCGCTCGACCAAGGCCACGGCGCGCATCAGCGCGATGCCGAGCAATGCGCAGATCGCACCCAACCCACCGTAAATCAGATAATGATGCGTCTCGACGAGCGTGTTGGATGCGACATCGATCAGATATGGCTGAACGCCAAAGAGTTGGGCGACCAGCGCACCAGCGAGTGCGGCTGCCGCGACCGGGGCGATTGCCGCCGGCGAATAGGTGCCGATGACGATCTCAAAGGCGTAGAATGCACCGGCGAGCGGTGCTCCGAATGCTGCCGCGATTGCGGCACCCGCCCCGGCACCGACCAGGGTTCGCTGGTCCGCGCGTCGTAGCTTCAGCCAGCCCCCGAGAACCGACGCAGCCGCACCCCCCATTTGGGCATAGGCCGCTTCGAGCCCGACCGAAGCGCCGAAGCCATTCGACAAAATCGTCTGGCCAGAGATGACCAGGCTGTCGGGCAGCGACATCCGCCCTCCATGCAGCGCATTCGCCTCGACGGCGTCGATGAGGCGGCGCTTGCGTGCGCGCGTTGCGAAACTGAACAGCGCGAGCACCGCGCCGCCGAGCGGCAAAACCGCGAGACTGGCCAGGCTCAACTGACCGATGGCGCTCAACCGTGTATCGGCGGGAAGCGCGAACAGCAGATGCTGCAGCGTGCGCGCAAGCGCGCCCAGCACAACGCTGAGGAGCCCCGCGCCCGCGCCGACGGCGATCGCCAGCACGATGAACGACGCTTCGCTTGCGCGCAGCCAGCCGCGGAAATCGCGCGCCGCGACGCGGGCGCGTGCACCTGAGCGAGCAAGTACGGAGGCAGCGGGCCGCGCGGGCGTCATGAAACAGACGCTGACACCCGGTGCCCTGCGGCACGCCGTGGCGGCGTCGCCACCAGACAGGCACCGTCGAACACCATCGGAATCGTCATCCATTGCCCCATATGCAGCCCGGTTCGTATCGTGACCTGAATGCGTTGCGGATCCGGCTCGCGGAAGATTTCCACCGCGAAACGCGCGCAGCCCTAGCCGATCGGGAACGCTCCTACCAGCATTCCCGGACGGCGGCGGGCAAGGTTGCTCTGCCTGTTTTCGGCTCGGCCCGAATGTTTCTGCGCGCACCGCAGGACCGCGTTCCGATATGTTTTACGCTCCCGTTACGCCTGCGCCCGACAATGCCTCGCGCGGCTTAACGCGCTTCCGCGATAGCCAGTCCGCCTGACCATCAAAGGCGGCCTTATGTCCACAGATCTCATCCTCGGCGCGATCACGCTCGCCATCATCCTTATTTACCTGCTCGCCGTGCTCGCACGGCCCGAGCGGTATTGAGCGGGAGCGCGGCGATGACCTTCGCTGGATGGAGCTTGATCGTGCTCTTCACCGCCATCGTGGTGGCGCTCGCCAAGCCGGCGGGCAATTGGATGCATGCGTTGTACGCGCGCGACAGCCTGCCGGGTGAGCGCGTGCTGTTCAAGCTGATCGGCGCCGATCCAAAGGCCGAACAAAGCTGGGTCGGCTACGCGGTTTCGCTGATGACATTCAACCTGCTCGGCATCGCGTTCCTGTTCGCGGTGCTGAAGCTGCAGGGCGTCTTGCCGCTCAACCCGCAAGGCTTCCCCGCGGTCGAAAATCTGCTCGCCTTCAACACCGCGGTCAGTTTCGTCACCAACACCAATTGGCAGAATTACGGCGGCGAAAGCACGCTGTCGCATCTGTCGCAAATGGTCGGCCTGACGGTGCAGAATTTCCTGTCGGCGGCGACAGGCCTTGCGGTGGCGTTCGCGCTGATCCGCGGCTTTGCGCGGCGGCAGGCCAGCGGCATCGGCAATTTCTGGGTCGATGTCACCCGCGTCACGCTATACCTGCTGCTGCCCGCGAGCATCGTGCTTGCGCTCATCTACGTCGCGCTCGGGGTGCCCCAGACGTTCGCGGCATCGGTCGGCGCGACGACGGTCGAGGGCGCCAAACAGGTCATCGCACTCGGGCCAGTGGCGTCTCAGCTCGCGATCAAGATGCTTGGCACCAATGGTGGCGGCTTCTTCAACGCCAACTCGGCCCATCCGTTCGAAAACCCTTCGGCGATTAGCAATCTCGTGCAGTTGCTCAGCATGTTCGTGCTCGGCGCGGGGCTGACGATCACCTTTGGCAAGGCGGTCGGTAATGTCCGGCAGGGCTGGGCGATCCTGGCAGCGATGCTGCTGCTGTTCGCCGGTGGCATCGCGGTGGCGTACGGCGCGGAAGCGGCCGGCAACCCGGTGCACCATGCGCTTGGTGTCGCGGGCGGCAATATGGAGGGCAAGGAAGTGCGCTTCGGCGTGGCTGCGTCGGCATTGTTCGCGACCGTTACCACCGCGACCTCGACCGGTGCCGTCATCGCCGCGCATGACAGCTTCACGCCGCTTGGCGGGTTGGTGCCGCTGTTCAACATGCAATTGGGCGAACTGGTCATCGGCGGGGTCGGGTCGGGGCTGTATGCGGTGCTGATCTACGCGATCCTCGCGGTGTTCATCGCCGGGCTGATGGTCGGCCGCACCCCCGAATATGTCGGCAAGAAGATCGAGGCGCGCGAGATGAAGCTGAGCGTCATCGCGATCTTCATCCCGCCGCTGATGATCCTGGGCCTCGCCGCGATCGCCAGCGTGCTTCCCGCCGGATTGGCCGGACCGCTCGCCAAGGGGCCGCATGGCTTTAGCGAGATCCTCTACGCCTTCTCCAGCGCAGCGGCGAACAATGGCTCGGCGTTCGGCGGCCTCTCCGGGAACACGCCCTTCTACAATCTGCTGCTTGCACTCGGGATGTTCGTCGGGCGTTTCGGAGTGATCCTGCCCGTGCTCGGCATTGCCGGCGGGCTGGCGGCCAAGCGCGTCATCCCGGCGGGTGCGGGTTCCTTCCCGACCACGGGCGGGCTGTGGATCGGGCTGCTGGCCGCGGTCATCCTCATCGTCGGTGGGCTCACCTTCCTGCCGGCCCTCGTGCTCGGACCGATCGCCGATCAGGCGCAAGTCGCCGCCGGCACGCTTCTCTAAAGGCTTATCGACATGGCAAACCAGACTTCGCTCTTCACCGGCCCGCTGATCGCGACCGCCGCGCGCGACGCCCTCGTCAAGCTCGATCCGCGCACGCTGATCCGCAACCCGGTGATGTTCGTGACCGGCATCGTCGCGGCGCTGTCGACGGTGTTGCTCATCAAGGGCATCGCGACGGGATCGAGCGGCATCGCCTTTCAGGCGCAGCTCGTCTTCTGGCTGTGGCTGACCGTCCTGTTCGGCAATTTCGCCGAGGCGATGGCGGAAGGACGCGGCAAGGCTCAGGCCGCGTCGCTCCGTTCGACCAAGGCCGATCTGCGCGCCAAGAAGTTGATCGGCGTGGCCGACGCCTGGGAAATGGTCGATGCGACGCGGCTCCAGATCGGCGACGAAGTGCTGGTCGAAACCGGCGACCTGATCCCGGCTGACGGCGAAGTGATTGCCGGTGTCGCGAGCGTCAACGAAGCCGCCATCACGGGCGAAAGCGCGCCGGTGATCCGCGAGGGCGGTGGCGACCGGTCGGCGGTTACCGCAGGCACGCGCGTCATTTCGGATAAAATCACGGTGCGCGTGACCGCGGCACAGGGGCAGGGGTTTCTGGACCGGATGATCGCGCTGGTCGAGGGGGCGAGCCGCCAGAAGACGCCCAATGAGGTTGCGCTGACGATCCTGCTTGCCGGGTTGACGCTGATCTTTCTGATCGCGGTCGGCACGCTGCCGGCGTTTGCTGCCTATGCCGGGGGGAGCCTTGCCATCCCGGTGCTGGTCGCGTTGTTCGTCACGCTCATCCCGACGACGATCTCGGCGTTGCTGTCGGCGATCGGGATCGCAGGGATGGACCGGCTGGTGCGCTTCAACGTGCTCGCGAAATCGGGTCGTGCGGTCGAGGCCGCAGGCGATATCGACACGCTGCTGCTCGACAAGACCGGCACGATCACGATCACGATCGGCGATCGTCAGGCGACGGCGTTCCTGCCCGTGCCCGGCGTTTCGCTGGCCGAGCTGACCGCCGCCGCGCGCCTCGCCAGCCTGTCGGACGAGACACCCGAAGGCCGCTCGATCGTCGTGCTCGCAGGCGCGGGCGAGGCGGCTCCGGCCGGGGCCGAGGAGATCAAGTTCACGTCGCAGACGCGCGTCTCTGGCCTCCAGATCGGGGACCGCGCCTTGGTAAAGGGGGCGGTCGACGCGATCCTGAAGCGCCTGCCCGATGCGCCGAATGCCGATGCGCTGCGCAAGATCGCGGATGAGATCGCGCGGAGCGGCGCCACCCCGCTCGCGGTCGCCGATGGCAACCGTCTGCTCGGCGTCGTCCAGCTCAAGGATATCGTCAAGGCGGGCATTCGCGAACGCTTCGGCGAACTGCGCCGGATGGGGATCCGCACGGTGATGATCACCGGCGACAACCCGCTGACCGCCGCGAGCATCGCCGCGGAAAGTGGAGTCGATGATTTCCTCGCCGAGGCGACGCCCGAGGACAAGTTGGCCCTGATCCGTAAGGAACAGGAAGGCGGCAAGCTCGTCGCGATGTGCGGCGACGGCACCAACGATGCCCCGGCTCTGGCGCAGTCCGACGTCGGCGTGGCGATGAACACCGGCACCCAAGCCGCGCGCGAGGCGGGCAACATGGTCGATCTCGACAGCGATCCGACCAAGCTGATCGAGATCGTGGGCTTGGGTAAGCAATTGCTGATGACCCGCGGCGCGCTGACGACCTTCTCGATTTCGAACGACGTGGCGAAATATTTCGCGATCCTGCCTGCGATCTTCGTCGTGCTCTATCCGGGCCTTGCCGGGCTCAACGTGATGCGGCTTGGCCGCCCGGAAAGCGCGATCCTGTCGGCGATCATCTTCAACGCGTTGATCATCCCCGCGATCGTCCCGCTTGCGCTGAAGGGCGTGAAGTACCGGCCCGCACCGGCGGGCGATCTGCTCGCGCGGAACCTCGCGATCTACGGCGTCGGCGGGCTGATCGCGCCGTTCATCGGGATCAAGCTCATCGATCTGGCCGTCACCGCTCTTCATCTCGCCTGAGAAAGTCACACCCATGTTGACCGAAATCCGCACCGCGCTGCGCCCCGCCGCCTCTCTTCTGCTGCTGCTCGCGGGCGTCACAGGCCTCGCCTATCCCGCGCTCATTACCGGCGTCGCGCAGGTCGCGCTGCCCGCCCAGGCGAATGGCAGCCTGATCGTCGATCGCGGTACCGTGATCGGGTCCGCGCTGATCGCGCAAGGCTTTGCCGCGCCGCGCTATTTCCACCCGCGCCCGTCGGCGGCGGGGAAGGGGTATGACGCCAGCGCATCGGGCGCGACCAATCTTGCGGCGGGTTCGAAGAATTTGCACGACGCCATCGCGGGCCGTGTGGCCGATGCGCGCGCTCAAGGCATGACCGGGGGTTTAACAATCCCGCCTGACCTGGTCACAACTAGCGCCTCGGGGCTCGATCCCGATCTGAGCCCCGAGGCGGCTTTCTGGCAAATTCCCCGCGTCGCCACGGCACGCGGCATCCCCGAAGCGAGGGTACGCGCGCTGGTCGAGCGGTCGATCGCCTGGCCGTTGCTCGGCATCATCGGCGAGCCCCACGTCAACGTGCTGTTGCTTAATCGACAGCTCGATCGGATTTCGACTAACCCGGTTCCGTGACCGATCCCACGCGCCCCTCGCCAAATGCCTTGCTGAAGGCCGCCCGTCGGGAGGCGCGCGGGCGGCTGAAAATCTTCCTCGGCGCGGCGCCCGGGGTCGGCAAGACTTTCGAGATGCTGCGCGAGGGCGCCGAGCTGTTGCGCCAGGGGCGTGACGTGGTGGCGGGGATTGTCGAGACACATGGCCGGGCCGAGACCGAGGCGCTGGTCGAACCGTTCGAAGTCGTGCCGCGCCGCGCGATCGAACATGGCGCGCACCGGCTCGATGAATTCGATATCGATGCGATGCTCGTCCGGGCGCCGGCGGTCGCCTTGATCGACGAACTGGCGCACACCAACGCCCCCGGCAGCCGCCACCCGAAGCGCTGGCAGGACGTCGAGGAGCTGCGCGACGCCGGCATCGACGTGCTGACCACGCTCAACATCCAGCATATCGAGAGCCTCAACGACGTCGTCGCCGGCTTCACCCGGGTGCGCGTGCGCGAGACGGTGCCCGACGCGATCCTCGACGATGCCGAGATCGAAGTGATCGATCTGCCGCCGGACGAGCTGATCGAGCGCCTGAAGGCGGGCAAGGTCTATGTCCCGCACGAAGCGACGCGGGCGCTGGGGCATTTCTTTTCGAAATCGAACCTCTCCGCGCTGCGCGAACTGGCGCTGCGCCGCGCCGCGCAAGCCGTCGATCGGTCCTTGCTCGACCATGTCGATCTGATTGGCGACACGGGAAATTGGGCGGTCGGTGAACGAATCGTCGTCGCTGTGGGAGATCAGCCAGGCGGCGACGCGCTGATCCGCGCCGCCAAGCGCTTCGCCGATGCGATGCACGCGCCGTGGACGGCGGTGAGCGTCGAGACGCCCCGCACTGCGACCCTTGGTGATGCCGCGCGCAACCGCATGGCGAGCGCGCTCAAGCTCGCGGCAAGCCTCGGCGCGGGGCTCGCGACCGTTCCCGCGCGCTCGGTCATCGACGGGCTGCGCGCGCATGTGCTGGAGACGCGCGCCACGGCGGTGGTGATCGGTAAATCGCGGCGCAGCTGGTGGTTCGAGCTGCGCCACGGGTCGGTGGTCGATCAGCTCGTGCGCGGGCTGGACAATGTCGCGGTGCACGTCGTTCCGATCGGCCTGGGCCCGGCGCCTGGCGGCGAAGGCGCGGTGCGGCGGTCGAGTGCGACACGCGGCATCGCTGCCGGGCTGGCGATGGTCGCGGCGACGACGGCCGGTGCGGTGGCGCTCCATCCGCTGATCGGGTCGAACGCGATCGACCTGCTGTATCTGCTGCCCGTCATCGCGACCGCGACGTTGTTCGGGCTCAGATCGTCGCTGGTGGCGAGCGTCGCGGCCGCGCTGGCGTATAATTTCTTCTTTTTGCCGCCGATCTACACCTTCACGATCAGCGATCCGCAGAATGTCGTCACGTTGCTCGTGCTCGTCATCGTCGCGGTTGTGGCCAGCCAGTTGACCGGTCGGCTGAAGCGCGAGGCGACGATCGGCGCGCGCACCGCGAGCGAAAACGCTGCACTGGCGGCCTTTGGGCAACGGCTCGCCTCGGTCTCCGACGAAACCGGGACCGCGGCGGCGGTGTGCGAGGAGATCGCGCAGTTGCTGAAGGTGTCGACCGTGTTGTTCGCGCGGGAAGGCGGGAGCATCGCGCTGATCGGCGCGAGCCCGCCCGCGCCCTTGCTCGGGGCAATCGACATGGCAGCAGCCGAATGGTCGTTCGATCGCGGCGAAGTGTCGGGGCGCGACAGCGGCACGCTGACCTCGAGCGACTGGCAATTCCACCCGCTCGAAACCGCGCTCGGCATCCTCGGCGTGCTCGGCGTCGCCGCCCCGGGCGGTGAGGATCCGGTGCCCGCCGACAAGCGCATCCTGTTTACGACGCTGCTCGGGCAAGCGGCGCTCGCCAACGAGCGGTTGAAGCTGGAAGCGAATGCGCGCGAGGTCGGTGCGCTCAAGCAGCGTGATGATTTGCGCGCGACCCTGCTGTCCTCGATCGGGCATGATCTGAAGACCCCGCTAACCGCCGTCGTCGCCGCCGCCGACGCGCTCGCCGCCGAGCATGGCGAAAGCGGCACCACCGCTATGCTCAAGAGCGAGGCGCGGCGGTTGCGGCGGGTGTTCGACGATCTGGTTGAAATGACGCGGATCGAAGCTGGCGCCTTGGTCGTGAAGCGCGAGGCGACCGACTTGACCGATGCGGTCGCCGCGGCGGCGCAGGATTTGCGCGCCGAACTGGTCGGACACCCGCTCGTCCTCGACGTGCCGCCCAGCCTGCCGCTGGTCGAAGCCGACCCGCGGATGTTGCATCACATCCTGATCAATCTGCTCGGCAATGCCGCAAAGTTCGCCGGACCCGGCAGCGAAATCGTCATTCAGGCGCGGCGCTTGCCCGATCGGGTCGTGCTGTCGGTGCTCGATCAAGGGCCGGGCCTGCCGGTCGGGCGCGAGACCCTGCTGTTCGATCGCTTCACGCGTGTCGACGGGGACGACCGGAACGGCGGCACCGGGCTTGGTCTTGCGATCGTGAAGGGCTTTGCCGATGCGATGGGGCTGGACGTCGCGGCGTCGAACCGCGAGCAGGGCGGAGCGGCGTTCGCAGTGATCTGGCCCGAGGCAAGTATCCGGCGGGGGGGCGAATGACTGGGCAAATCCTGATCGTCGATGACGAGCCGGCGATACGGCGGCTGGTGCGGGGTGCGGCGGAGCGCGCTGGCTATTCGGTGAGCGAGGCGGAGACCGCGGCCGATGCGCTGCGCGCGGCGCACCGCGAGGGGTGCGAGCTCGTCTTGCTCGACCTCGGCCTGCCCGATCGCGACGGGCTCGAACTGGTTGGCTTGATCAAGGCGATGGACCGCGCCGTCATCGTACTGACCGCGCGCGATGCGACCGGGGAGAAGGTCGCCGCGCTCGATCTCGGTGCCGACGATTATGTCGTGAAGCCGTTCGATACCGAAGAATTGCTCGCGCGCATCCGCGCGGCGCTGCGCCACCGCAACGCGCCGAGCAGTGGGACTGCGGCGCTGGTCATCGGCGACATCACGGTGGACCTTGCCGCGCGGCGCGTGATGCGCGGCGGTGACGAGGTGCGGCTAACGCGGAAGGAATATGCCGTCCTTGCCGAACTCGCGCGCCACCCCGATCGCGTCGTCACGCACGCCGCCTTACTCCGCGCGGTGTGGGGTGATGCGCATGTCGACGACGTCGAATATCTCCGCGTCGCGATGCGCGGGCTGCGGCTGAAATTGGAAGCGGACCCGGCCACGCCGAGCATGTTCCGCAACGAGCCGGGGGTTGGGTATCGGTTGGTCGCGTAAACCCGGCCCGTCAGATTGCAAAAAGTGCCTATCGAACCCGCAACGACCCGGCAGTCCGCTATAACGGAAAAAGCGGCGATCTTTAATCCGACATCGCCGCCTTGATGCGACCGGCGGCTCGGTCGGGTCGGGGCAATCGGGTCGTCGGCCGAAAGACAGGGAACAGTGCGTGATGCACGCCGACAAGGCTGACAGCGTCGAGCGGGAACTCTTCGCGATCACCTGCGAAAACCTGAAGGCGATGGTGGGCATGAGCTTCGTCGCGTGCGCTGGCGTTTCGTTCATCTTATGGTCGAGCGGCGCGCACTGGGTGGTCGGGTGGTTCGCCGTCGGCACGATCATGGGGGCCTATCGCTATGGCTTCAGCATCCGTCTGTCGCGCGCGGTCATCATGGCGGGCACGCCGCGTCAATTGGCGCGCTGGCGCCAGGAGTTTGCGGTCGGGCTGTATCTGTCCGCCGCCTTGTGGGCGTCGCTGTCGCTGCTGGTCAGCCGCACCCATCTGCCCAGCCAATATATGCTCGCGATCGTCGTCTCGGCGTTGGCGGCGGGTGGATCCGGCATCATGGCGACGGTGCTGCGCGAGGGTCGGATATATATCGTCGTGATGCTCGCCCCGGCATCGATCCTGCTGTTCGACTCCGATCATCAGGGGTGGGTGATGCGGCTTCTTGGCCTGGTGTTCCTGTTCGTGATGCTGCTGGTGCATGGCCGCAACCACACCGCGATCCGGTGCAGTGTCGTGCTCAGGACCGAGAATGTCGAACTGGTGCGCGATCTGCAGACGCTCAATACCGACCTAGAACACCGGATCGAGGAGCGCACGAAGGCGTTGGCCGATGCCGCCAATTCCGACAGCCTTACCGGCCTGCCGAACCGACGGCGGCTGCTGACCTGGATGCAAAGCCATCTCGATGCCGATAAGGGTCGCGACGCTGCGGCCCTGTTTCTCGATCTCGACCGCTTCAAGCAAATCAATGATGCGATGGGCCATGATGTCGGCGATCGCATCCTCAAGGCCGTGTCCGAGCGGATCGCCCGACTGATCCCCGCCAATGCCATGCTCGCGCGCTGGGGCGGGGATGAATTCGTCCTCGTGCTGGGGCATGGCGAGGATGTGCATCACCACGCCGAGCGGATTGGCAACGCCCTGATCAAGGCGGTGGCCCGGCCGTTCCGGATCGACGGGCAAACCCTGTCGATCGGCCTCTCGGCCGGGCTGGCGATGTTTCCGGCAGATGCACGCACGCACGAAGCGCTGATCCTGGCGGCCGATCTCGCCGTTGCGGAGGTAAAGCGCCAGGGGCGCGGCAAGGTTCTGACCTTTCGCGAATCCTATGCCGCCACCCAGAAGCGCCGCTTCGAAGTGTCGCGCGCGCTGTCCAATGCGATCCAGGTCGAGCAACTGGTGCTGCATTATCAGCCGATCTTCAATTGGCGCACCGGCGCAATCCATGGCTATGAAGCGCTGGCGCGCTGGACCCATCCGCTGCTCGGGACGATCGGGCCGGACGAATTCATCCCGATTGCAGAGGAAACCGACCGGATCATTGCGCTCGGCGATCTCGTCCTGCGGCGCGGTTGCGCCGCTGCAGTCGCGTGGACGACGCCACATCATGCGCCGAGCGTGGCGATCAACGTCTCGGTCAAGCAGTTGCGCGAGAGCGATTTCGCGCTGCGCGTCGCGCAGATCCTCGTTCAGACCGGCTTGCCTGCGGGGCGGCTTGAGCTTGAGGTGACCGAATCCGTCTTCGCCGACGACCATATCGACGCGACCCGCGCCTCGATCGAAAGCTTGCGGGCGATCGGCGTGTCCTTGCTGATCGACGATTTCGGAACCGGATATTCCTCGCTGTCGCGCCTGTTGAGTTTTCCGGTCACCGCAGTGAAAATCGACAAATCGTTCATGTCCACGCTTGGCGGCAATGGCGGCGCGGTCGTCGAAAGCACCGTGCTGATCGCCCGGCGGCTCGGGATTTCGGTCGTTGCCGAAGGTGTCGAAACGGCGGAGCAGGCCGCGCTCCTGTCGGCGATGGGGGTGGATTTGTTTCAGGGCTATTATTTCGGCCGTCCCGCCGCATCGGTGCTTTTTGACCACGACATGCGCTTTCCGCTGACCGCGACGCCGCGCTGAACGGCGCGAACATCGAACGTGAGCCGCGCTGAGCGCGTCAGCGTCGGCGCTTGGTGCGATAGGTGGGGGCGGGGTTGTCCTCTGCGGCCAATTGGCGCCAGCGATCGAAGCGCTCGGCCGTCAGCGTGCCCTCGGCAATCGCTTCGCGCACGGCGCAGCCGGGTTCGCTGCCATGCGCGCAGTTCGAGAAGCGGCAGCGCTGGGCAATCAGGACCAGATCGTCGAAGACCTCGGCTATGCCGGCGCTCGCCTCGGCCAACTGGAGCTCGCGCATCCCCGGTGTGTCGAGCAGCCAGCCCCCGCCGCTTAGCCGGTGCATCATCCTCGCCGTCGTGGTGTGGCGCCCGGTATCGTCGCTTTCGCGGATCGACTGGGTTGCGATGCTGTCCGAACCGCGCAGCGTGTTGACCAGCGTCGATTTGCCGACGCCCGAGGAGCCGAGCAGCGCGACGGTCTTCCCCGGGCCGCAATAGGCGGCGAGCCCTGCGGCGCTGGCGGCATCGCGCCCATTGATCGTCTCGACCCGCAGGCCCGGTTCGATCGCACGCACGGCTGCGGCGAAATCCTCTGGCGTGTCGGTCAGGTCGATCTTGGTGAGCACGACGACGGGATCGACCCTCACTTCACGCGCCAGCACAAGATAGCGCTCCAGCCGCGCCACGCTGAAATCCTGATTGCACGACGCGACGATGAAGAGCGTATCGATATTGGCGGCGATCATCTGCTCGCGGCGCGGGTCACCCGGCGCGCGGCGTTTGAACAGGTTCCGCCTCCGGAGAACACGGGTCGGCTGCTGCGTGGCGGTGTCGACCAGCAGCCAGTCGCCGACGGTCGGATGGTCGTCCGTCGGGGAAGCGCCGGGGATATACGGCGACACCGAGAAGGTCGCGCTAGCTCCGGCGACGGTGATTTGACCGCGATGCACCGTCATCACGCGGACCGGGGTGGATTGCTGCGTCTCCTCGCGCGAGAGCTGCTCGCTGAAAAAGGCGTCCCAGCCCAAGCCCTGCAAGGTTTCATCCGTCGGTGGCATAGCGCGCGGCAGCGCCTTTCTTGTCAGCCGACACGCACGAACGGCCGGACATGTGGCGCTACCATGATCGATCGCGCGATCCTACCCGTGATCGGGCTGCGATCCTTGTTCTCTCTCTGTTCGACACGTGCTATGCCGCGCGCATGCTTGCCGAGTCCACCGTCAGGAAGGTCATCCATGTCGACATGGACGCGTTCTTCGCCTCGGTGGAGCAGCGCGACGACCCGTCGCTCCGCGGCAAGCCGGTCGCGGTCGGGCATGGCGCCGCGCGCGGCGTGGTCGCGGCGGCGAGCTATGAGGCGCGCACCTTCGGGGTGAAGTCCGCGCTGCCGTCGGTCACTGCGCTCAGGCGTTGCCCCGATCTGGTGTTCGTACGCCCGCGTTTCGAAGTGTACCGCGCCGTCTCGCAGCAAATCCACGCGATCTTCGCCGACTATAGCGATCTCATCCAGCCGCTGTCGCTTGATGAGGCGTATCTGGATGTGACCGCAAACCGGCGCGGGATCGCGACCGCGTGGCTGACCGCCAAGGAAATCCGCGCGCGCATTCTGGCGGAGACCGGGCTGACGGCCTCGTCGGGCATATCGTACAACAAATTCCTGGCGAAGCTCGCGTCGGACCATCGCAAGCCCAATGGGCAGTTCGCAGTCACGCCCGACATGGGCGAGGCGTGGGTCGAGACGCTGCCGGTGTCGCGCTTCCACGGCGTCGGCCCGGTGACGGCAGCGAAGATGAAGCGGCTCGGCATCGAGACCGGCGGCGACCTTCGCGCCAAGCCGCTGGATTTTCTGCAGCGCCATTTCGGCAGTTCGGCGGACTGGTATCATGCGATCGCGCGGGGGCAGGATCACCGACCGGTCAACCCCGACCGGGTGCGCAAATCATCGGGATCGGAGACGACCTTCCGCGCGGATCTGACCGAGAATGCGGAGATCGAGGCGGGCGTGCTGCGGATGGTCGACGATGTCTGGGGCTGGTGCGAGACGCGGCAGGCGTTTGGGCGGACCGCAACGGTGAAAGTGAAATATGCCGATTTCCGGCAAATTACCCGCAGCCGCAGCAGGCCCACGCCGATTACGTCCTATGCCGAACTGCGCGATGTCAGCCTTGAGTTGATCCGGTCGGTGCTGCCGGCAGACAAGGCGATCCGGCTGGTCGGAGTGACGGTGTCGAACTTCGAGACGGTGTCGGCGGCGGCTGAGGAGCCGCAGCTTTTCGAAGCGGTATCAGGCTAGAGCTTCGTGCTCTACCGTCGCCCCCCAACCCGTTCGGGCTGAGCTTGTCGAAGCCCTGCCGGCCACAAACGGCGTCGGGCGCGTGGCACGCTGCCCTTCGACAAGCTCAGGGCGAACGGTCCTGGGGCAGTCTCATCAAAAAGCAATTTGGCGCCCGGTGCGCTCAGTCCTCGTCAAGCCGCTCGCTCATTTCCATGAAATTGCGCGCGGCGTCCCGATCCTCGGGCGCGGCAAAGGCGACGTCGAGATCGGGCGCGACGCCGAGCATGTGCATCAGCGTCCACAAAGCAAAGCGGCGGTTGCGATCCTTTTCCAGCCCGAATGCGACGCGCATATGCTCGGTCCCCGCGGCCAGCGCCGCCGGGGTCAGCGTGGCGAGGTCACTCGTGCCGAAATAGCGGCGGAACTGGTCGTCGAGCTCCACGCGCTATTTTCCCTTCAACGCTTGCCGCACGCTCGGCAGGAGGCGCGCGACGATGACATCGACGCCGCGCGGATTGGGATGCAAGCCGTCGGCCTGGAGCAAGCGTGGGTTGCCGGCGACGCCATCGAGGAAGAAGGGATAGCGCGGCACGCGGTGCTTTGCGGCGAGCGCCGGATACATGCCGTCGAACGCCCGGACATAGTCCGGCCCGAGATTGGGCGCGGCGCGCATCCCCGCCAGCAGCACCGGGATGCGGCGCTTGCGGAGCTCGGTCAGGATCGCATCCAGATTGGCCTTGGCCTGCGGCACGGGAAGCCCGCGCAGCATGTCGTTCGCGCCGAGTTCGACGATCACCAGATCGGGCGTCGCACCGAGCCCGCGCAAGCCCCAGCGCAGCCGCGCGCGGGCCTGGGCGGCGGTGTCGCCCGACACGCCGCCGTTGCGGACGGTCGCGGCAACGCCGACCTGCCGCAACGCCGCCTGCAACCGCGCGGTGAAACCGGCGGCGGGCGGTAACCCATATCCTGCACTGAGGCTGTCGCCGAACGCCCAGATCACGGGTGCGCGGGGCGACGCGTCGGCGGTGGGGGCAATTGCGAGAAAGAACAGCAGCGCGAGATGGACAATTCGCCGCGACCATCCATATCGCTTGAGACGTGACCATAGCATCCCCCCCAGATAGCGCGCTGATCTGCGCGCGCAATGTCTCCCTCTCGCTCGGCCGTGCGCCGTCGCGCGTCGAAATCCTGCGCGGGATCGACCTCAGCGTCGCCGCTGGGGAAAGTGTGGCGCTGCTCGGCCCCTCGGGATCGGGCAAATCGTCGCTGATGGCGGTGCTGTCGGGGCTCGAACAGCCGAGCGGCGGGACGGTCGAGGTAGCAGGGCTCGATTTCACCGCGCTCGACGAAGACGCGCTGGCGATCGCCCGGCGCGGGCGAATCGGGATCGTGCTGCAGGCGTTTCACTTGCTCCCGACCATGACCGCGCTCGAAAATGTGGCGGTCCCGCTCGAGCTGGCGGGCGAGCCGGATGCCTTCGCGCGCGCCGCGACCGAGCTTGCTGCCGTCGGCCTTGGCCACCGCACCGGCCATTATCCCGCGCAATTGTCCGGCGGCGAGCAGCAACGCGTTGCCATCGCCCGCGCGCTGGTGGCGCGCCCCGCGTTGATCTTCGCCGATGAGCCGACCGGTAATCTCGACACCGCGACGGGCGTTGCGATCATGGATTTGTTGTTCGAACGGCACGCGGCAAGCGGCACGACGCTGTTCGTCATCACGCACGACCCGGCGCTTGCCGCACGCTGTGCGCGCGTGATCGATTTGGCGGATGGCCGGATCGTGGCCGATCGGGTTAGCGCTTGAGCATTGCCTGGCGGCTTGCGGTGCGGGACCTGCGGCGGGGCGGTCGCGGGTTGCTGTTGCTCGCGGCGTGCCTGTTCCTGGGGACGGCGGCGCTCGCCGGGATCGGGAGTCTCGCCGCGAGCATGATCGCCGCGCTCGACGCCAACGGGCGGCAGATTCTGGGGGGCGATGTCGAATTCAACGTGTCACAACGTCGCGCGACCGTCGAGGAGCTTGCGCTTTTCGCGCAAGCCGGGCGTGTCGCCGAGACGGTGTCGATGCGCGGTATGGCGGATGCAGGGGGACCTGCGACGCTGGTCGATTTGCGTGGGACCGATGCGGCGTGGCCACTGGTCGGGCAATTCCGGCTGGCGCCCGGTGCGCTGGCGGAGCGACCGCACGGGCGCGAGGTCGCGGTCGCACCTGCGCTTGCCGAACGGTTGCGGTTGAAGCCGGGCGATACGCTCCGGCTGGGCATGGCGCGACTGCGCGTGATCGGCATCATTGCCGAGGAACCCGATCGGCTTGGCGCTGGCTTTACACTCGGGCCACCGGTGCTGGTCGATCTCGCGGGGCTGGACGCGACGGCGCTGGTTCAGCCCGGCAGCCTGTATGAGAGCCACTATCGCATCGTGCTGCCCCGTGGCGTGAGCGCAAAGGCGGTGCGCGAACGCTTGCTCGCGCGGCTCGGCGGCGCGGGCTGGACCGCCAAGACGAGTGACCGTGCGGCCGGCGGCTTGCGTAGCGGGATCGACCAGTTTGGCCAGTTCCTGCTGCTGGTCGGGCTCGCCGCGCTGGCGATTGCCGGGGTGGGCGTCGGCAGCGGGGTCGCGGCGTATCTTGCGGGCAAGGCCAAGATCATCGCGACGCTGAAAGTGCTGGGCGCAACCTCGCGCACGATCGCCGCGATCTTCCTGGCGCAACTCGGGCTGGTCGCGGCGGGCGGGATCGCCGCTGGACTCCTGGTCGGCGCGGCGGTGCCGTGGATCGTGACGTCGGTGGTCGGGGCGGCGCTGCCCGTGCCGCCGCGGCTGGCGCTCTACCCGGTGCCGCTCGCGACCGCTGCGCTGCTGGCCTTGCTCGTGGCATTGTTGTTCGCGGTGCCAGCGCTGGCGCGGGCGCGCGATGTGCCCGCCGCGACGTTGCTGCGCGATGCGCTTGCCCCGCGCCGCTGGCCCGCGCCGGGCGTGCTGGCGGTGATGGCGCTGCTGGTCGCGGCGCTGGTGGCGCTCGCTGTGCTCACCGCATCGAACCAGATGTTGGCGCTCGGCTTTGTCGGCGCGGTGACGGCGGTGATCGCGATGTTGTGGGTCATCGGCATCGCCATCCGCCTCATCGCCGCGCGCTTGCCGCGTGCGCGCACGCCGCTGCTCCGGCTCGCGATCGCCAATCTGCACCGGCCCGGCGCGCAGACCGACCGGTTGGTGGTGGCGCTCGGCCTCGGTTTCTCGCTGTTCGTCGCGCTCGCGGTGATCGATTCGAGCCTGTCGTCCGAACTGCGCAACGCGGCGCCAACCAAGGCACCGCGTTTCTTCGCGATCGACCTTCAGCCCGGCGATGCGCCTGCCTTCGCCAGCGCGGTGACGGGTGCCGCGCCCGACGCCATAATCGAATCGTTACCGTCGCTGCGGGGTGCGATCGTCGCGCTGCGCGGGCAACGCGTCGCCGACATGAAGACGCTGCCCGAGGGGGCATGGGTGCTGCGCGGCGACCGGACGATCACCTATTCGGCGCAGCTCCCGCCGCGCAACGTGGTGGCGGCGGGCAAATGGTGGCCCGCTGATTATCGCGGCCCCCCGCTGGTGTCGCTGGAGGATAAGGCGGCGGCGGCGCTTGGCCTTAAGGTCGGCGATAGCATCACCGTATCGGTGCTCGGGGTTGAAGTGCCGGCGCGAATCGCGGCGCTCAGGACGATCGACTGGGGCGGGCTGGGGTTGAACTTCGCGATCGTCTTCTCGCCTGGTTATATCGAGGAAGCGCCCCACGGCCTGCTCGCCAGCGTCTATGCGCCGCCGAGCCAAGACGGCGCGATCGCCCGGCGTGTTTCGGAGGCGCTGCCGTCGGTGACGCTGATCCGCGTCGGCGATGTGATCGGACAAGTCGGCGCAGTGCTCGGTCAGGTCGCGGTGGCGATCCGCGCGGCGGCGGCGGTGACGGTGGCGGCCGGGATCGCGGTACTGATCGGCGCGGTGTCGGCATCGGGCCGCGCGCGACGCTATGATGCCGTCATCCTGAAATTGCTGGGCGGGAGCAGTCGGCAAGTGCTCGGCGCACAAGCGATCGAATATGCGATCCTCTCGGCGATTTTGGCGATCGTCGCGTTGACGATCGGCGCGGGCGCGGGGTGGTTCGTCGTTCGGCAGGTGTTCGACATCGCCTGGGCACCACGCTGGGACGTGGTCGCGGTAACGCTGGCCAGTGCGGCGGTCATGACGCTTGGCGCTGGGGTGGCAGGGAGCTTGCCCGCGTTGCGCGCGCGCCCGGCCGAGGCACTGCGCGACTTGTAAGGCGAATTAGCACCCTTCCGCAGGCCTGGGCGTTATGGCTAAGGTTCGAGCGTTCAAGCGAAAGAAGACCATGACCGATCAGCGTGATTTGCCGCATTCGCCCGGGCCCGCCGGGGGTTGGGGATCGCTCAAGGGCATCGCCCGGATCTTCGGCGAAAGCTGGTCGTCACCCGCCTCGCTTGCCACGCTGGGACAGCTCAACAAGCCAAAGGGCGTGATGTGCGTATCGTGCGCCTGGCCCAAGCCCGCCAATTATTCTGCGTTCGAATTCTGCGAGAATGGCGCCAAGGCGACGCTGTGGGAATTGACCAGCGCACGCTCCACGCCGGCGTTCTGGGCGGAGGAGGGGCATAGCGTCAGCGCGTTGCGCGACTGGAGCGACCATGACCTCGAAATGACCGGACGGCTGACGCATCCGCTGCGCTACGATGCGACGACCGATCGCTATGTCGAAGTCAGTTGGGACGAAGCGTTTGCCGGGATCGGCGCGGCGCTCAAGCCGCTCGAGCCCAACGAAGCGGTGTTCTACGCGTCGGGCCATGCCGGGTTGGAGGCGTCCTACCTTTACGCGCTTCTGGCGCGCGCGTTCGGCACCAACAACCTCCCGCAAAGCTCCAACATGTGTCACGAGACGACTTCGGTCGGCCTGACCAAGGTAATCGGGTCGCCGGTCGGGACGATCGTGTGGGACGATCTGGCCAAGGCCGATGCGTTCTTCTTTTTCGGGCAGAACCCCGGCACGAACAGCCCGCGTTTTCTGCATCCGCTCAAGGACGCAAAGGAGCGCGGCGCGAAGATCGTCACCTTCAACCCGATCATCGAGCAGGGGCTGGTGTCGTTCGTCGATCCGCAAAGCCCGGCGGCGATGCTGACGGGCAAAGCGACCAAGATTTCCGACCAATATCACCAGTTGAAGGCCGGCGGCGACATCGCGGTTTTGCTCGGCATGTGCAAATGCGTGGTCGAGGCCGACGATGCGGCGACGGCGGAGGGCACCGCTGCGGTCATCGATCACGCCTTTGTCGCGGAGCATACCACCGGCTTCGAAGCGTTCATCGCCAAATGTCGCGCCGCCGATTGGGCCGAGATCGAGCATGAAAGCGGCCTGACCGAGGCGGCGATCCGCGATGCCGCAGCGGTCTATATCAAGGCCGAACGCGTGATCGGCGTGTACGGCATGGGCCTGACGCAACACGCGCACGGTGCGCTGAACGTCGCGATGCTCGTCAATCTGCTGCTGCTGCGCGGTAATATCGGCAAGCCCGGCGCGGGTTGCTGCCCGGTGCGCGGGCATAGCAATGTGCAGGGTCAGCGCACCGTCGGCATCGCCGAGAAAGCGCATCTCGTGCCGCTCGATACAATCGATGACCTGTTCGACATCAAGGCCCCGCGCGAGGACGGGATGAACATCGTCGAAGCGACCGAGGCGCTGTTCGCGGGCAAGGTGCGCGCGTTCGTTTGTCTCGGTGGCAATCTGCTGCGCGCGGTGCCCGATCAGCGGCGGCTGGAGGAAGCGTGGGGCGCGCAGGATTTGACCGTGATGGTCTCGACCAAGCTCAACCGCAGCCACCTCTTCCCCGGCAAACACGCCTATATCCTGCCGTGCCTCGGCCGCTACGAGATCGATGCGCAGGCGGGCGGCAATCAGGTGGTGACGACCGAGGACAGTTTCTCGATGATCAGCGCCTCAGTCGGCAAGCGTGCGCCGGTGTCGGATTCGGTGAAAAGCGAGTTGGCGATCGTGACGGGGATCGCCAAGGCGACATTGGCACCGAATGAACAGCTGCGCTGGGACGACTGGACCGGCGATTATGGCCTTGTGCGCGATTTGATCGAACGGACCTATCCGGACGATTTCCGCGATTACAACGCGCGCATGTTCGAAGCGGGCGGCTTCTACCGCGGCAATGGTGCGCATCAACGGGTTTGGAAAACCGAGAGCGGCAAGGCGGTGTTTACCACGCCGGGCGACCTCAACGCGGTCGGCTTCCAGGATGCGCCGGGGCGCTATCGTTTGATGACGATTCGTTCGAACGATCAATTCAACACGACGATCTACGGCTATTCGGACCGCTTCCACGGGATTGAGGGGACGCGCGACGTGGTGCTGATGAACCCCGAGGACATCGTCGAGGCGGGGTTTCGCGAAGGCCAGATGGTGCGGATGATCACCGACACCGACGACGGGGTCGACCGGCAGCTCGGCGGGTTGAAATTGACCGGCTATCGCCTGCCGCGCGGCACGATCGCGTCGTATTATCCCGAGTGCAACGTGCTGGTCCCGATCGGGCTGCATGACGATCTGTCCAAGACGCCGGCGTCGAAATCGGTGCCGGTGCGGATCGTCGCGGACGCGGCGTGAAGGGGGCGATCAGCGTCGATTTCGTCAGGACCGCGCGCGAGGGATCGGCCGAAGCGATCGCGCGGAGTGTCCCACTTGAACGGCCGATCGCGCTGGAGTTCAACGGGATCGGTTACGCCGTGATGATGGCGACGCCGTGCGATCTGGAGGATTTCGCCGTTGGTTTCGCGTTGAGCGAGCGGCTGGTGTCGCGCCCGGCGGAGATCGTCGATGTGGACTGTCATTCGACGGCGCAGGGCGAAATCGTTCGCGTAACGCTGTCCGCCGAGTGCGCGCCTGCGCTGTTCGAGCGGGTGCGGCATCGCACCTCGGATTCGTCGTGCGGGCTGTGCGGGATCGAGAATCTCGAACAGGCGCTGCGGCCCTTGCCCCCCGTTCCCGCGCAACCGCCGATCGCTGCCGACGCGATCTTCCGCGCGCTCGGGGCTTTGCGCGACCATCAGCCGCTCAACCGCGAAACCGGTGCCGCCCACGCTGCCGCCCGGTGCTCGGCGGCGGGCGTCATCCTTGACGTGCGGGAAGATGTCGGACGCCACAACGCGTTCGACAAGCTGATCGGTGCGATGGCGCGCGCGGGCGCGGGGTGGGACGGCGGCTTTGCCCTGCTGTCGTCGCGCTGCAGTTATGAGCTGGTCGAGAAGGCCGCGCTGTCGCGATGCGGCACGCTGGTGACGATTTCGGCGGCGACCGACCTGGCCATCGCCCGCGCTAAGGCGTGCGGGCTGACGCTGGTGGTGCTCGCGCGGCCCGATGCGATCCTGACGGTTTCGGCGTGACTATTCTCGGCGCGATCCTGGCGGGCGGGCAATCGCGGCGTTTCGGCAGCGACAAGGCGGTCGCCGATCTCGGCGGCCAACCGATGATTGTGCGTGTGGCCGATGCGCTCGCGCCGTTCGTTGAAGGGATCGTGGTGTGCGGACATCCGGCACCACCGGCGGGGCTGATCAGAGTTGAGGACAAGCCGCATCCCGGCCTCGGCCCACTCGGCGGGCTGGCGGGGGCGCTCTTCCATGCCCGCGCGCACGGTTATGCGGGCGTGCTTTCAGTCGGTTGCGATACGCCGATCCTCGACGCCGATCTCCTGTCCTGCTTGGGCAGTGCGGAAAGCGCCATGTCCGTGACCGACGCCCCGATCATCGGCTATTGGCCGACTTCGCTCTACGACACGTTGATCGCGCATCTCGCAACCGACCCGCGCCGATCGATGCGCGGCTGGACCGCGGCGATCGGGGCCAATCCGATCGATTCGCCGCGGCCCATACCCAACGTCAACACACCCGAGGATCTCGCGCTTTTACTCCGTTCGGGCTGAGCCTGTCGAAGCCCTGCCTGCCTCAAGCTACGTCGTCAGAGAAAAGGGCAGCCCTTCGACAAGCTCAGGGCGAACGGGAAGAGTGAGCGGGCCGTACCGCGCACTTCCAGCCAGTCACTTCCCCGCCGGC
Source organism: Sphingomonas sp. HMP6 (assembly GCF_013374095.1). Classification (NCBI taxonomy): domain Bacteria; kingdom Pseudomonadati; phylum Pseudomonadota; class Alphaproteobacteria; order Sphingomonadales; family Sphingomonadaceae; genus Sphingomonas; species Sphingomonas sp. HMP6. The sequence continues at coordinate 2,433,038 of NZ_AP022672.1, read as the reverse complement.
ACCAGCGGCAGCCACACCGCGCTCGCCGCCGCGCCGCCGCGTTCGATCGTGACCGTCGCCTTCTGGTAATCCGCCTTCTTCGCCAGGAAGATATTGGGCACGAACTTCTGCGGGTTGCGATCGTAGAGCGGGAACAGGCTCGACTGGACTTGCACCATCACGCGGTGGCCGGGCTTGAAGACGTGGTTCACGGTCGGCAAGCGGAAACGATAGCGTTGCGTCTTGCCCGCCGGGATCGCGCTCGGTTTTTCAAAACTGTCGCGGTAACGGCCGCGGAAAATGTCGAGGCTGATCGGGAGTTGATAGCCGCCCATCTTGGCATCGCCCGCCACTTCGTCGGGGAAGACGTCGATCAGCTTCACGACGAAATCACCGTCGCTGCCGGTGGTCTTGGCATAGATGTCGGCGATCGGCGCACCCGACAGCCGCATCGGCGCGGCGAGCACGTCGGTGACATAGGTTTCGACATCGGGCCGGCCATCGGCGTGGCGCTGATCGCTGACCAGCCAATCACTCCAGCGCCCGTCATCGAAATTCACCGGGCGCGGCAAATGCGGCACCGGCTTGGCGGGGTCGGAGATGTAGCTGTCGCCACCCGCAGCGCCCTTGTCGAAACCCAGCCCCCCATCGGCCTGAAGGTACAGCGGCTTCATCGGCGCGGCGCAGCCTTGTTCACACGCGAGCGGCCAGGTGGCGAAGCGGTCCCAATGATTCTCGCCGGTGTTGTAGATCGTCGCCGCGGGCAGATTGGCCGCCGGCCCGTCCTTCAGATATTGGTCGAACAGCGGCAGCACCATCTTCTCACGGAATTGCGCGGCGGTATCGCCATCCCATTTGAACGGCCCGAGTTCGCGCCCCTCGCGATTGACCTGGCTGTGCCGCCACGGCCCCATCACGAGGAAATTGTTGCCGATCTTGCCCTTCGCCTTCAGCGCCTCCCACGCGGTGATCGCGCCGTACATGTCCTCCTGATCCCACAACCCCTGTTCCCACAGCGTCGGCACGTTGGAGGGATTGGCGGCGAGCAATTTGTCGAGCGCCTGGCCTTGCCAGAAGGCGTCATAGGCCGGGTGTGCGACCATTTTCTGCCATGCGGGCAATTGATCGAAGCCTGAGCGCTTCGCCCATTCATTGGCTCCGCCCAGACGGCGGAACTCCTCATAATTGTCATAGATGCCGGTCGCCGGATCGCTGCCCGCACCCTTGTAGCCGGTCTGCGATCCGACCCAGCCGATATTGGCGAGGCGGAACGCGCCGTAATGGAACCAGTCGTCGCCCATCCAGCCGTCGATCATCGGGCTTTCGGGCACCGCGACTTTCAGCGCGGGGTGTGGCGCGAGCAAAGCCATCACGACGGTGAAGCCTTCGTAGGACGATCCGATCATCCCGACGCGGCCGTTCGATTCGGGCAAGTTCGCCTTGTTCACCAGCCAGTCGATCGTGTCATAGGCGTCGGTAACGTGGTCGGTCGCGGTCGGGTTGAGGGCCCCGCGCACCGGGCGCGTGACGATGTAATCGCCCTCCGACCCATACTTTCCGCGAATGTCCTGATAGACGCGGATATAGCCGCCCTTGACGAAAATCTCGTCGGCGGACGGCAGGGTGGACAGGATCGACGGGCTGTCCATCCGCTGCGCCCGCCCCTTGGCGTTATACGGCGTGCGCGTCAGCACGATCGGCGCGTTGGTCAGCCCCTTGGGATAGACAATCACGGTATAGAGCTTGGTCCCGTCGCGCATCGGAATCATCACTTCGCGCTTCACATAATCGCGCGCCTCGATTGGCGCGGTGAAGGCTTTGGGAATGTCGCTCGGTGGAAACGCGGTTTGCTGCGCGGCGATCGGCGCGGCGAGCAGCGCCATGGCGGTGGCGAGCAGCAAAGGATATTTCATGGGGGAGGCTCCGGGCAGGGATCGGTCTGGGGTGACCATAAGGCAGAATGACATGCGATCAATGTCTTGTCGGCTGGTGCCCCGGCGCTAGGGTGGGGCCATGTTGAAACGCCTGATCCCGCTCGCCCTCCTCGCCATCGCGACACCTGTCACCGCACAGGGCGTAGATCCCGCCGCGATCACCAAGACCGTGCAGGAGATTTCGTCCGATGCCTTCCACGGCCGCGCGCCGGGTGGGCCGGGCGAGGCGGTGACGATCGACTATCTGACCAAGCGGTTCCAGGCGCTCGGGCTGGAACCCGGCGGCCCCGACGGGAAATGGACGCAGACGGTGCCGCTGCTCCACACCAAGCTCGGTCAGCCGCAAAAGTTCGGCGTAACGGTCAAGGGCCAATGGCAGCCCTGGACGCGCGGCGAGCAAGCCTATGCCTGGTCGCTCCAGCCGAACGACAAGGCCGTGATCGCGAACGCGCCGCTCGTCTTCGTCGGCTACGGCGTCACCGCCCCGGAACGCGACTGGGACGATTTCAAGGGCGTCGATCTGCGCGGCAAAGTCGCAATCATCTTGGTCAACGATCCCGATTTCGAAGCGGTGCAGGGCGATGCCGCGTTCGGCAAGTTCGGCGGCCGCACAATGACCTATTATGGCCGCTGGACCTATAAATTCGAGGAAATGGCGCGGCGCGGCGCGATCGGCGCGTTGATCGTCCATGATACGCCGGGTGCGGGTTATGGCTGGAACGTCGTCGTTTCCGGGCAGGGTGAGGCGTATGATATCGTCCGCCCGGCCGACCAAATCACCAGCCTGAAACTGCAGGGCTGGCTGAGCGGCGATGCCGCGACCAGCTTGTTCAAGGGTGCGGGACTCGATCTCGCCACGCTGCGCACCGCCGCGCGGCAAAGCACGTTCAAGCCGGTGGTGCTCAAGGAAGCGACCTTCTCGGCCGCGGTCCCGGTCACCCATGAGGTGGTCGAGAGCCACAACGTGCTGGCGAAAATCCCCGGCACCGGCGCGCCTGGCGAGACGGTGATGTTCGGCGCGCATTGGGATGCCTATGGCGTCGGCCCAGCGGATAAGGACGGCAAGACGATCCGCCCCGGCGCGAATGACGATGGGCTGGGCATCGCGGCGCTACTCGACATCGCGCGCATCCTGAAGGCCGAACCGGTCCCGCGCCGCACGATCGCCTTCGCGCTGTGGACCGCTGAGGAACGCGGGCTGCTCGGCTCCGAATATTACGCGAACCACCCGGTCTATCCGCTCGAGACGACGGCGGCGAACCTGACGATCGACATTCTGCAAACCGCCGGTCGGGCGAAGGACGTGATCCTGGTCGGCGTGGGCCAAGACAGCTTGCAGGACGACATGGCGCGGATCGCAGCGACGCAGGGGCGTCGCGTGACGCCCGAGGGCTTGCCCGAACGCGGCTTGTTTTACCGTGCCGATCATTTCAGCCTGGCCAAGCGCGGCGTGCCGGTGCTGCTGCAAATGGGGATTGCCGGGGCCTCCGATCTCGAAGTCGGCGGCGTCGCGGCGGGGCAAGCCTGGATCGATGCCTATACCGGCAAATGCTACCACCAGACCTGCGACGCCTGGTCGCCCGAGTGGAATTTGGCCGGGGCCAAGCAGGACATCGACGTGATGCTGCAGATCGGCCGTGAAGTCGCGAACTCCAAGGCGTGGCCAGACTGGAAACCGACCTCGGAATTCAAGGCGATCCGCGATAAGAGCGCCGCCTTGCGCCCCTGAGGCACCGCGCGCCCGCGATGCCTGCTTGCGTCGCGCGTCGCGGCACCGCACTGTTCGTCCAACCAAAATTGTCCAGGAGAGTTGCCATGCGTCACACGATCACCAAGCTCGGCCTCGCGACGGTGGCGATCACCGTATCGACCATTGCGATCGCCCAAGTCCCCGGCGTCCGCGCCGAGCTCGCCAAGGCGGTCGCAGCACCCTCGCGTACCCCCGCCAATGCGGCCCGTGATCCCGCGCGTCATCCGGCGCAAACGCTCGCTTTCTTCGGGGTGAAGCCAACCGATACCGTGGTCGAGCTGATTCCCGGCGGCGGCTGGTACACCGAGATTCTCGCGCCGTATCTCGGCGCGCGCGGGACTTATTATGCGGCGGGCGGCTGGGCCAAGGGGCTCGACGGCGTGAAGCGGCTGCAAGCGGCCAATCCGGCGCTCTATGGCAAGGTCAAGCTCGCCGCGTTCCCGGCGGCCGCTGGCGAACCGGTCGTGCCCTCGGGCAGCGCCGATGTCGTGCTGACCTTCCGCAACATCCACAATCTGCGCTTCGCCGGGGTCGACCGGACCCAGGCGGCCTTCGCCGAAATGTACCGGATGCTCAAACCCGGCGGGACGCTCGGCATCGTCGAGCACCGCCTGCCCGAAGCGCGCGACGCGGCGGCCGAGGAAAAAAGCGGCTATATGAAGGTGTCGAGCGTGGTGCAGTTTGCCACACGCGCCGGTTTCAAGGTTGCCGCCAGGTCGGAAATCAACGCCAACCCGAAGGACAAAGCGGATTATCCTGGTGGCGTATGGACTTTGCCGCCGACTTACCAACTCAAGGATGTCGACCGCGCCAAATATGCCGCGATCGGCGAGAGCGACCGCATGACGATCCGCTTCGTTAAGCCAAAGCGCTAATCCCGCGTCGGGCGGGCGCTTAAAAGCGCTCGCCCAGAACGCGCGGAATATGCTCCTTGAACGCGAAGAAGCCCTTCTTCGCGTTCGGCCAGAAGCGCGCATCCCACGGCCGATGCACCTGCACCAGATCGATCCCGGCCGATCGCAAGGTTGGTGCCGCGGCGCGCAGCGAATCTGCGATATTCCCGACCGGCGTATAAGCGGTCGCGATCGTCGCGACGTGACAATCGCGCGCCGCCGCGGCGAGCGTTTCTGCATCGATCGCCGCGATGACGCGCGCTGGACAACCGAAGTGCGCCTCCATCCGCGTCGCACAATCCTGCGCCGCGGCGGCGACGAACGCGCGAACCGGCTCTTCGCCGCTGCCGCGATCGGCCAGCACGATTGCCCCCGCAAAGCGACGGTCTGGAGCGAATACGGTTTCGGGATGGAAATCCTCGGGCGTCACCAGCAGCAGCGCCCGCGCATCCGGACCGAGCGCGATGGGGGCAGGCAGCGGCATCGCCGCGGGGATCGGCGCTTCGGTCAGTGGCGCGGCGGTGGCGGCCAGCCCATTCGGTGCGAAGCGTCCGCCGGTATAGCGCGCGATGTTGTCGGCGGTGGCTAGATAGGTTTTGCCGACTGTCTGCAACCCGGCGACCCAGCGCCATGACAAGGTGTTGCTCGCCGGATCGCCGTCGAGCAGATGCCGCAGGAAGAAATCCGCGCCCAGCGTCCACGGCAAGCGCAGCGTAAAGATCCAGATCGAGGCGAACCACATCCGCGCGTGGTTGTGGAGATAGCCGGTCTCGACCAACTCGCGCGCCCAATCGTCGAACCCTTCGATTCCCGTCGTGCCGTTCTCCGCGCGGGCCAAAGCCGTTGCACCGCGGAAGCCAGCCCGCACGGTATCGCGCTCGGCAAGATAGCGATCCCAGATTGCGGGCCGCATCTCCAGCCAGCCTTTCCAATATGTCCGCCATAGAACTTCCTGGACGAACTTCTCGGCTTCGGAGAAGCTGTGCCGCGCAAGAACGGCGGAAACGACTTCACGCTCGGTGATCAATCGATGCCGGAGATAGGGCGCCAGAAGCGAGACGTTGGTACGCGCGTCAGGGCCAAGATCGGCGTTACGATTTTGCATATATTCCGCACCGGCGCGCGGGACAAAGGTGTGCAGCCGCGTCAACCCCGCCGCGCGCGTCGGTATGAAGAGAACGGGCGAATGCATTGGATCTATCCTGCTTTCGATTATCATAAAGCCGTCCGGGGCGGCGGGGCGCAGCTTTCTACCGCGCATCGGCGAAGGGCGATTACGGCACAATATGATGAGAGGATAGTGCCTTGCCAGCCCCCAGGTTGCCGCAGATTTCTATGAGCTGGGAATGTTTCCTGTATCGACTAATGCTCACCGGTGGTGGTGGCCCATAGGGCAAAGCTGGGCACTCAAATCGTTGGATAATTCTGTGCCACGCGAGTGAAGGTGGAGGCTAGGACTGCTTGTTTTGGTGCCAGAACGGTTACGGTGGATGCTCTTCTGCGTGGCTGGCGATGACTTGCCAGCCCACACCAATGCAGAGGGGGCCGATGCTTCGATACATGTCCCTGAAGACTGACGTCCGCGATCCGATAACGGATTGCCCTTCAATAACCCACTCCACCGCAATGCGGTTGCATTGCGGTGGAGGTCTATTCGGCACGCCGTCCACAATGGCACGAGCCCGTATTTGAAGCGTCCCCTAGCGGGCCACGCGCTTTGGGTGATTGCGCGCCTGCGCTTTGCTCGCGATGATGCTGGTATAGAGTTCATGATAGTCGCGGGCCATCCGGTGCACGGAAAAACGCCTCGCGACATCGGCCCGACACGCCCGTCGGTCGATCGATCCGATCGCGGCGACCGCCGCCACGGCCTGTTCGGGCGTGGCGACGACGAACCCAGTGGTGCCCTCGCGGATCAGGTCCGGCATCGATCCGCGCCGAAAGGCGATGACTGGCGTCCCGCACGCGAGCGCCTCGACCACCGACAGCCCGAACGGTTCCTCGAAATCGATCAAGTGGAGCAGCGCCATTGCGGAACCAAGCGCACGCAGCCGCTCTTCACCCCCCACCGCGCCGGAATACCGCACGGTGATTCCGTCGATCCACGGCCGCACTTCTTCCTCGAAATAGCGCTGATCCTGGACGATCCCCGCGATATGCAGCGGCAGTCCCGCGGCGCGCGCAACCTTGATCGCGACGGCGGTTCCTTTGTCGGGATGAATCCGACCGAAGAACAGCAATTCCCGTGTCGGCGTGGTATCGAGCGGAAACGCATCCACATCGATGCCATGCGGAATGGTCGCGGCGTAGCGCAAATGCGGGCTGCGATCGGTCTCGCTGATCGCCACATAATGCACGTCGTGCTGGTATTCCTGGAGCATTGGCAAGATACGCTCGGACGGCATGCCATGGACCGTCGTCACGATCGGCGTCTGCACGAAGCGGCTGAACGCCATCGGCACGAAATCGGCTTGATTGTGGATGATGTCGAACGCAGCGGCACGCTCCATCACATGCGCAACGTGACGCATTTCCCACACCTTCGCGTCGACCGACGGATCGTCATTGTACGGACGCGGGACGACGCCCGCGAGCGTCGCTTTCGTAAGGCTATCTTGGGTCGCGAAGAGCGTGACATCGACACCGCGTGCCACCAGCGCTTCGGTCAGCAGGCTGGTCGCCAGTTCCCACGGACCGTAATGACGCGGCGGCGTCCGCCACGCGATCGGCGCGAGCATCGCGACGCGCAGCGGGCGTCCGGGGACCGATCGATCAACCGCGTACATAGGATTCCACGCGCCACCGGCCCGTCCGCACGATGGTCTGGCGCCGCCACGACACCCCGCTCGCCGCCAGGAAGCGCTCGTGGATACCGTGCGCATGCTGGACGAAATCGGGATAATCGACGCGGTGCTGCGCAAGGATCAGCCTGCCCCCGGGGCGAAGTCGTGTCGCGACATCGCGCGCAACCTGCACCATGTCGCGCGGGGAGAGGTAGTAGAGCACTTCTGCGACGACCGCCGCATCATAGACAATGGCGGGAAACGCGGCTGGCAGCACGACCTGTCGCACCCGCACGCGCGAATCGTGCCCCACGGCGCGGCGCACCAAATCGGTGCCGCTCTTGGTCCCCTCGGTCGCGTCGAGCCGAAGCGCGAGGCGGGCGAGCGCGACGCTGTTCGACCCGTTGCCTGCCGCCAGTTCGAGCACGCGGCCGATCGGCCCGGCACCCATCGCATGCAGGATCGCACGGCGCTTGCGCGCTTCGTCGCGGTTGCTGAACGTGGCCCAGGGATCATCGTGATCGGCGAATTTCCGGTCGAAACCGGCGAGGTCGATCGGTTTCATCGCCGCACCTCGAAAAAGCATTCGACCGGGCGCGCGAACCCGGCAAGTTCATCGCGCGAGATCGCAAAGCCGCCGGGGTCATCGGTGATCGCGCCCATTTGCGTGCGATAGCGCTGGATCGCCCCACGTTTGGCCGCGACGCGCTGCCCAAGCGGCAGATAATGGCTCGCCCCGTGTGATGGCGTCTGGCGATTGGGCCAGACGAGATAGTGCAAGCGCCGCGCGGCCGTACGGCGGAAGGCGGCGGCAACCGCGCGATGATCGGGATGGTCGTCATCAGCGGCGGGGATGACGAGCAAATCGTAGGACCGCCGAGCCGATGTTCGACGGAGCATCCGGTGGGTGAGGACCGACCGCTCAAGGCCGCCGTCAGGCAAGCCCAGGAACGTCACGTCGCGAGCGGTCACGCCGATCCGCCACAGCGCGGCCAGGCTCTCGCGCTGCCGCTCGGCAATCAGGCGACGGCGCGGCCAGCGGTTGCTCGCGGGGTGCGATCCGGCTCCGTCGGTCACGACCAGCACATGCACGCGTGCGCGGCGCGCTTTAAGCGCACGGATCAAGCCGTACGCTCCGATCGTCTCGTCATCGGGGTGCGGCGCGACGATCAGCGCGCTGCGCACGCGCGAGAGCGACAGCGGCGTCACAGGTCAGGCACCAGCACACCATTGGCCGCCGCCGCGCCGACGCGCATCCGCTGCGCATCCGGCATCGGCTGGCGCAGATACACCATCAAATCGGTCAACGCGGCCGAGAGCGGATGCTCGACGAACATGCCACCAAGCCCGACGGCCTGTTGCGCCGTGGCGAGCGCACGTTCGGCACAATCGGTCACCGCCACGCGGGCTGCCGCGACGTGATCGACATGGCCAGCCGTGCCCCAGGTATCGGCAGCCCCGCGCACCGCAGCGGCGGCAGCCTGCGCGACGAGATACAAATCAGCAAGCCGACCGGCCTGATGCGGGTCGCCAGCACGCGCGGTCGTCACAAGATGATCGCGGACATGATCGAACAACGCCGCGACCCCGCCCGCGTGGCACGCCACGAATCGTAGCGCACCACCGCTGAAGAAGGGCTCGCGCGCATAATCGCCGGGTTCTCCGACAAAACGGAAGCTCGCCGGATCGGCGCCATCCCAGCGTACAACGTGCGTCTGCGAGCGCTGCATCCCGACCACCTTCCACCAATCGCGGTCGATCTCGGGCTCCGACGCCGCAAGATCGATCAGCACGAGGCGATTGCCCTCGGGCGTATCGGCACCGGCAAGCGCATGGCTGAGCAAGCCCGCCCCCGACGCGTAGCGCTTGCCGCCCGACAATCGCCCATCGACGACCCGCAATGGCGCGTCCGGCAAAGCCGCGTTCCACACGCCAAAGGCGCCGCCGCGCGCCGCGATCGCCTCCGCTTCGCGGACGGTGTCCGCATCGGCATAGCGTGCGATGATCTGCACCGCGTCGACATGCCCCTCGAACAGGCGCGCCAGTGGCAAATCGCGCCGCGCAATGCGGTACAGGAAGCGCAGGAGCATCAAAAGATCGGCCGGGGTTTCGGGGTCACCTTGCACCGGCAGCAAATTGTGAAGTGCGGCCAAGGCCGCCTTCATGGCGCTCGGCGCGGTGCGATCCTGCGCGAAAAGCTCGTCGAGCGTCATGCGGCGAGCCGCCGGTCGTTGCGCAAGGCGGAGAGAGCCAGCTCGGCTTCTTCGAGTGATATGATCCGTTCCCCGCCGGGAGTTTCGATAACGATTTGCATCGCAAAGGCCTCGGCATTGATGGCAGTCACGGCGACGCGAACAATCTCGCCTGGATCGCGACCAACCTCGACCGCCAGCGCTTCGCATGCGTCTGGGTCCGACCACGCCAAGCGTGCCGCTGCGTGCTGGCGATAGCGCCAGACCATATCGTCGGGGTGCGCCATCGTCGCCGCGGCAATGCCACTGTCAAGCTGCCGGAGATGATCCGCCAACCCGCCAGTCGCGCGACCGACGCGTCGTGCCGAGGTCTCGACCCGCATCGCCGCGTCGCGGCGCACGCGCAGGCCAGCGCGGTGTGCGGCATCGACCAGCCGCGCATCCTCGGCCGAAGGGAGCGGTTCGAATCCGCCAAGATCGCGATAGACGCCCTTTCGAAACGCAAGGCTAGCGCCGCTCGTATAGTGGTGCGTGCGCGCGGCTTCCCATGGCACGGGATCGATCGTGCGGCGTAGTGCGAACAACGCATCATAATACGCCTCGACGCGATCCTGCACCTGATTGGGCGCGCCGCCCGCGCGCGAAATTCGCCCGGCCGCCACGTCAGCGACCTCAAGCGCGGCGCGGTTGGCGACGAGCCAGTCAGGATCGGGTACCGAATCCGCATCGGTCGACACGATCATGGAATCGTCGGCGCTTAGCACCGAGAGACCGAGTGCCATGGCCCGCCGCCGCGCCAGCCCGGCATTCGGATCGCCGGCCAGCGCATCGGCCGCAACCACCGCGAAGGGCAATGTCGTGGCCCGCGCGGCGACGATTGCAGCACTGTCATCCTCGCAACCGTCGAACAGGACACACAGCGTAAATCGCTCGGCGTCACGCTGCGCCGCCAATGCGTCAAGAAAGCGCGGAAGCAGCGCCGCCTCGTTGCGAACCGGCACGCAGACGGCAGCGGTTTTCGCTGGGACTGACGCGCTCAAGCGCGCGACCCCATTGCTGCGCATCCATGCCGATCGCTGCTGCGCGTCGTGATCACGCGGTGATGGCCGCCTGCACGACCGGAGCCACAGCGGACGTCGCCGTACGCGGCTCGCAGCGGTTTGCTTGGGTCGCCCGAAACTTCGCTTTCTGCATCTTCATGTCACCTGAAAATGTTGGAAAAATTTGGCTGATGCGATCGGGGATCAGTCCGTGCCGGATCCCGGTTCGGCCATTTTTCGATGCTGGTCGGCCAGGATCGCGGGCGGAACAATGCCGGCGGCTGCGACTTGCAATTTGTTATGCCAGCCTGAGACGATATGGCCCTTGCCTGCCATCAGCGCATCCCACCCGTCGCGCGCGACCTTAGCCGGATCGTCCTTCTTGGCTTGGCCGACGCTGGTGTCCTCCATGTCGGCGCGCGCGAAGAATTCTGTTTCGGTGGCGCCGGGCATCAGCGTAGTCAGCGTAATGCCCTTGTCGTCCTTCAACTCGTTGCGCAGCGCTTCGGTGAAATTGTCGATGAACGCCTTGGTGCCGTTGTACACCGCGTTGAACGCGCCCGGGATGTAGCCTGCGATCGAGCCCGTCACGAGCACCTTGCCTTCGCCGCGCGCCCGCATCACGGTGAGCGACTTCTGAAGCAGGTAAAGCGTGCCGGTGATATTGGTGTCGATCGTGCGCCGCCATTTGTCGACCGGCTGATCGAGAAACGCCTTGCCAAGACCAGTGCCGGCATTGGCGCACAGCACATCGACCTTGCGGTCGCCGATTGCCTGCAACAGCGTATCGACGCCGTCGATCGACGACAGGTCGGTCTCGACCGATTGTACGTCGGTGCCGAATTGCCGGAAGTCGGCGGCGGCGGCATCGATCAGCGCCTCATCGGCGACGACGAGAATGTCATAGCCTTCCTGCGCCGCGATCGAGGCGAGTTCGAACCCGATGCCGGTCGAGGCACCCGTAATGACGGCGAATTTGTCAGCCATGATGATTCCTTTCTGCGGTTTAAGCGCCGCGGCAAAGCCGCGTCGTCGGTCCTCGGCGCGGCGATGCCGTCCGGCATTCGCTGCCTCGGTAACAGCTATGCTGTGACCGCGCCGCTCATGCCGGGCTTGAGCACGATCTTCGTCACCTCATCCTGATCGTCGTGGAACATCTTGTAGCCCTTGGGGGCATCCTCGAGCGCCATGCGGTGCGAGATCAGGAAGGTCGTATCGATCTTCTCTTCCAGGATCGCGGCAAGCAGGCCGGGCATATAATGCTGGACGTGCGTCTGGCCGGTCTTGAGCGTCAGGCCCTTTTCCATGAATGCGCCCAGCGGGAATTTGTCGACGAAGCCGCCATACACCGCCGGCATCGACACACGCCCGCCCTTGCGGCAGGCGATGATCGCCTGGCGGATCGCGTGGGTGCGATCGGTGCCGAGGAAAGTCGATGCCTTGATCTGGTCGATCACATTGTCGACGAACAGCCCGTGCGCCTCGAGCCCGACCGCGTCGATCACCGCATCAGGACCGATCCCGCCGGTCATCTCCATCAACGCGTCATAAACGGCGCTTTGCTCGAAATTGATCGTCTCCGCGCCGAAATTCTTGGCGAGCGCGAGCCGATTGTCGAAATGGTCGATCGCGATGACGCGCTCGGCCCCCATCAGGAAGGCCGACTGCACCGCGAACAACCCGACCGGGCCGCAACCCCACACCGCGACCGTGTCGCCGGGCTCGATCTCGGCATATTCCGCCGCCTGCCAGCCGGTCGGCAAGATGTCCGACAGGAACAGCACCTTGTCGTCCTCGATCCCGTCGGGGATGACGATCGGGCCGACATCGCTGAACGGCACGCGGACATATTCGGCTTGTCCCCCGGCATAGCCGCCGGTCATGTGGCTATAGCCGAACAGCCCGCTCATCGGCTGGCCATAGACGGTCTGCGCAATATCCTGATTGTCGGCGGGCAAGCCGTTATCGCACGCCGAATATTGGTGCTTGCCGCAATGGTAGCAGGAACCGCACGCGATCGTGAACGGCACGACGACGCGCTGGCCCTTCTTGAGCGTCGATTTCGCGCCGACCTCGACAACCTCGCCCATGAATTCGTGGCCGAGAATGTCGCCCGCCTGCATCGTCGGGATGTAATTGTCGTAGAGGTGCAAGTCGGATCCGCAAATCGCGGTCGACGTCACCTTGATGATGCAATCGCGTGGGTTGACGATCTCGGGATCGTCAACCGTGTCCATCCGGACGTCGTGCTTGCCGTGCCATGCCAGTGCGCGCATCAGCGTCGCTCCTCTAAACAGTTCGCGCGCATTATTTCTGCTCCTCTGCAAGCTGCTTTGGGTTCATCGCCGCAGTCGCGATCTCGCCGGTTTCCATGAGTTGCTTGAAGCGCCGCAGGTCGCGCCGCGCCTGAATCGTCGGTTCGCGCTGGAACATCCGCGCGATCAGCTTGCCGATCGTCCCGCCCGGCGGATCGTACAGAATCGTTGCGGTCACCACCGTGCCGCGCGCACCCGCTGCGCGGAAATCGACGCGGCCGCTATTGGGGACATCGGCCCCTTCGGCAGACGCCCACGCGATGAAGCTGTCGGGCGCTTCTTCGGTGACGACGGCGTCCCATTCGACCGTCTTGCCCGCCGGTGCCCGAACCACCCAATGCGAACGGCGTTCGTCGATCACATCGACGCGCTCGACATTTTCCATGAACGTCGCAAGGTTTGAGAAGTCTCGCCAATACGCGAACAGTTCGGGCAGCGGACGGTTGATCGTCACCGACTTGGCGAACAGTGTATCGCCGCGATCCTCGATCAGCGAGGCGGTCGCCTCAGCGACAGCGTCGGAACGTTTTGAGGTGGTCAGCGGTGCATCGTCGCGCGGACGTTCGGAAGTCTTGTCGGTCACGCTTATCCTCCGGGCTAGGAGGCCAATAATCGAACGATCGATCGCGAAGTTCCCGAGCAGATCCCCGAACGCACCCGCACATTAACTCAGGTTAACGTGTTTTTTTGTTCGGAACCTGCGGCGCTTCCACCGGTGCTGGCGGCGCAATTCTAAGGAAGCTGGAAATGTCTGACGCCTCGAACCGCCGCGATGGTTTTCCGCATGCTGCGAAACACGCATCCTGTCACAAATCGCATGACGCTCTACGTCAGCAACGGCATGGGTCTATGACCGGGCTCCGCGCTGCGGACGGGCGTGCCATCCGAGATCACGCGGATCCCGCTGCGACGGACGGCGTAGGGCAGCAGCTCAACGCCCCGGGCTTGGTCGTTCGTCTCAGGCGACGGCGGCGAGCGCGGTGGACAGACCCGCGCCGCCTTCATCGGCCAGCGCGAGATCGCGTAACTGTCGGACCGGCACCGTCAACTTGCTGCGGTCGGGCGCGAGGAAAGACGCGATGCCGGAATTGGGCGCAATCATGCGGCCATTGCGACGCCGGTCACCTCAGCCCAGTGCGTGAACGCCTGGGTGCGGGCAGAACGGACGGTGGCGGCGCTGGCAAGAGGCGGGCGGGAAAAGACGTGGGCAATTTGATCGTGGGTGGACAGGAAGCGCTGGACGTGGCGCGGCGACTTGAAGCCCTTCATGATGCGCTCTCGTCGCCTTGTTGGCTGGTGGGAATTCTCGGCCCGGTTGTTGAGGCCCTTGTGCTGGCGGTGCTCGACGCCGGGCATGATGGTTCGTTTGGCGGCGCCGTAGCTTCTGAGCTTGTCGGTGATCATCACCCGGGGAGCCCGACCCTGTTTCTTCAGCAGTTTGCGTAGCAGACGGCGGGCAGCCTTGGTGTTGCGCCGGCTCTGGACAAGGACGTCCAGAACAAAGCCCTGCTGGTCAACCGCGCGCCACAGCCAGTGTTTGTGCCCGGCGATGGTGATCACGACTTCGTCGAGATGCCATTTGTCGCCGCGTTGCGGCGCTCGCTGCCGGATGCGGCGGGCAAAGACCTCACCGAACTTCAGCCCCCATTGCCGAACCGTCTCATAGCTGACCTCGATACCGCGCGCAGCCAACAGTTCCTCGACCATCCGCAGGCTCAGCGGGTACCGGAAATACAGCCAGACCGCGTAGCAGATGATCTCGGGAGGATAGCGGTAACCCGCGTAAATCGGGTCTCGTGATGTGGTCATACATCCGCAATAGCCCTCCGATCCGGCACCGCAAAGCCACAGGGCTTAACTTGACGGTGCCTCGTGCGGGGATCCACGGCCGTCCCAAGGCCGCCAAACAATGCGGCGATCTCCGGGCGCACGACGTCGGATTTGAAGTTCGCGAGCGGCAGCAAGAGGGGCGAGAAGTTGCGCCCGCTGAGTGTGTCCCGGACGGCGTGCATCTTTGTCATAAGTGCAGCGATCGCAACTTCGATGCTGTCGACATAAGCCAAGAGCGTCGCGCGGCGCTCGGCCTTAGGGCCGGCCTCGGGGTCGAACGGATCAAGCGGCGCGTGAATTCCGAAAGGGAAGAAGGTATCGACGAAGCGCTGCGTCTCAGCACCTTGATAGGCGACATAGGCCAGGATCACGGCGACCTCGTCGCGGGGGTTAAGCGCGGCGATCCTCGCTTCGAGGTCCCGATGATATCCCTCGGCCATTCCAGGGCGATAGCCGTAAGGCGACTTGACCGGTCGCACGATCGGTCGGTTAGCGGCGTCCCCGGTGAACGGATTGGCGGATCTCGATCGGATTTCGTCTGCCACGGCGGTTGGTAGCCCCGCAACGCAGGTCAGGACCTGCATGTCAGAGGCGCCGCGTTTCCAACGTTTTAATCACGTCGAGCGGTAGGCTCACGCGCTTCAGCTGATCCTTGTCAAGCGCGTTGATCAATGCGGTCAAAAGGCTTTCTTGCTTCAAATGCTGCTTGTTGCGCTGAACCAGGAAGGGGCCCTGCTCGAGGTGCTGTGCGTCTAGCCATTCCGCAATGTGGCTCAGGATCACGTCGGGCGTTGCAACGTCTGATCCTTCGGGCAGAAACTTGGCATCGATCTCTCTGATCGTGTCGCCGTGCGAGCTGAGCTGACCAGCCTCGGCAGCGAATTCCAATGTCTTGATGTCAATGAAGCGGCGTTCGCCTTCCGCCAACGGCACCTTGAATGCAGCCCAGAACCGGCTGTTGTAGCGTGGAGCGGCTACTGGTGGCACAGCTGTGCCCTCGGGAGCGATGAGATAGAGGATGTTTTCGTGCTGCCCAGAACGACCGATTTTATAGTCGAAAGCATCGGCGACGAACTGAGAGATTTTCGTGTGGGTCAGCACCTCGAGCAGCTTACGATCCTCGTCGCCAAGCTGGTTACCAAGCTGCGAGAGATAATATGCCGATTTACCTGTGGCGAAATGGCCCTCAATCAGAGTTTCAATCCGTGCGCGAATCCTCGCCACTTCCGCTTTCTGGCCTTCGTCCAACTCGGTCGCCATTGTGATGCCCGTCTTTCCTGATCCTTCGGCATTCGGCCGATCACATTTGCCCTTTGGTAGGCGATCTTCCGCCACGAAAGCTAGTCGGGCTTCGGCGCATCACCTTGCGCGTAGACCCGCGCTTTCACGTCGTCGAAATTGACGAAGAATGGCGTCACGATGTCGTCGGCCTTGGGAGCGTCGTCGAGTGGTATCATCTGGCCATTCTCGAGGCCAAAGACAGGTATCACGTGGAGCGCCATGAACCAGTCATGATAGCCTTGGCAAACGCGATAAAACTCACCAAGCATCCGCTGAACGTGATCAGCGAGGAGATTAAGAGCATCTCGGCTAGACTCCATATCGAACAGGATCGCGAGCGCACGTAAGTGAAGCGTCTCCGCGCTCATGAACAAAGTAGTAGCAAAATACCGACCGCGATAGTCGACCATCTCGGTATCGGCGATGCCATTTAGCGACTGCTTCGCGAGAGCCGCGTCCTGATGGAAGCCAAGCTTATTTCGCAGAAGGCGAAGAGGAGCGTGGATGCGGCGGTGACAAAGCAGGCCATCGGAACGCCGGCGGTGTGCTGAGCGTGGCGGAGTAAAATCCGGCCGTTGGTAAGGTTGCTTCTTTTGGGAGCGGCCGGGGATGTTTGCCGTGGAGAGCTATGCCGCCGTTCGGCGCTTCGTGTTCGTTGAGGGTCACAGCCGTCGGGAGGCAGCGCGGGTGTTCGGGCTGAACCGGGAGACGGTGGCCAAGATGTGCCGGTTCTCACTGCCGCCGGGATATACGCGCAAGGAGCCTGCAGCGAAGCCGAAGCTGGGGCCGCTGCTGCCGGTGATCGATGCGATCCTGGAAGCGGACCAGACAGCGCCGGTGAAGCAGCGGCATACGGCCAAGCGGATCTTCGAACGACTGCGCGACGAGCATGGCTTTGCCGGCGGATATACCGTGGTGAAGGACCATGTTCGGCTCTGCCGGGCACGAGGGCGCGAGACGTTCGTGCCGCTGTCACACCCGCCGGGGGCACCGTCAAGTTAAGCCCTGTGGCTTTGCGGTGCCGGATCGGAGGGCTATTGCGGATGTATGACCACATCACGAGACCCGATTTACGCGGGTTACCGCTATCCTCCCGAGATCATCTGCTACGCGGTCTGGCTGTATTTCCGGTACCCGCTGAGCCTGCGGATGGTCGAGGAACTGTTGGCTGCGCGCGGTATCGAGGTCAGCTATGAGACGGTTCGGCAATGGGGGCTGAAGTTCGGTGAGGTCTTTGCCCGCCGCATCCGGCAGCGAGCGCCGCAACGCGGCGACAAATGGCATCTCGACGAAGTCGTGATCACCATCGCCGGGCACAAACACTGGCTGTGGCGCGCGGTTGACCAGCAGGGCTTTGTTCTGGACGTCCTTGTCCAGAGCCGGCGCAACACCAAGGCTGCCCGCCGTCTGCTACGCAAACTGCTGAAGAAACAGGGTCGGGCTCCCCGGGTGATGATCACCGACAAGCTCAGAAGCTACGGCGCCGCCAAACGAACCATCATGCCCGGCGTCGAGCACCGCCAGCACAAGGGCCTCAACAACCGGGCCGAGAATTCCCACCAGCCAACAAGGCGACGAGAGCGCATCATGAAGGGCTTCAAGTCGCCGCGCCACGTCCAGCGCTTCCTGTCCACCCACGATCAAATTGCCCACGTCTTTTCCCGCCCGCCTCTTGCCAGCGCCGCCACCGTCCGTTCTGCCCGCACCCAGGCGTTCACGCACTGGGCTGAGGTGACCGGCGTCGCAATGGCCGCATGATTGCGCCCAATTCCGGCATCGCGTCTTTCCTCGCGCCCGACCGCAGCAAGTTGACGGTGCCCAATCTCGCACTCGACTGGCTTTGCGAACTGCCAACAGTCGAAACTGCCCGCAGCCGGTCCGCTCGTGCGTTGCCGTAGTGGCAATATAAGCGAGCTCACGGGAATCTTCAAACTCCTTCTTCTATGGAGATTAAGAGTCTTCACCCGGCGCGTTCGCGGCCGCAATGACCCACAACCCGACATTCCTGGACGCTTTCCGGCTGCCCGACTTCCGACGTCCATTCATCTTAAACTGCGGCCGAAATTTGCGTCTGGCATCGGCGCTATGTGCCGCACCAACATGTCGGACACATGGCCGCACCAACCGGCTACGCGCCGCTCAATATGCCCCTCGCCAACGGAGAGCCGTCCACACACGGGGTGTTAGCGATCGTTGCCGTTTATAACCGCCCGGCCCAGCCTTCCCCTTCCACGCGGTAACGCAATTACCGTTCCGCGCGCTCGGCCGCGATTTGCAGGACCAGCGGCTGCAGCGCCGGATCGAATTTCGCATAGGTGGCGCGCGGACGGACGACGTCGAAATACGTGACCAGTGCGCCAGCCTGCCAGCGGTGCAACGCATAGCCCGGTGGATCGTCCGTCACCATTGCCCGACCGTCCGGCTGCTCGGGGTCGATCGGACGCAGATCGAGCGCGAGTTGCGCCGCGGTCGCCGGGCAGACGATCACCTGTACCTCGTGCCAGCGCGATACGAGCGGGCGGTGGAGGTGTCCGCACCAGATCGCCGCGATCTGCGTATGCCCCGCAATCGTACTCGCGAAGCGCCGCACCCACGGTTCCCCCTCACGCGTACTGATCCAGTCGATCCCGGCATCGAAGGGCGGGTGATGCATCACGATGATCGTCGGCGTGCTGCGCTGCTCGCTCAGCCGCGCCGCGAGCCACGCTGCGCGCGCCGCGCAAAATCCACCGCCCTGCCGCCCGGGCTCGAGCGTATCGAGCACGACGATCCGCAACCCCTCCAGCGCGATGCAATAATGCGCAAAGCCATCGTCCATCGCCACGTGCGGAAACACCTCGGCAAAGGTATCGCGCTGGTCGTGATTGCCGAGACAAGGATAGACCGGAAACGGGCAAGCGCGGATCGCCCCGGCAAAGCGGCGATAGCTGTCCCCATCGCCGCGATCGATCAGATCGCCCGACGCAATCAGCAAGTCGGGTCGGTTCACGCCCTCGGCGAGCACTGCTAGCACCGCGTCGAGCCGCTGGCGATTTTCCTCATCGGGCGTGTCGGGCGCGAAGCCCAGATGGATATCGGTGATCTGCGCGATCAGCAAACTTTGCTCTCCCCTTCAGCGCTCAGCCGGTCGTACCCATTGGCTCATCTGCCGCTGACGCGCTGCGTTCACCCTGCCACGCGGCACCCACGGTGCGCCATCGTCGATATGGTAGCTGTGGCACATTGCACAGTTTGACGAAACTTTAGCTGCCGATCCTTCGCCGCCATGGCAAGTTCGACACGACTTGATGCCCGGCAGCAGCAGATCTTCCGACCGGGTAGAGGTGGCGGCGGTGTTATGGCAGCTCGCGCAGGTCTCGGTGCGATGCGCCTTATGATCGAACCAGCCATGCTGCAGAAAGCGCATCGGTTGGCGCACCGGCGTCACGGCCCAGTCGAGTGCCCCGTTTATGCCGGACGGTGTGACGGTATGGCAATCGAAGCACGCGCCGCCCTTGGAAAAGACCGCGCGCACCGCCGCCTCGCCGCCTCCCGGTCGCGCCGCAACCGCACCGAAATAGGCGTGGTAGAGCTGGCCCTGTGCGTAAAGCCCCGGCTGCCGCCGTGCCATGCCGCCAAGTTCGGGCGGTTTTGCCGGTGCAGTCGAGCGATACATCGCACGCAAATCGGCGATCATCTGCGCGGTATCGCCATGCCGCAGCGTCCGGACGGTCCCGCCGACCCGGTCATAGGCAAGGCTGTGGCAGCCCTGACAATTGCGCTCCATCTCCACCGGCACGAAGCGCGTGCCGTCGGCGCTCGGCGTATGGCAATCGGCGCAGACGAGCGCCTGCCCCGAGCCATTGGTCTGCGCCATCCGCGCAACGCCGCCGCGCCGATCTAGGTGGAGCTTGTGCGGGAATTTCAGCCCGCTGATATCGATCGGTTTTGCGTCGAGCGATACGCGCGTCAAGACCGGCTTCGCGCCCGCACTCGTCGCTACGGTGGGGCGGAATTGCGGGTGCGCTGTGCCGAAATCGGCAGCATTGCCGATCTTGGTGTCAGCCAGCCGCGTGTTCAGGCTCGCATGGCAATCCGCGCAAAAGGCTTGGGCGGTGGCGGGCATCGGCCCCGCGCCTTCATGCTCGGTGTGGCAATCGACACAGGCACCGGGGCCAGGCTTGTTGAACCCTTTCGCGACCGCCGCCAGCACGCGACCACCCCACCCCGGCTGAGCGCGCGCCTTGGCAATCCGTGCCGCTGATGCGTGATCGTGCGTGTCGTTGTGGCACGCGACACACGAGTCATCGCGTACGGACACGAACGCCTCGCGGTGGCACGCCTCGCACTTGCCCTCGAGCGCATGATGCGCCTTGCTGAGCGGTCCGCTCGACCAGCTCTGGTCAGCTTGCAGCGCGTAGATGCTGCGTCGATCCTCCGGATGTAAGAACCCCCAGATCGGCACCGCGAGGAAGCCGACCAGCACCGCAACCGCCAGCACCCACGCCGTCGCGCGCTTGCCCGGCAGCAGACCGCGCAGGGAAAACCCCGTCGCCGCATCGCGCTCGACTGCGTCAGCCGTCCGTGCGACGGTCAGCGAGATTTGCCCGTCGGCCTCCAGCGCAACGGTGATGCGATACGCGCCGATCGCGATCTCGCCACCCTTGGCGCTATCGATCGTCGCGCGCAGCGTCGTGCGGCCATCGACCGTAAAGCCGAGCGTCCCGGTCGCGCTGATCGTCAGTCGCCGCGCATCGCTCCGCTCGATCCGCGCATGGTCGGGCGAGACGGCCAGATCGGCCAGCACGATGTCGCGATCAGGACTCCGCCCGATCGTCACCGCATCGCGCTTGACGACGTGAGCGCGCACGATCTCGCGCCCGCCGCTCGTCTGGCTGATCTGACGCAGCAGGAAGCTCATCGCCCGCTCACCAGTAGAAAAACACGCTGACGATATGCGCGATCAGCGCGGCGATCAGCGCGAAGGTCAGCGGCACATGGAGGTACAACCAGATCTCCAGCAGCGCCTTCAGCCGCAAATGCCGCCGTAACCTAGCGAGTGCTGCCAGCTTGCGCTCGAGCAAAGCATCGACCCGGTCGAGCGGATCGCCCGCGACATCGGGCCGGCCGGCAGTGACCTTGCGCACCTCAGCGAAGCTGCGCGCGGTGGCGCAGCGGCGGTCCTGCCCCGACAGCCGCACCCACATCCCCCCGCCGAACGGATCCTGATCGAGCGACGCCTGCACTACCCCCGCCATATCCGCATCGAGCGGTTGCGCCGCCTCGTGCAATTGCCGGTCGATCGCCTCCACTGCGCCGAGCATTTGCGGCTCGGTCATTTCCTCGCGATTGTCGCTCAGCGCGCGCGGCACGGTGGCATAGGCCACCACACCCCACAGGCCCGATGCAATGACGACCATCATCAGCCCGTACGCCAAAGTGTGGACATTCCACCCCAACTGAAACCCGGTGTGCAGCGTCGCGATCACCACCAGCGAAAGCCCAAGATAGACATGCGCGCTGGTCCACGCCTTGAGCGACCAGCGCCCCCGCGTCATCGTGCGCTTGCGCACCCCCAGCAGCGTCAGCCACAGGATCAGCAGGACCGCAATCGTCCCCAGCGTATAGCCATACCAGGTCCCGCCGCCGCTGCGCGGCCCGACATCGGCCAAGCCATAGCCAAGCAGCGTGAGCAGACAAAGCGACAGCGACACTTTGAGCCAGCGGAAGCGCTTGTGGCGCAGGAACCCCTCGTGCAGCGGCACGGCCCCCGCCCGCGGCCCCGCTCTGGCGGCCGCGCCGACTATGACCGCGCCTCCTCTTCCAGCCGCGTGACGCTCAGGAACTGCTCGGGCGCGACGCGGATCGCGGCCCCGGTTGGGCAGGCGCGGACGCACGCCGGGCCGCCGCTTATGCCCGAACACATGTCGCACTTGATCGCCTTTTTGGGCTTTTCGACTCCTAGCTTCGTATGCTTCGCCCGCCACGCCCTGTCCGGCTCGCCCGGGCCGGGGCCAGCGCCGAACAGCAGCCAATCGACCAGACGCGGTTTCTTGGGCGGGACGCTGTCCATCCGGATGACGCCATACGGGCAATTGCGCTGGCAATTGCCGCAGCCGATGCACGTGTCGTCGATCACCACTTCGCCGTCTGGCCCACGGTGAATCGCATTGGGCGGGCAGTCCGCCATGCATTGCGGATGCTCGCAATGGCGACAGCTCGTCGGCACATGGAGATGCGCGTAGGTCCGCCCCGCCTCGCGGTCGAGCCGCGACAGGCCTTCATGGCTATCGGCACACGCCTTTTCGCAATTGTCGCAACCGATGCAGAGATTCTCGTCGATCAGCAGCACATCGGTCGCTTCGCCAATCCCGTTGTCGACCAGGAAGGCGGCGGTCTGCGAATACATGTCGACCACGCCCGAAAACCCGTCCTTGCGGCTTTCGACAAAGGCGTTGAGGTCTTGCCGCGCCGCCATGTCGCTCCGCGCCTTTTCGAGCAGCCGTGGCTTGGCATCGAGCAAGCGCCGGAACGCCTCGCCGCGCAGCCGGATTACTTCGGACCTGATCGCCGCGCGGACCGTCGCGGTGCGCTTGCCACCGGCGATCAGCGCCATCTCGCCGACATAGGAACCGGCCGGAAGATACGACAAAAACACCGGCTTCCCGGCGATCGTCTTCTCGACGATCATGCTGCCGACGCGGATGACGTAGATGTCGTCGCCCGCATCGCCCTCGGTCAGGATCGCCTCGCCCGCGCGCACTTCGACCACGTCGGCGGTGTCGAGCACTTCGGTCAAATCCGCCGAGACCAACCCCGACCCGAACAATTGCAGCACTTGCCGCTCGATCGAGATGCGCGTGACCGCGCGCTTGGCGGCGGGAACCGAGGCCATCAACTTCAGCGCCGCCGTGCGCGATACCTCGACCGCGATCATCTGGTCGCCTGCGCGGATCGTCGCGCCGCGCTTGCGCCCGGAGATCAACCCGACCTCGCCGAAGATCGAGCCTTGCGGAATGCTGACCGTCACCGACGGATCATTCCTGTCGACTTCGACCAATGCGCTCCCTTGCGCGATGCCGAATAAGGACGATCCAGGATCATCGCGCTCGAACACCACCTCGCCCGCCTTGTACGATCGCACCTCCGCCCCGAGCATGAACTCGCGCATTTGCAGCGGCGACAGATCGGCGAGGATCGCGATATTCCGCCTCAGCAAATCGAGCCATTCGTCGACC
The DNA here is from genome assembly GCF_013374095.1 of Sphingomonas sp. HMP6. Taxonomy (NCBI): domain Bacteria; kingdom Pseudomonadati; phylum Pseudomonadota; class Alphaproteobacteria; order Sphingomonadales; family Sphingomonadaceae; genus Sphingomonas; species Sphingomonas sp. HMP6. The sequence continues at coordinate 2,409,824 of NZ_AP022672.1, read as the reverse complement.
GGGCGCTGCGCCTTGAAACGCTCGAACTTGGCCGCGAGGATCGGTTCGTCGGCGGGTTTCAGCGCTGAATTGCCATTGATGAACTCGACCACGTCATGGCCCTGGTTCATGCAATGTTTGATCAACGGATAGCCCGCGAGTGCGCCGATCACGAACAGGCCGGACTTGGTCGTCTCGAACGTCGGCGAAAGCTTGGGATAGGCCTCACGGTCGCCACTGGTAAACTCGATGCCGCAGCCTTCGACGAACGCGCGCGGCGCGGCCGATCCCATCCGCGCGATGATCCGGTCGCACCGCACCGTCTGGACTCCGTCGCGCGTATCGACGACGAGTTCGCGACTGCGGACTTCCGAAGGCGTGGTGTTGAGCAGAATCGTAATCCGCCCCTGGTCGGCCGCCTCGGTCAACAGCTTCACATTGGCCGATTTGGCGCGCGCGAAATCGCCCGACCGATTGAGGATCGTCACGACATTGCCCTGCGCCGCGTCCGCCGCCAGCCCGAGCGCGTTCTCAATCCCCGCATCGCCCGATCCGACGACGACGATATGTTCGTCGATATGCGCGGCCGGATCGTCGAGCTGATATTGCACATGCGGTTGATCCGCCCCGGCGCAGCGCATCAAGTTCGGGTTGCCCTGCGTGCCGATCGCCAGCACGACCGTTTCGGCCGCGATGCTGCTGCCATCGGCCAGCGCGATGGTGAACGCGCCACGCTCGCCGGTAATGGCGGTGACATCGCTGTTCAGTCGCACGTTGAGGCCCTGGGCCGACGCCTGACTGTCCCACGCACCTAGGATCGCCTCGCGCTTCCCCGCGTCGAACGGCAAATCGGCGCGCAGCACGAGCAGGCTGGGCGTCGCCATGACGTGCTTGCCCTTTTGATAGCGATAGATCGTGTCGGAGAGGTGGTCGGTCTTTTCCAGCAGGATGTGCGACAGGCCGAGCTGCGCGGCACGCGCGGCGGCGCTGAGCCCGGCCGGCCCTGACCCGATGATCGCGATGCGGACTCGCTCGCTCACCCCGCAATCCCCCTGTTTCGGCCATCGACACGGGCGGTGCCCATCCCGCTCCTGCGCTACCGTCTAGCATATGGCGCTAATCGCGCTACCCTCCGCCGGGCTAGGAGGGAGTCGCCATGGGGCAGGTTCGGGTCGGCTGGCTGCTCTTCGGCGCGGCGGTTTCGCTGTTCGCAGGCGTACTGGTGTGGCGCGCACTGCCGTCGCGCGTGGAAAGCCCGGCGTCGGTCAGCGCCATACCGTCCGGCCCGGTACGCGCTCCAGAGGATGCGACGCGCGAGCGCCCGAACGATCCCGAGGCATGGAAAACGCTCGGCCTCGCCCGCTTCGATGCGCAGGATTTTGCCGCATCGACGGCGGCGTTCGAGCGCGCCACCACGCTCGCGCCCGATCGCGCCGATCTGTGGTCGGCGCTGGGCGAAGCGCGCGTGATGGGCAGCGCGACCGATCCGATGCCGCCGCCCGCGCTCGCCGCGTTCCGCAAGGCGATCGCGCTCGACCCGCGCGATCCGCGCAGCCGCTATTTTCTCGCCGTCCAGCGCGATCTGTCGGGGGACCATCGTGGCGCGATCGACGATTGGTTCGCGCTGCTGCGCGACACGCCGCCCGGTGCGCCATGGGAGCAGGATTTGCGCCGCACCATTATACAGGTCAGCAAAATCAACCGGATCGATGTGACCGCGAAACTCGCCGCCATCGCGCCGTCTGCCCTGCACCCGAGCGGCCCCGACGCAGCGCAAGTGCAGGCCGCCGCCGCGCTCCCGCCGTCCGAACAAGCCGCCATGGCGCAAACGATGGTGTCGCGCCTCGAAACGAAATTGAAGGCGGACCCCGCCAATGTCGACGGCTGGATCATGTTGATGCGCAGCCGCATGACGCTCGGCGAACCGGCCAAGGCAAGCGTTGCGCTGGCGGCGGCGATTGGCGCAAATCCGGGTGCAGCCATGCGTTTGCAGCAAGAGGCAACAGCGCTGGGCGTGCCCACGCGCTGAGAGCCAAGCCTATTTCTCGGTCGCCTCGAATACGCCTTCCCAATCCGCGCCCGGCGGATCGACCGCAAACCCCGCAATCCGGTCGCGCATCAAATCATACAGTTTCGCCAGGCCATACCCCGCCGCCGGATCGCTCCCGGCCTCGATCAACGCTGCCGCCCCGGCCCAATCGCGCGCATGATATGCATCGAACAGCACCCCATGCCCCGCCGCGAAGGCGCGGTAGGCGGCGTCTTGCGCGAGCGCCTCATCCCCCAGCAGCACGAACACCGTCTCGCTCGCTGCGCGCCCGACGACGCGCACGCGCCCGAGCGGCAGCACCGCGAAGTCCGGCAAATGCGCCGCGAGCGCACTCCCGATCGCGATCTGCACGCCGAACAGCTTGGTCAGCCCCTCGATCCGCGAGGCGAGGTTCACCGTGTCGCCGATCAGCGAATAGGACAGGCGCTGCGCCGACCCCATATTCCCGACGCAGCACGGCCCGGCATTCAGCCCAATCCCGATCTGCACGTTGCCGGGCCAATCCGGCGGGCAATCGCGGTTGAGCGCGGCGAGCCGTTCAACCATCGCGAGGCTCCCCCGCGCGGCATTGGCGTATTGCTCGGGATCGTCGAGCGGTGCGTTCCAGAAGGCGACGATCGCATCGCCGATGAACTTGTCGATCGTCGCCTTGCGGTTCAGCAAAACGTCGCACATCGGCGTCAGGAACGCGATCAGGAAGCGGATGATGGTTTGCGGATCGAGCTGTTCCGACAGGCGTGAGAAACCGCGAATGTCGCAGAACAGCACGGTCATCTCACGCTCTTCGCCACCGAGTTCGAGCTGCCCCGGATCGTCGACGATGCGCTTGACCATGTCGGGCGAAAGATAGCGGTCGAACGCGCGGTGGATATAGGCGCGCTGCCGCTCCTCGCGATAATAGGTCCATACCGTCTCGACCGCATAAACCGCCGACAGCCCGAGGACGATATAGGTCGGATCGAGCAGAAATCCGTCCGCGCGGAACGCGTACCAACTGCCATAGCCGACGCCGCCCACTAGCACCGCGCCAAGCACCGCCCCGCGCACCGCGCCGATCAGCGGCAGCGCCAGCACCAGAATGAGTCCGAGCGCCAGCAGCAACGACCGCTCCAGCCCCACCGCCCAATCGGGCCGCACGAGGAATTTGCCGAGCACCATCTGCTCGATCGCCTGGGCATGGACCATCACGCCCAGTTCGCGGTCCTGCACCGGCGTGGCAACAAGGTCGCGAAGCCCCGCCGCCCCGGTACCGATCAACACGATCCGCCCGGAAAACTCGCGCTCCATTTCGGACGCCGACAGTTGCCCGGTGAGGATCTTCCACGCGGGCACCACGCGCTCTGGGTGCGGGGCGGTGTAATACATCCACAGCTCGCCGGCATGCGTCGTCGGGACTTCGAACCGCCCGGTCTTGAGCGAGACGACCTCGCCCTCGCCACCATATTCGCCGCTCGCGTCGCTCGATTTGACCGTGATCGACCCGGCCCCTTGCGCCGTCCGCAAGGCGTCGAGTGACAGTGCGGGCATCAGTTGATCGCCCTGAAAGGCAATCAGCGGGGCCTTGCGGATGATCCCGTCGGCATCGCCGATCAGGCTGACGAAGCCGCCGCCGCTCGCCGCATCGCGTAACGGGGCAAGTGGCTGGATCGCGTTCGGAAAACGCGGCACGCCCGCACTCGGCGGCGAGCCGACGACCGCCATCCCCGCCTTGGGCGGCATCGCCGCCGCACTACCCTCGCGCGTCAGGAAATAGCCGAGCACGCTCGGTGCTTCCTGCAAAGTCTGGGCGAAGGCTGTATCATGATCGGGCATCGCCGCGAGCGCCGCGACGATCGGCGCCGCCCCGCCCTCCAGTCCGACACGCTTTGCCAGCAAGGCGGGGGAAGTCCGGTCGGGTTCCGCGAACACAACATCGAACGCCACCGTCGACGCTCCCGCCGCCGTCAACTTCCGAACCAACGCCGCAACATCGGTACGCGGCCACGGCCATTGCCCCAGCCGCCGGATCGACTCATCGTCTATGTCGACAATCCGAACGCCTGCATCCTCGAACGCACGCGGTGCCGCCCGTTGATACCGGTCGAACAGCAAAAGACCCAGCCGATCGGTCCCGGCAAACCCGGCGACCTGCAGCGTAAGCACGCTCAGCAATGCCGCCAGCCCGATCAGGATCGCGCCGCGCTTGTTGGTCAGATGGTGAAACACCCCCCGTATCGCCCGTCTCCCCATCCGGCGGCACCCTAGTCCCCAGGCCACGACGCTGGACGTCAGCTGACCCTCGAATACCAAGTTTCCGCAGAAAGGCGAACCAAGCCTTTCGCCCAAGCGCGGAACGCGGTACTGTACAGCGACGTCAAGCACAGCCGACCAATGCCCGTCGTGGGTATCGCCGCAAATGTCGGGTCGGTCCTATTCTCTCCCATATCAGTGCGCGTAAGATTGTCGGGTACGGTAGTAACGGGCGAATGTTGGACGTTTCAAGTGTCGGGAAACACGATGAAATGTTCCATGCAAAGAAGGGGGTCACATGAGTCGGTGGGAAAAGCGCGCCAGGCGATGCTGTATCGCGTTGGCAGGAGGAGGGCTGTTGCTTGCAGCACCTGCAACGGCGCAACAGGCGGAAACCGATCTCGATTCGATCATCGATGCGTCGGGGTCGCCCGACCGTGCGATCGCGCTTGCCCGCACGCAGGAAGAGGCAGGCGATCTGCTGGGCGCAGCCGCCACGCTGGAGCGCGCGCTCTTCAAAGGGTCGATCACCGCGACGGCATCGGCGCGGCTGCGCTATGTCGGGCTGCTCTGCAAACTCGGCGACCGCCCGCGTGCAACGACCGAACTCGCCAAGCTGAACGGGATCGGTGCCAGCGACACCGCTTGGGCCGCGACCCAGCGCGCCTGTGGTGATCTGCCGCGTCCCGCTGGAAGCGGCAGCGCGGCGCTGTTTTCGGGGCAAGTCGCGGCGGGGATGGCCTATGATAGCGACGCGCTGGGGGCGCTCGCGGTGCAATTCGCACTGCCCGGTTTCAAGGGCGTTCGCGATGACGGCTTCTCGTTCATCGGATCGCTCGATCTGGCGGGGCGCATCCCGAGCGGTAGCAGTTTCTTATACGGGCGCCTGACCGCGCTGACCAAGAACAGAGTCGCGGGCGCGGACCTCGATTACCAAATTGGCGACCTTCAGCTGGGCTATGGCGTTTCGGAGGGCAATGTCGAACTTTCGGGCGGGTTCTTCGGGCGTTATGGCCGCATCGCGGGACGCGATTTCGTCGCCGAATTTGGCGGTGCGGCGCGCGCGGCCGTCCCGGTTTCGGCGCGCAGCCGGATCGGATTTGAGGCCGTAGTCGTCCACCAGAACTATGCCGGCTCGACCGCGCTCTTCTCGCGCAACGGCACGCGCTACGATTTGGCGCTCGATCTGCAGGGCAGCACGCTGAGCGGTGTCACTTACGCGCTGGGTGCAGCGTTTGAGGACAAGACTGCCAACACGCGCCAACTCGGCTATACCGGCGGGCGCGTCTTCGGCGCGGTACGGGTGCCGCTCACCGCGCAGGGCCTGTACGGCGCGCTTTCGGCCACGATCCGGCACGTTGCGTTCCGCACACCCGCGCTCGGTGCACGCCAGATCGAGACCCGCTATTTCGCGCGCGCGGCGCTTGGCGTGCCGATCGTCGACCGGCTCAATATCGAGGCGGCGGTGAGTTATACCGCGCGCGATTACAATAAAGCGAGCGCGCTCGTCGATTATCACAGCGTCGGCGGCGAATTGCGGCTCGTCTGGAACTTTGGCCAATGAGGAGGCACAGCATGGCCGATCGGCCCGGACATTTCACCGCGCTCGCCTTGCTTTGCGCAAGCCTCCCGCTTCCCGTTGCCGCGCAGACCGTCGGCGTCAACGCCGCCGTCGTCAATGACGTACGCATGACGACGCAAGCCAATCCGGCGCCGCACAAGGCGGTGGTCAAGGAACGCGTCTCGCTCGGCAACGACATCCAGACCGGACGGGCGAGCGTGCTGCAAGTGCTGTTCCTCGACCGCACCAGCTTCACTGTCGGGGGCAACGCCCGGATCAAGGTCGATCGCTTCCTCTACGATCCCGATCGCAAGGCCAGCGCCGTCGGCCTGTCGGTGACGAAGGGCGCGTTCCGCTTCATGTCGGGCAAGGCCCTGCACGCCAACCCGGGCCAATCGGCGATCCGCACGCCCGTCGCCTCGATCGGCATTCGCGGGACGATCGTCGAGGGCGCGGTCGGCGTGGACGCAATCCGCATCGCCGCGCAGGAAGCCGGCGTACCGGCCGGCTATAAGGCAGATCCCGAGACTGCCTCGCTTATCCTGCTGCGCGGCCCCGGCGCCACGAGCGGCGAAGCCGCCGGCGCGATCGACGTTACCGTCGGCGACGCGACCGTTCCGATCGAGACGCAGGGTCTGGCGCTGTTCGTTCCCGCTGCGGGACAGGCCCCGATCGGCCCGTTCCGTCTGTCGGACGCCGGATCGGCAATGCTCGCAGCGTTGCTACAAGCGCAACGCGGGCGCTTGCCCGCTGGCGCGAACCCGTTGGTGTTGAACCCGATCGTCGATCAGTTCTTCGAGCGCGGGGGCGAACGTCAGAACGGAGGCGACCCGCTCCCTAGCCCGATCGTGCCCCCCAATCAGGTCCCGTGAACCATAGCGGGCAGTGGCGCGCGTGACGCGCTTCTGGCAGGGTGCGCCTCGGCGGGGTTTGGGGGCAGCGCGCGTGGGACGCAAAGAGGACAGGACGGGGTCGTCGCTACGCATCGCGCTGACCGGCTTTGTCTTGGCTCTGTCGGTGCTCGCGGGTTCGCTGCTCGTCCCCGCCTGGTCGTTTGCCGACACGCCGCGCCTGTTTGAAGGTGTGGCGAGTTGCGGCGGGACGATGTGCCATGGTCGGCTCGAAGCCGACGGCAAGATCGTACGGCAGGACGAGCTCGCGCGCTGGCAGGAAGCCTCGACGCAAGGCGGCGCGCACAGCCGCGCCTTCACGATCCTGTCGGGCACGCGCGCCCGGCAAATCACCGCGACGCTGGGGCTCGGCGATCCGAGCGCAGCACCTGCATGCCTGGGGTGCCATGCGACCCCCGCCACCGCGCGGGGACCTCGCTTCCGCGCCAGTGACGGGGTCGGGTGCGAGGCATGCCACGGCCCAGCATCGGGCTGGATCGCGTCGCATTATGCGGTAGGCGCAAGCCATGCCGCCAATGTGTCGCGCGGGATGATTGCGCTCGATCGACCGACGGTGCGGGCGGGGGTGTGCCTCGACTGTCATCTCGGCAGTGGTCGCGCAGGCCAGTTCGTTACGCACCGCATGATGTCGGCCGGCCACCCGCGCTTGAGCTTCGAGCTCGACCTGTTCTCGACACTCCAGCAGCATCACAATGAAGATGCCGATTATGCCGCACGCAAGGGTCGCAGTGACGGCGTGCAAATGTGGGCGGTGGGCCAAGCGCTTGCGGTCAATCGCGCGCTGACGCTCTATGGTGATCCGGCGCGCGGCAGCGAAGGTGCCTTCCCCGAATTCAGCTTTTTCGACTGCCACAGCTGCCATCGCCCGATCTACGATCGCGAGACGCGGACGCGGACGTGGGAGAGCAATCCCGGTCGCCCGATCCCAGCGGGCATGCCGCCGTTCAACGACGAGAATATGATCCTGCTCAGCGCCGCCGCGCGCGTCGCGGCACCGGCGCTGGCCGGGCGGTTCGACGCCGATGCGCGCGCCTTTCACGCAGCGCTCGCACGCGATCGACCGGCGGCGGTTGCCGAAGGGCGCAAATTGGCGGCGACCGCATCTGCCCTTGCCGATCGCATTGCCGCAGGCGGGACCGGAGGCGACACGGCCTTCGCGATGGTCGACCTGCTCGCCAGCCCGACGCTCGAGCCGCGCTTCACCGATTATACCGGCTCGGCGCAAGCGGTGATGGCAGTCGACACTTTGCTCAATGCATTGGTCAAGCAAGGGCGCATCACGATCGGTGCGGCAGCCGGGATTCGCGTCAATATCAACCGCGCCTATGTCGCCGTGCGCGAACCCAATGGCTATCGCCCTGCCGAGTTTCGCAGCGCATTGCGCGACGCGGTGCGCGCGATCCGGGTGCTGCGGTGATGCGGCATACGGGCACTTGGCTTAGCGGGGTGGCGCTGATCCTGTCGGGATGTAGCGGTGGTGGTGGCGGCACCTCCAGCGCAATCGTAGCACCGACGCCGACACCAAGCCCAACCGCGCTCTACGCCATACCGGCCGGCGAGGCGCTGAGCGTCGCCGATGTCCAAAACGTCGTCGCCCATGCCGCCGCCGAGGCGCGCGCGCGGTCGCTCCCTGCGGTCATCGCTGTCACCGACCGCGTCGGTAATGTGCTGGCGGTGTTCCGCATGACCGGCGCACGCGCCACCGCCACGACCAGCCCCGCCCCCAACGGGGCCAGCATCGACGCGCAGAACCTCAGCATCCCGGCCGAAGCGGGTGCCATCGCCAAGGCGGTGACCGGCGCCTATCTCTCCAGCGGCGGCAACGCTTTCTCGACGCGCACCGCGAGCGAGATCGTCCAGCAGCATTTCCCCCCTGCCCCCGGAGCGGTCGGTCTCGAAAGCGGGCCGTTGCTCGGCGTGCAGTTCAGTCAATTGCCGTGCTCGGATCTGGCGGCCCGCTACGGACCGGTCGGCAGTGCGGCGCTGATCGGTCCAAAGCGCTCGCCGCTCGGCCTTGCCGCCGATCCCGGCGGCTTTCCTCTCTACAAGAATGGCGTGCTGGTCGGCGGCGTCGGGGTGATGGCGGACGGGGTGTATGGCTTCGATCCCGATATCACCAATGTCGACAGCGACCCGGAGGAAGCGATCGCGCTCGCCGCGACGTTAGGCTTCGAAGCGCCGTCCGCGATCCTAGCCGACCGCATCACGGTCGACGGCACGCTATTACGCTACTCCGATGCGGCCTATGGCGCGCTGCTGACCAACGGCAGCGCAAGTTATGCGGCGACCGACCCGGCGCTCGGCAGCCTGGTCGCGGTACGCGGCTATTTCGGCACGCCGCTCCCGGCGATCCTAGCGGGCGCGGTCTATGGCAGCGAAGGCTCGGGCATCCGCGCGGCGACCACTGCTGAATTCAGCAATCGCGATGCTTTCGTCCTGACCGACGGCGCCGGCACCAACCGCTTCCCGATCCGCGGGGGGACGGATGGCGTGGACGTGACCCAACCGATCACTGCCACCGAGGCCACCGCCCTGCTGCAGGAAGCCTTTACCGTGATGACCCGCGCGCGCGCGCAGATCCGACAGCCGCTCGACAGCCGCGCGCAAGTGAGCATATCGCTGGTCGATACGCGCGGCAGCGTGCTCGGCGTGGTACGCTCGCCCGATGCGCCGATCTTCGGCACCGACGTGTCGCTGCAAAAAGCGCGCACCGCAGCCTTCTTCTCGGGCACCCAAGCGGGCGCGCAATTTCTCACCGATCCGAGCGCGGATGTGCGCAGTTTCGTGCCCGCCGCGCGCGCCTTCCTCAACAATCCGACCGCGCTGACCGGCGCCATCGCCTTTTCGGATCGCGCGGGCGGCAACCTCTCACGACCCTATTTCCCGGATGGTGAGGTCGGCCGCCCGAACGGCCCGTTCTCGCGCCCGATCGCACAGTTCAATCCCTTCTCGACCGGGCTGCAATCGGCGCTGATCCTGACCAACCTCGCGCAGCATCTCGGCTTCGTCACGGGCGCTAGCGAGAGCGACACGCCGCAGCGTTGCAGCTTCATCCCCGATGCCGCGACCGGGCAGAATCGGTTGCAGAACGGCATTCAAATCTTCCCCGGATCGGTGCCGATCTATCGTGGGAATGTGCTGGTCGGCGCGATCGGGGTATCGGGCGACGGGATCGATCAGGACGATATGATCGGCTTTCTGGGCGTCGCCAATGCCGCTGCGCGCGTCGGCGGGATCGGCAATGCGCCGCTCGCGATCCGTGCCGATACGATCGTCGTACCGGTCGCCGCGGGCGTCCGGTTGCGCTACGTCAATTGCCCGTTCGCACCCTTCCTAGACACCGTGGCGCAGAACGTATGCCAGGGACTTTAGCCTTGGTGGCGCTCCTGCTGGCAGGACAGGCGACCGATCAGACCGATCCGGCGCAGACGATCGAGGGTCGGCGGCGGCCAGGCTATGAAAAGCCGCTCCCCGATCCCATGGTGCAGACCAACAAGGACGCGGTCCGCGCGCCGCCGCCCGAAGCCTTTCCGACTGATCAGATCCCGCTGCCCGATCGCTGGCGGCTGATCGAGACGCTCGGGCTGATCAAGGAACGCTGGTTCGACCCATACAATCAGAACACGCTAAAGGGCGACCGCCCGATCGATCGCGCCAAGGTGAAATGGCTTCCGATCAAAGAGGACGATTGGTTCTTTGCGGTGAGCGCGGTCAGCGACACGGTGTTCGAGCCGCGCACCTTCCCGATTCCCGTCGGCGTGCAAACGACCGAGCGCCCCGGCAGCCTCGACATATTCGGCAAGGACGCGAGCTATGTCGCATCGCAGACCTTCATCGTCGGCGCGTCGCTCACCAAGGGCTCGACCGCGTTCAAGCCGCCCGAGATCGAATATCGCGTTAGCCTCGCCTTCAACCTCAATTACGCGAATGTGCCCGGACGCCGCGTGCTGTCGGTCAACCCGAGCAAGCCGAGCCACCGGTTCGACGGCTTCATCGGCGTGCAAGAGGCGTTCGTCGATTATCATTTGCGCAACACCTCGGATCGCTACGATTTCATGTCGGTCCGCGTCGGCATCCAGCCGTTCCAGAGCGACTTTCGCGGCTTCCTGTTCAACGATCAGCAATTGGGTGTGCGGCTGTTCGGCAATCGCGACGGCAACCGTTTCCAGTTCAACCTCGCGGCCTTTTGGCGACTGGAGAAGGACACCAATTCCGGGCTGAACAGCGTGTTGAAGCGCCCGCGCGACGATTGGGTGCTGGCGGCGAATGTCTATCGGCAGGATTTCCTGATCCCGGGTTTCACCAGCCAGCTGACCGCCGTCTATAACCGGAACCGCGAGGCGAGCCGGATCGAAGTCGATACCAATGGATTTCCGGTCCGACCGGCTCTGCTCGGCAGCTTGCGCGGGCGCGATTATGACGTCGTCTATCTCGGCTATAATGCCGATGGACGGATCGGGCGGATCAATGTGACCGCGTCGGCGTACGGCGCACTCGGCGAGGACCGGAGCAGCTTCTTCACCGGCCGTCCCGCGCAGATCCGCGCCTATTTCGGTGCGGCGGAGCTGAGCTACGACCGCGATTGGATGCGCTTCCGCCTATCGGCGCTCTACGCCAGCGGCGATGGCAATGCCTATGACGACCGCGAAGGCGGCTTCGACGCGATCTTTGAGAATCCCGTCTTTGCGGGTGCCGACACGAGTTACTGGATCCGCCAGTCGATCCCCTTTGCGGGTGGCGGGCGCGCAGTGTCGCTCAACGCGCGCAACGGCGTGCTCAATTCGCTGCGTTCGTCGAAAGAACAGGGCCAGTCGAATTTCAACAATCCCGGCACCGTGCTGGTGGGGGCGGGCGCGGATTTCGATCTGACGCCGGCGGTGCGGGTGTCGGCCAATACCAACCATCTGTGGTTCGCGAACACGACGACGCTGCAAGTGCTGCGCAACGAAGGCAGCATCCCGCGCGACATTGGCTGGGATCTGTCGGCGGCGGCGATCTGGCGGCCCAAGGCGACGCAGAACATCGTCGCGCGGCTGTCGGCGGCGACGCTGATCCCCGGCGCGGGCTTTCGCGACCTGTTCGCGAGCAGCAACCGAAATCGCGCTTATTATTCGATCCTCGCCAATGTGGTGCTGAGTTACTGATGCGGCGCTCCGGCCTCCTCCTCGCGCTGCTGGCGCTGCTGATCCCCGCCGCGATGCTGCGCGCGAGCGACGCGGAAAAGCCGGTACCGCGCATTTATGCTGCGAGCTTTGCTGCACCGGTGAGCCAGACGCCCGAGCAAGCCGCCGCCAAGTCCGAAGGCTGCGCGTCGTGCCACACCAAGAGCGACGAGCCGTCGATGCACGCTTCCCCCGCCGTCGTGCTCGGCTGCACCGATTGCCACGGCGGCGATGCGCGCGTGGTGGGCGATCCGTCGCGCGGCTTTACCGACCCGGCCTATCTCGCCGCGCGCAACCGCGCGCACGTTCTCCCGCGTTATCCCAAAAGCTGGCATTGGCCCGATTCCGCCAATCCGAAGCGCAGCTACACCTTGCTCAACCGCGAGGCGCCCGATTTCGTCCGCTTCGTCAACCCCGGCGATTACCGCGTCGCGCGGCTGTCGTGCGGGGCGTGCCATGCCGCGACGATCGAGGCGGCGGAGCGATCGATCATGGCATCGGGTGCGATGCTGTGGGGCGGGGCGAGTTACAATAACGGCATCGCCCCGCTGAAATCGTACATCTTCGGCGAAGGCTATACCGCGACCGGCGAGCCCGCGAAAATCGTGTCGCCGGGTGCGCCGCCGGGAACGGTCACCCCCGCCGAGGCCAAGCGCGGCGCGCTCGCCGCGCTCTATCCGCTCCCGGCGTGGCAGGTGACGCCACCGGGCGATGTGTTCCGCGTGTTCGAACGCGGCGGGCGCAACGTCTTGACGCAATTTGCCGAAGTCGGTCTGCCCAACCCTACGGGCGCGATCCAGCGGCTCGAGGAACCCGGCCGCCCCGACCTCAAGCAAAGCAATCGCGGCCCCGGCACGGGCCTGCGCGTCGCCATCCCCGTGCTCAACATCCACAAGACCCGCCTCAACGATCCTTTGATGTGGTTCATGGGCACGAACGAGCAACCCGGCGATTATCGCGGGTCGGGCTGCACCGGTTGCCACGTAATCTACGCCAACGACCGCGAACCGCGCCACAGCCTGATCTATGCAGAGGCCGGTCGCGACGGGCAGAGCGTCACCGCCGACCCGACGATCGCCGCCAAGACCAAAGGGCATGGCGGACTCGTCGAACCCGCCAATGGCCACCCACTACGTCACGCCTTCACCCGCGCGATCCCGACCGCGCAGTGCATGTCGTGCCACATGCATCAGCCCAATATGTTCGTGAATTCCTACCTCGGCTACACGATGTGGGACTATGAATCCGATGCGCCCGCGATGTGGCCGAAGGTTCAGAAACACCCCACCGCCGCCGAAGTCCGCGAAACCGCCGATCGTAACCCGGAAGCCGCCGCCGTGCGCGGCAATTGGGGCGATCCGGACTTCCTGCGCAATGTCTACGATCTCAACCCGACGCTGAAAGACACCCAATTCGCCGATTATCACGGGCATGGCTGGAATTTCCGCGGCGTTTTCAAGCGCGACCGCGCGGGCAATCTGCTCGATGCGGCGGGCAACATCGTCGCACCCGAAGACCCCGAGAAATGGCGCAAGGCGGGCGAGCCCAAGTTCGTCCCCCCCGGCATCAACCCCGGCAAGGCAGTCCATCTGATGGACATCCACGCCGAAAAGGGGATGCAATGCGCCGATTGCCACTTCGCGCAGGACAGCCATGGTAACGGCCTGATTTACGGCGAGGTCGCCAATGCGGTCGAGATCGGCTGTCAGGATTGCCACGGCACCGCCGATGCCGAACCGACGCTGCGCACCTCGGGTCCTGCGGCGCCAACAAGGGGCAATAATCTCGAACTGCTGCGCAATCCCGACGGGCAACGCCGCTTCGAATGGTCGACCGATGCGGGCGGCAGGCGAACGCTGATCCAGCGCTCGATCGTCGACCCCAAGCTCGAATGGCGCGTCCGTCTCGTGCGCGACAGCGTCGATCCAGCGAGCCCCTTCTTCAACGCCAAGGCGGCGCGCGCGAAGCTGATGAGCGCTGACGGCGCGGACAACGGATTCGCCTTCGGCCCGGGCATCACCCCCGCCAACCGCGCGCATGGCGCGGACAAGGTCACCTGCTACACCTGCCACTTGAGCTGGACGACGAGCTGCAGCGGCTGCCACTTGCCGGTCGAGGCGAATTGGAAAACCACAACGCAGCATTTCAACGGCGAGGAAACCCGCAACTTCGCGACCTACAACCCGCAAGTCGCGCGCGACGATGTCTTCCTGCTCGGCAAGGGCATGACGACCAAGGGGAACGTCACCACCCCCGTGCGCAGCAGCTCGGCGCTGATCCTGTCCTCGACCAACGTCAATCGCGAGCGGATCTATATCCAGCAACCGCCGATCAGCGCGATCGGCTTCTCCAGCCAGGCCTTCGCCCCGCATTTCCCGCACACCGTACGCACGACCGAGACCAAGACCTGTTCGGATTGTCACTTGTCCAAGCAGGACGACAACAATGCGATCATGGCGCAATTGCTGCTGCTCGGCACCAATCAGGTCAATTTCGTCGGGCTGAACGCGTGGACTGGCTTGGCCGGCGGGTTCGAGGCGGTGCGAGTGACCGAATGGGACGAGCCGCAAGCGGTGATCGGGTCGTATCTGCAGCGCTACGCTTATCCCGACTATTTCCGCATGCATGTCGAGCGCAATGGCCGCGAGCTGAAAGATTGGGTGCGCGGCAAGACCTTCGACAAGAAACTGTCGGGTGAGACGCGTCCGAAGGAAGAATTCCGCAACGTCGTTCAGGGGACGACAGACGCCGTCAACTGCCTGCAAATGCGCGGCGAATACATGTATGTCGCCGAGGGGCGCGGGGGTTTCCGCGTCTACGACGTCGCCTCGGTCGCCAATAAGGGCTTCTCCCGACCGATCGTCTCGGCGCCCTTTTCGAAGCTCGGACAGAATGCGCATGTCGCATCGCGCAATGCGACGTGCATCGCGCTGCCGACCGACCAGCCGATCAATCCCTTGCGCAATACGGCGGCGATGCGTGCGGCGAACGAGGAGCAACCCTTCGCGCCGATCTACAGCTATGCCGCCATCACCGATGCCGAAGAGGGCCTGATCCTCGTCAATGTCGAGACGATGGCCGATGGCGAGTTCCGCAACAATTTCCTGAAACGTGCCGTGACGTGGAACCCGGACGGCCTGCTCAAGGGCGCGCGGCATGTCATCCTCGCCGGGTCGGTCGCGTACATTACCGCCGATGTCGGGCTGGTCGTGGTCGATCTTGTCGATCCGCTGCATCCCCGCCTCGCCGCCGCGCGGCCGTTGAAGGATGCGCGGGCGAGCGCGATCCAGTTCCGCTATTTGTGGGTCACTGATGCCGAGGGCGTGAAGCTGTTCGACGTGACGCGCTTGCTCGATCCGGTTGCGGTCCCATCGGGCACGATCCCGCTCGGCAATGCGCAGCGCGTCTATCTCGCGCGCACTTATGCCTATGTAGCGGCTGGCGCGGACGGGCTGGTGATCGTTGACGTGACCAATCCGCGCCGCCCTCTGCGCGATCTCCAGACGACCTTCGGCGGGCAAATGACCGATGCGCGCGACGTGATCGTTGGCGCGACCAACGCGTCCTTCTTCGCCTATGTCGCCGATGGCCGGAACGGGTTGAAGGTCGTGCAACTGACCTCGCCTGCAAGCCAGCCAAACTTCTACGGCTTCTCCCCCGCCCCCAAACCCGAGCTGATCGCCTGGGCACGCACCCCTACCCCGGCGCTCGCCCTGTCCAAGGGCCTCGACCGCGACCGCGCGGTGGACGAGACCGGCGGCCAGATCGCGGTGTTTGGCCGCCTCGGCTCGCGCCCCTTCACCCGCCCCGAAATGGAGCGCCTGTTCCTGACGCGCGGCGGGTCGGTGTGGAAAGTCGATGACACAGTCGACACGAAGGCGTGGCGCGCGGCGGTAGGCACGACCCACCACTAGGCCGCACACTCACAACCGGAAGGTCTGCAAATGGTGGAGGCTGTGGGAAAACGTGGTGATATCCTACGGTCGGGACCTGATTTGCGACGCCGATGATGTGGCGGTACATCGAGGGGTGAGATCGGCAGCAGCTTTTCCTGCCTGATTGCGTGGACGATTATTTGACCGAGGACAGCCCTGTACGGATCGTGGATGTGTTCGTGGACGAATTGGATCTGGCTGCGCTGGGTTTCGCGAATGCAGCGGCGACTGGGCGGCCCGGCTATAATCCGGCGATACTTTTCTCGATCTATCGCTATCGTAACCAGGTGCAGTCGAGCCGGCGGCTCGAACGTGAGGCCGGCCGCAACGTCGAGCTGATGTGGCTGACCGGCAAGCTCGCGCCCAACTTCAAGACGCTCGCCGACTTCCGTCGCGATCATGGACGAAGTCACTTCAAGACGAGGATGCTGAGGAACGTCGGGGTGAAAAGCGGACCGACTCTCGAATACTCGTTGATGTGTGGGAACTCGTTTCGACCAATGTCCGACGATAACCTCGTTGCGAACTACTGGGCGCTCCGTGGTGACCGTGGCGGCGGTTACATGCGGTGGCTCCTGCTTCTAATGGGGCTCCGGGTGCGTCATGACGCGAGCCAATTAGAAGCGCATTGCCTCGCGCTTTCAAACCAGCATAGACGCAGGTAGGTCGAAAAGGAGATTAGCGCTCATCAGCGTTGCCGCAAAGATGCTCTCGCCCAAATAAGTCCCCGCTCCGAACCTTCTTGGGCGCGCGACGGAGAGCGCGCAGGAACGGCGGGTTTTAGAGATACAGATTGATTCGCTGAACGATGTGGATCGGCGTGCAAAAAGGACCCCCTTAGCGGGGTGATCGGCGTCCAACAGGGACCCCTCATTTCGATAGTTTAGACAGCAGCCTGGGTATTCTCAGGCTGCGAGATCGGGATGTTGGTGGTGGAGACTGTGGTTCGGGTTCGGCGCGAGTACGCCGGCGGCAAGCCGATAAAGGCGATCGCGCGGGATCTTCGATTGTCGCGCAAGGTGGTGCGCAAGGCGATCCGGGCACCGGAAGGTTCGTTCGACTATCATCGGTCGGTGCAGCCGCTGCCGCGGATCGGGCCGTTCCAGCGGCGGCTCGATACGCTGCTGACCGAGAACGAGGTGCGGTCGCGGCGCGACCGGCTGCGGATGACGCGCATCCATGATCTGTTGCTGCGCGAAGGCTTTGAGGGATCGTACGATGCGGTCCGGCGCTACGCCACGCGCTGGGCCGAGGCGCGGCGCAAAGACCCTGGAGACGGCGTGGCGGCGTTCATCCCGCTGCTGTTCAAGCCTGGCGAGGCATACCAGTTCGACTGGAGCCATGAGGATGTAGAGATCGCGGGCAAGCCGATGCGCGTGAAGGTCGCCCATGTGCGGTTGTGCGCATCGCGGGCGGTCTACGTCCGGGCCTATCCGCGCGAGACGCAGGAGATGCTGTTCGACGCGCATGCGCGCGGCTTCGCCTTCTTTGGAGGTGTGCCGCTGCGCGGCATCTACGACAACATGAAGACCGCAGTGACGACGGTGTTTGTGGGCAAGGAGCGCGTGTTCAACCGTCGCTTCCTGGTGATGGCGGACCATTATATGGTCGAGCCGACCGCGTGCTCGCCAGCCGCCGGTTGGGAGAAGGGGCAGGTCGAGCACCAGGTGCAGACGCTCCGAGGTCGCCTCTTCAAGCCACGGCTGCGGTTCGCCAGCCTGGAGGAACTGAACGGCTGGCTCGAAGCCGAGTGCCGGCGCTGGGCGGAGATGCATGCGCACCCCGAGCACAAGGAGATGACGGTCGCGCAGGCCTTGGAGTTAGAACGGCCCGCGCTCCAGCCGATGCTCGCACCGTTCGACGGCTTCCACGAGACGCAACACGCAGTAACCGGCACCTGCCTGATCAGCTTCGACCGGAACCGCTACTCGGTCGCCGCCAGGGCCGCTCGTCGCGCGGTACAGGTCCGGGCCTATGCCGACCGTATCGTCGTGCGGATGGGTGACGAGGTGATCGCCGATCATCCCCGGTTCTTCGGTCGCGACCGGACGATCTACGACCCCTGGCATTATCTGCCGGTGCTGGTGAACAAGCCCGGTGCGCTGCGGAACGGGGCACCGTTCCAGGGCTGGGATCTACCGCCCGCGCTCGCTCGGCTGCGCCGCAAGCTTGGGAGCAACGACGATGCCGATCGACGCTTCGTCCGCGTGCTTGCGGCCGTCCTCAGCGATGGACTGGATGCCGTTGAAGGTGCCGTTCGCGAAGCGCTCGACGCCGGTGCGGTCAGCGACGAGGTAATCCTCAACATCCTGTCACGGCGGCGAGAGCCGCCCCGGCCCGCATCCATCGTCACGCCTGAGGATCTGGCGCTGCTGCACCCGCCGATCGCCAACTGTGCTCGATACGACAGCCTGCGAGGTCTTCATGCAGCGGCATGAAATGATCGACGCGATGCGCGGGCTCGGCCTCAAGGGCATGGCAGGCGCGTTCGACGACGCCGTCACCACTGGCGTTCAACGCAAGCGCACCGCGATGGAGATCCTGACCGATCTGCTGCGCGCCGAGGGCGCACATCGCCACGCCGCTTCGATCCGATACCGCATAACGGCTGCCAGACTGCCGGTCCTAAAGGACCTCGACGGGCACCGTCAACTTGCTGCGGTCGGGCGCGAGGAAAGACGCGATGCCGGAATTGGGCGCAATCATGCGGCCATTGCGACGCCGGTCACCTCAGCCCAGTGCGTGAACGCCTGGGTGCGGGCAGAACGGACGGTGGCGGCGCTGGCAAGAGGCGGGCGGGAAAAGACGTGGGCAATTTGATCGTGGGTGGACAGGAAGCGCTGGACGTGGCGCGGCGACTTGAAGCCCTTCATGATGCGCTCTCGTCGCCTTGTTGGCTGGTGGGAATTCTCGGCCCGGTTGTTGAGGCCCTTGTGCTGGCGGTGCTCGACGCCGGGCATGATGGTTCGTTTGGCGGCGCCGTAGCTTCTGAGCTTGTCGGTGATCATCACCCGGGGAGCCCGACCCTGTTTCTTCAGCAGTTTGCGTAGCAGACGGCGGGCAGCCTTGGTGTTGCGCCGGCTCTGGACAAGGACGTCCAGAACAAAGCCCTGCTGGTCAACCGCGCGCCACAGCCAGTGTTTGTGCCCGGCGATGGTGATCACGACTTCGTCGAGATGCCATTTGTCGCCGCGTTGCGGCGCTCGCTGCCGGATGCGGCGGGCAAAGACCTCACCGAACTTCAGCCCCCATTGCCGAACCGTCTCATAGCTGACCTCGATACCGCGCGCAGCCAACAGTTCCTCGACCATCCGCAGGCTCAGCGGGTACCGGAAATACAGCCAGACCGCGTAGCAGATGATCTCGGGAGGATAGCGGTAACCCGCGTAAATCGGGTCTCGTGATGTGGTCATACATCCGCAATAGCCCTCCGATCCGGCACCGCAAAGCCACAGGGCTTAACTTGACGGTGCCCTTTGATCGTCTCGAGGAACTCGCGGTAGCTCAGGAATTCCACCTCCTGGCTATCATTTTCATAATGATGCGCGCTATAGAACCCGCGCGCCGACTGGGCCAGATAAGCCGATTGGGTGACATAGAGCACCCGCCCACTGGCCTGGCGCAGCTTGGTCAGCGTGACTGCGGTCTTGCCAGATCCCGCCGGCCCCAGCACCACGACCGGCACCGGCTGCAACCGTACTGCTTCCTGCACATCATCGAACATGATGGGCTTGTCGAGCAGAACAAACTGATCGCGGGTTGGATGGAGCCAGGTTAACCGGGCGGGTGGCGCGCTTGACGTGGCTGCATCGGGCGCCAGCACGTCGGCGGCGGTTACATCAGGGGCCTGCTCGATCTTGTCGGGATCAACCCGCGCGCCGCGAAGGAAGCGCGATTTGTCATAGGCATGATTGTCGATGATTTCGAGAAACAGGCAGACGGTCTCGCCGTCGTGGCGGACAAACTGCATGAGCAACCGCGTCTTGTCGTCGAGCCTTGCCCGCCAATATGGCGTTGGCGTCAGCTTCTTGATCGCGGCGGCCGTAAAATCGCCGGTCGTGATCGCCGACCGGACCCTGCCCAACGCCTTTTGCAGTCGGTGGGCACCGAGCCCTTGATAAGTGAGGATTTGCATCGGATCTTGTCAATCAAGGATTACATGGGGAAGGCTACAGCCGCCAGGCCAATCGTCTTGCGTCAAGTTGGCGAGGTGCGGGTGGGCAGGCCAAATTTCCTCGCGTCTGCAGCGGGCTTCAATGATCTGACCATGGTCTTTTTCGCTGAATAATTCACAACTCGTTGTAACAGCAAGCTATTGCTTGCTCAAAAAAGTGCATGGGGTGTGACGTCAACTGAGAACATCCATGGTCAGAATTTGTGGGCGGCATCTGGAATTGGTCGAGCGGATTTTTCGGTTATTTGATAGAGACTTGCAGAGCGGCGTGCCTCACGAAATTTTTTCCAAATAGGGATTTGGCTGTCTACGGCTTCGATCCAGATTCCCGTTATGTTCCTTGTTTGTCCCGTTGTGGGTAACAAATAGCCATCATGTTGGGGCAACTTGGTTCCGGCCGACGTTTTGCGGCCTGATCGACGATGCGCCTTGGAAGTCTCGGCCGATCGCACAGCATCCTGACCCATCCCCCAAGACACCCCAGCTATTGTTCCCAATGCCGCAGGTTATGCTATGACGCTGTCATTGGGGGACAGGCGTGAATCATCAGGCACTATCGAGCTTTATCTGGTCGGTCGCTGATCTACTTCGGGGCGATTACAAGCAGTCGGAATATGGCCGGGTTATCCTGCCGTTCACGGTGCTGCGGCGCCTCGATGCCGTGCTGGCGCCAACCAAGGCGAAGGTGCTCGCCGAGTTGGCGACGCGTGAACAGCAAGGCGTCAACCCCGAGCCTTTCCTGCTGCGTGCGGCGGGGCTGACGTTCTACAATCGATCGCCGCTGGACATGGCGAAGCTCATGGGCGACCCCGACCATATCCGGCAAAATCTCGAAGCCTATATCCAGGGCTTCGCGCCCGCCGTCCGGGACATTTTCGACAATTTCAAGTTCGAGGCGCAGCTCAACGAACTGGCGAAAGCCGGACTGCTCTACCAGGTCACTGAGCGCTTTGCCGGCATCGATCTGCACCCGGACAAGGTCGACAACGCCGCCATGGGGCTGGTGTTCGAAGAGCTGATCCGCAAGTTCGCCGAAATCTCCAACGAGACTGCCGGCGAGCATTTCACGCCGCGCGAAGTCATCCGGCTTATGGTCAATCTGTTGTTCGTCGAGGACGACGAAGTGCTGATTAAGCCGGGCATCGTTCGCACCATCTATGACCCCACTGCGGGCACCGGCGGTATGCTGTCGGTGGCGGGCGAATATCTCGCCGAACATAATCCGCAAGCCCGGCTGACCATGCTCGGCCAGGAGCTCAATCCTGAATCCTACGCCATCTGCAAAGCCGACATGCTCATAAAGGGCCAGGACGTCGGCAACGTCGTGCTCGGCAACACCCTATCTGACGATGGCCACCCTACCCGGCGGTTCGATTACATGCTGTCCAATCCGCCGTTCGGCGTTGAATGGAAGAAGGTCGAAAGCGCCGTCCGGAAGGAACATGCTGAGCGCGGCTTCAACGGCCGTTTCGGCCCCGGCCTGCCGCGCGTGTCCGATGGTTCGCTGCTGTTCCTGATGCACCTGATTGCCCGGATGCAGAAGCCGTCCGAAGGCGGCTGCCGGTTCGGGATCGTCCTCAATGGCTCGCCACTTTTCACCGGCGGCGCCGGCAGCGGCGAAAGCGAAATCCGCCGCTATGTGCTCGAAAATGATCTGCTCGAAGCCATCGTCGCGCTGCCCACGGACATGTTCTACAACACCGGCATCGCCACCTATGTCTGGGTGGTTTCGAACCGCAAGCCGGGGCCACGCAAGGGCAAGGTTCAGCTCATCGATGCCTCGTCCTTCTGGGTGAAGATGCGCAAGTCGCTCGGCTCCAAACGGCGGCAGATGAGCGACGCCCAGATCGCCATTGTCACGCAATTGTTCGGCGAATGCGCGCCGGCGCAATTGGCGACGGTGTTCGATGCCGAAGGCAAGGAGGTCGCGCGCGAGGTCGTCCGCGAAGGCCAGACGCCACCTGCTCCGCCGCCCGGCGGCAAGACCAAATTGGCGCCGCTGTCCCGCCTGTTTGCCAACAGCGATTTCGGCTATCGCACCATCACGGTTGAACGCCCGTTGCTCGATGAAGCTGGCAAGCTGGTGCTGGGCCAGCGCGGCAAGACCAAGGGCCAGAAACAACCCGACGCGGCAAAGCGCGATACCGAGAATGTCCCACTGTCAGAAGACATCACCGCCTATTTCAAGTGCGAAGTCCTGCCCCATGCGCCCGACGCCTGGATCGATGATGACAAGACCAAAGTCGGCTATGAAATCCCGTTCAACCGGCATTTCTACGTCTATGAGCCGCCGCGCCCGCTCGCCGAAATCGATGCCGATCTGCTGGTTGTAACAGATCGGATCAAGGCGATGATCGAGGGGCTGGCGGCGTGAATCCGGCGTTTGCAGCTTGCAAAGTAGGATTTGCTGCCATATCTCATGTGGCAACAAGACCCGCCACGCCTCGGGCACGGTTAACCCCGTGTACTGCGCACCATGGCGGGTTAATTGTTTTCAGGGTCCAGCGATGAAGTTCGCCAAGCCCGCTCTCGACATTCCGGCACAAATTGCCCTGCTCGAAGCGCGCGGCCTCACTGTGCCCGATCATGCGCGGGCGGCGCATTTCCTGCGCTACATCTCCTACTATCGGCTGCGCGCGTATTGGATGACGCTGGAGGCGCCGGCAGTGCAGGGCCAGGCGCACGGCTTTGTAGCCGGCGCCAGTTTCGAAGACATTCTGAACCTCTACATCTTTGACCGGCAATTGCGGCTGCTGATGATCGACGCGATCGAGAGGGTGGAGGTCGCGGTGCGCGGCGTCTGGGCGCATCAGATGGCGATACGCTATGGCTCGCACGGCTATCTTGATCCCGGACTTTACGCCAACCCCCGCTTCTTCGCGAACGGGATGGCATCCTTTGAGGAGGAGTTTGACCGGTCGCGGGACACCTTCATCCTGCACTACAAACGCAAATACACCGCGCCAAAGCTGCCGCCGGTGTGGATGGCGGCGGAAATTCTGTCGTTCGGGCAGCTTTCCAAATGGATCGAGAACCTGCGCGCCAGCGCCGATCGCCAAGCCCTGGCGCGGCCCTTCGGCATCGATGAACGCATCTTCTGTTCGTTCCTCCGTCACCTGGCCGTGGTGCGGAACATCTGTGCGCACCATGGCCGGCTGTGGGATCGCGCGTTGACGGTGAAGATGGTGCTGCCCAAATATCCGCGGGATCTCGCCGTATCGATGAACCCGGCCGCGCCGGCCGCCATCTACAACAGCCTCACCATGCTGGCGCATATCCTCGCGACCGTGGCGCCGGGCTCGCACTGGAAATCGGAACTCGGCGCGCTGCTTGCCGCGACGCCGGGGTTGAATATGGCGGCAATGGGCTTTCCCGCCGACTGGCAGACGCGGCCGGCTTGGAAGTTGTCGTGACCGTGTCACCCTACCCCCAGTGTAAGGCCAGCGGCGTCGATTGGCTCGGCGCGGTTCCGGCGCATTGGGATGTCTGTGCGCTGAATTATCGCTTTGAAATCGACCTCGGTAAAATGCTCGATGAAAAGCGCATCACGGGCGATCATCTCGGCCCATATCTCCGTAACACCGACGTTCAGTGGGGGCGCGTCAATATTGAAGATTTGCCCGTGATGGATTTTTCCGGTGCTGATCTGACTAGATATGCCTTGTTGAAGGGCGATCTTTTGGTTTGCGAGGGTGGTGAAATAGGGAGAGCAGCTGTTTGGGAAGGGCAGCTTTCTCCTTGCTTCTATCAAAAGGCACTTCATCGATTAAGGCCTCGCCGGCCAGAACGCGATTGCCCGCGATTTACGCTTTACCTATTTTCTACTGCGGCCAAACTCGGTGTCTTTGCCGGGGGCGAAGGCCGCTCTACTATCGCTCATTTGCCCGCCGAAACTTTGCGGCGCTACAGGATGTGCTTCCCGTCTCCACACGAACAAATCGCCATCGCCACCTTCCTCGACCGCGAGACCGGCAAGATCGATGCGCTGGTGGAGGAGCAGCGGCGGTTGATCGCGCTGTTGAAGGAGAAGCGGCAAGCCGTCATCTCCCACGCCGTCACCAAAGGCCTCAATCCCAACACCCCAATGAAGGACTCCGGCATCGAATGGCTCGGCGAGGTGCCGGCGCATTGGACGGTTGCGCCGTTGAAATACATCGCTCGCGTCCAGACTGGGGTTGCCAAAGGCAAGGACATGCAAGGGCGAGATTCCGCGCTCGTTCCATATTTGCGGGTGGCGAATGTCCAGGATGGATATCTTGATTTGTCTGACGTTGCCGAAATCGAAATGCCGTTAGCTGATATCGAGCGCTACCTGCTTCAAGTCGGCGACGTGCTCATGAACGAAGGCGGTGACTTCGACAAACTTGGTCGGGGTGATATTTGGCAAGGTCAAGTAGCGCCCTGCATCCACCAGAATCACGTTTTTGCCGTGCGTCCCACAGGCGTCAGCCCCAAATGGCTGAATACGTTCACCGGTTCGTCGTTCGCACAATTCTATTTCATGGGTCGATCGAAACAGAGCACAAATTTGGCCTCGATTTCATCTCGAAACGTGATGGATTTGCCGGTTGTTGTTCCGCCCAGCGGCGAACAGCTTGCACTCGCCCAAGCCGTTAAATCAGAAGTTGAGCGCCTGATGAGTTTGATCGATCAAGCGGAAACCGCCATCGCCCTTCTCGCTGAACGGCGCGCAGCGCTCATTTCCGCCGCCGTCACTGGCAAGATAGATGTGCGCGGACTGGTCGCCGCTCCAACGGCAAAGGCGGCGGCATGAATACGTTTTGCGCAGTCAATGACGAATTTCTGGTGCAATTGATCGGGGCGGCCCGGCAGCGGATTGTTTATATCGCGCCTGGATTGCACCTGCCGGTGGCGCGGGCCATTACAAATCTATTCAGCAGGCTTGGTACCCTCGACGTAACGCTTGTGCTCGACGCAAGCGAGGAGGTTTGCCGCATTGGTTTTGGCGAAATTGCCGCCTTGGAATTGCTCCACCAACTGAGCGGGCAAGTCAGCTTTTTTATCCGCAATCAACCCGGGCTGCGGGTCGGTGCGCTGATTGTTGATGACCAGACCGTGATCTGGGCGCCGACGCCGCGTGCGGTCGAGGAAGCGCCAGCGAGCGGGAATGGTACGACCGGCGCCACCAGTGCCGCGCCGAACGGCATGATACTTGGTCAAGGCGTCGCCGAACAGATTGCGCTGGCTACCGGCGCCGATGGCACCGACGCTGCCCCGGGCGAAGCGGAGATTGGCCACGTGGCCGTGACACCAGAGCAGGTTGCAACAGTTGCCAAGGCGCTAGCGGACAACCCGCCGATACCGGTCGATCTGCAACGGCTGACGCGCGTGTTCAGCACGAAGCTGCAATTTGTCGAGCTTGAGGCCAAGGGCGGCAACTTTTCACGACGCAAGCTCAGCCTATCGAGCGATCAGATGAACGCCGATGCGAGCGCGCATCTGCGGAGTTTTCTCGACAGCGGGTTCCGACCCTTCGGCGATTTCAAGGATCGGCCGGTGATGGTGCCGGTATACTTCAACGGGAAGCAGGCATTTGACAGCCAGCAGGCGCCGTTGGTGGAGCCAGTTAGCGAAGCACGGTTGAACCGGGAACGTAGTGATATCGAAGCTGAGTATCTCTACGATATTACCGGCTTTGGCGCGTTGATGGAAAAAGCCCGCAAGGCAGAGTTTCTCGATCGGGTTGAAGCGTACAAAGTGCGGTTGACTGCCCATTCGGTCGGGATGCGCAAGATCATCCAGAGTGAGCTGGAGCAAATCATCGATGACATCGTGGTGCTGATCATCAAGCGCGCCGGTGCAGATGGCGCGAAGATTGACCGGGAAAAACTGCGGGATGGCATCAAATCGAAGACGGATTTGAAGGATGGCGAAGCGCCTTTCGTGCGGCACGTCTTCAAGGATGTGACGCACGAACAGACCCAGGACGCGGCGTTTCGCAAGCGTGTCGACAAGGCCGTGCCGGGCGCTGTGCGCCGCCGTCTCGGCGCGTGGTTTGACGAGTTCACAGCCGCGAAAGAGGCGCCTGCGCCGGGCGGGGATGCCGAGGCATCAGTATGAGCGTCCACAAGGATACAATGGCCCGTCAAAGTCCGAGCAACCTTCATGCCGAGCGCTTCATGACGCGCCATATCAACCAAGGGAAATCATGAACATTGATCGCCTGATCGCCGGTCTGTCGACTCGGACGAAGTCGGAACGCGCTACGATGCGCGCCACTGCCGAAAGCTGGATTGAAAGCGGTACGCCGGATCAACAGGATGCCGGACGGCGGTTCACGGTCGCCCTTGATGCGTTGGAGGCAACCGAAGTCGCCACGCAAAGCACGCGCGTGAACGGCATGTCACTCACCGACCGCGTCGTTGCGGCGTTCAGAGCCAATCGCATGACCCCCACCGATGAAAAAGTGATACGCGTCCTGCTCGATAATCCCGGTACCACGTCGGCCGGATTGAGCACGGCGATGGGCTGGAAGGCGCAAGCCTGGCACCTTCATTTTGGTACAATGTGCTTCGACCGCGCTACTTATCTTTGGGCTGGGCCAGTGCCGGCGAAGGGCAGCAAGGCATTCATGTCCGGCGTGCTTGCCGATCTGGAAACACCTGGCAATCGCTTTACGATGAAGCCCGAAGCAGTGGCTGGTTTTGCTGCACTCGGGATTAGGCAAAGAGCGGGGAGTGACGCATGACCAGGCTTTGGATCGTTCGCGCGGGGCGACACGGTGAGCGAGAAAGCGAAGCCTTGGCCAATAGCAAACTGCTGCCGGGTTTTGATGACGTTGGCGATCTTGGCATGTTGAAGGATCGTACGGCTATTATCGCCAAGGTTCAGACTGATGTCCGGGGCGTGGGGGAGAAGGCCGCTCGAAACTACGGCGCTCAGCTCAACCAGTTTGTGAATACGATTCAGATTGGCGATCTGGTTGTGTTGCCTCGCAAGTTGACCAGTGGTGTCAGCATCGGTCGTATCAAGGGTAACTACCATTTCGTGGCAGATGGCAGCAGTCCGCACGTTCGGGATGTTGAGTGGCTCAAGGATGTGCCGCGTTCGGTGTTCAGCCAAGACCTGCTGTATTCGTTCGGCGCATTCATGACGATTTGCGAGGTGCAGCGCAACGAGGCGGTGAAGCGAGTAAAGGCCGTCATTGCCACCGGCGCCGATCCCGGCCCGTTGCTTGGAACCCAAGGCACGGCATCAGCAAAGCCAGTGGATGACGTTGGTGCCGAAGAGGCGCCAATCGATATCGAGGATTTGTCGAGCCAACAGATTGTGGCTTTGATCAAAAGCAGCTTTGCAGGACATGCGCTGGCTGATCTCGTAGGCGAAATCCTTCGGGTCGAGGGTTATCTGACCAAGGTGTCTAAGCCAGGCCCAGACGGGGGTGTCGATATTCTCGCTGCCGGCGGTCGGCTTGGCTTGGGCGAAGACCGGGTGTGCGTGCAGGTGAAGTCTGGTGACGGGCCTGCCGATAGCGATGTAGTGATCAAGCTCATGGGCTCGGTGCAAATGACCAAGGCCAAAACCGGGCTGCTGGTGAGCATTGGCGGGGTGAACGCTGCCGCACAGAAGCATCTGGAATCGGACTTCTTCACGTTGCGGTTGTGGCAGATGCGCGATCTGCTCGACGCTCTATTTCGATCCTATCCGCGACTGTCCGAAGAGACGCGCGCTCGGCTGCCGCTGAAGCAGGTTTGGGCCCCGGCCGCGATTGCAGAAAGCTGAGGCGCAGCATGAGCGTCCACAAGGAAATCAGCTTCGAAGACGAAATCTGCGCGCATCTGGCGGCGCATGGCTGGTTGTATGAAGCCGATGCTTGGGCGCGCTATGACCGGTTGCGGGCGATTTACACGCCCGATCTGGCGGCATGGGTGGAGGCGAGCCAGCCCGATGCCTGGGCGGGATTGACTGGCCGATATGGTGCCGATGCGGCGGCGAAGCTGGCCGAGCGGGTGCGGGTGCAATGCGATGCGCTCGGGGTGCTGACGGTGCTGCGCTACGGTGTCGAGATGATGGGCGTAAAGGGCGCGATCCTGCTTGCGCAGTTCCGGCCGGCGTTCGGGACCAATGCCGCCATTTTGGCGCGCTACGCCGCCAACCGGCTGCGGGTGGTGCGGCAGTTGCATTATTCGACAGCGAATGAAAACAGCATCGATCTGGGGCTGTTCCTCAACGGCATTCCGGTCGGCACGTGCGAGTTGAAGACCGATTTTACCCAGTCGGTTGCCGATGCCATCGACCAGTATCGCTTTGATCGCCACCCCAAGCCCAAGGGCGGGATGGCCGAGCCGCTGCTGAGCTTCCCCGGTGGCGCGCTGGTGCATTTCGCGGTGAGCAATCGTGAAGCGCACATGACGACCAGGCTGGCGGGCAAGGAGACGATCTTCCTGCCCTTTAACAAGGGCGATGGCGGCGGCGCCGGCAACCCGCCCAACCCCGGCGGACATCGGACGGCGTATCTGTGGGAGGAAGTCTGGCAGCGTGACCAATGGCTGGAAATCATCGGCCGCTATCTGATCGTCCGGACGGGCGCGAAGAAGGCGCCGGTGTCGACGATTTTCCCGCGCTATCATCAGCTCGATGCGACGCGGGCGCTGCGTGCGGCGGTGCTGGCCGAAGGTGCGGGCGGGCATTATCTGATCCAGCATTCGGCGGGCTCTGGTAAAACCAACTCGATCGCCTGGACGGCGCATTTCCTCGCTGATCTGCACGACGCCGCCGACACCAAGATGTTTGGCAGCGTCATTGTTGTGTCGGACCGCAATGTCATCGATGCGCAGTTGCAGGAGGCGTTGAGCGATTTCCAACGCACCCAAGGCGTGGTGGAGGTGATCAAGTCGGACGGGTCCGCCAAGAGCCAGCAGCTTGCCGATGCGCTGGCGGCGGGGAAGAAGATCATCGTCTGCACGATCCAGACGTTTCCGTTCGCCTTGGCGGCGGTGCGCGAATTGGCAGCGGCGCAGGGCAAGCGCTTCGCGGTGATCGCCGACGAAGCGCATAGTTCGCAGACCGGCGAGGCGGCCGCCAAGCTGAAGGAAGTGCTGTCGCCCGAGGAACTGGCCGAACTGGCGGACGGCGGCGAGGTTTTAACCGAAGACATTCTGGCGGCGCAGATGGCGGCGCGTGCAGCAGACAGCGGCATTACCTATGTGGCGTTCACGGCGACGCCGAAGGCCAAGACGCTGGAACTGTTCGGGCGGCTACCAAAGCCGGACCTGCCAGCAGGGCCAGACAATCTGCCGGCGCCGTTCCATGTCTACTCGATGCGACAGGCGATCGAGGAGGGCTTCATCCTCGATGTGCTGAAGAACTACACGCCCTACAAGCTGGCGTTCAAATTGGCGCACGACGGCGCGGAGCTGGACGAGACGACCGTTGAAAAGTCGGCGGCACTGAAGGGCATCATGCGTTGGGTGCGACTGCACGACTATAACATCTCGCAAAAGGTCGAGATTGTTGTGGAGCATTTCCGATCGACGGTGGCGCCACTGCTCGATGGCAAGGCCAAGGCAATGGTTGTGCTCGGCAGCCGGGTCGAGGCGGTGCGGTGGCAGATTGCCGTCGAGAAATACATCAAGAGCCGCGGCTATGCGATGGGGACGCTTGTGGCGTTCTCGGGCGAGGTCAACGATGGCGAGTCTGGGCCTGAGCCATTCACCGAGAAGAGCGCCTCACTGAACGCGGGCCTGAAAGGCCGCGACATTCGTGAGGCGTTCAAGGGCGATGAATTCCAACTGCTGCTGGTCGCCAACAAATTTCAGACCGGCTTCGATCAGCCGCTGCTGTGCGGGATGTACATCGATCGACGCCTGGCGGGCATCCAGGCGGTGCAAACGCTGTCGCGCCTAAACCGCGCTCATCCGGGCAAAGACACCACTTATGTGCTCGATTTCGTCAACAGCGCCGACGAAATCCTGACGGCGTTCCGGGCATATTTCGATACGGCCGAGCTTGCCGGGGTCACTGACCCTAACCTGGTCTATGATCTGCGCGCCAAGCTCGACGCCTATGGCCATTATGACGACAATGAAATTGATCGGGTTGTCGCGGTCGAGATGGACCCGAACGCCAAGCAAAGCGAACTGTTCGCGGCGATCGAGCCGGTGGCGGACCGGCTGCTGAAAAGCCATGCCGAGTCCGTTGCCCAGCTTGCTGGCGGCGATGCCGACGCAAAGCAGGTGCTCGATGCCCTGGCGCTGTTCAAGAACGATATCGGCGCGTTTCAGCGAGCCTACAGCTTCCTGTCGCAGATCTTCGACTATGGCAGCACGGCAATCGAGAAGCGGTTCATCTTCTTCCGGCGGCTGCTGCCGCTGCTCGATTTCGGACGGCAGCGGACCGAGCTCGATCTGTCGCGGATTGTTCTGACACATTATACGGTGAAGGACCTTGGGCAGCAGCCCTTCGCCCTAGGCGGCGGGGAGAAGCCCCTGTTGGCGCCGCTAACCGAACTCGGCTCGGGCGCGGTGCAGGAAAAGGAAAGTGCCCTGCTCTCGGAAATCGTCTCCCGCGTGAACGACCTGTTCGAAGGCGAGCTGAGCGACAACGACAAGCTCGTCTATGTGAACAACGTCCTCAAGGGCAAGCTCCTGGAATCGCAGGAGCTGATCATGCAGGCAACGAACAACAGCAAGGCACAGTTTTCAAACTCGCCAACCTTGGCGAATGAACTGATGGAGGCCATCATCGGGGCTTTCGCCGCGCATACGACGATGAGCAAACAGGCGCTTGATAGCGAAAAGGTGCGGGCGGGATTGAAAGATGTGCTTCTCGGGCCTGGCCAGCTCTGGGAATCATTACGTGCGGCGCATTCCAGCCTATAGGCTGGCGGAGACGATCATGTGTCACCTCTACGCGATAACTTAGCATCTGGCATGCCTAAATAGACAGAATGATACCTTAGGAAGCCATCTTTGAAGCGACGCACGCAGGAAGAGTACTGTAATGGTGCGAGAGGTGGGCTTCTCGGAAGGAGCGCTCAAAACGGGAATGCCGCAGTTGACCCGGTTTATATCTTGTACAACCTGTGGCATTGAGGGGAACAATGGCTGATCTTGTAAGCGATATCGTAGGACGGGTGAACCGCCTGCCGCTGAAACCGTCGGAGACGAACGCGCTACTGCCCCTAATGGAGGCGTTCAGCAACGCTCTACATGCTGTCAATCTCCGTTTTGGCGATGAGGCTCCAGGTAAAGGGCGCATACAAATCACCATAATCCGCGATGGTAGCGACGTGGTCGGCTTCAAGATCGAGGACAATGGCATAGGTTTCACCGATGATAATTATCGGTCCTTCCGTACGCCTGACAGCCGGCAGAAAATTGGTCTTGGCGGCAAAGGGGTCGGCCGCCTTTCTTGGCTGCGCGTATTCGGCGGCGCGAAGATCGAAAGCGTCTATTTCGACAGCGGCAAGTTTCTGCGGCGCTCGTTCGATTTCGTGCTCGACGAGAGTAACCAACTGCGCAACGAACTTAACGGCGCTGCTAATGGCGCGAGCGGGCCTCATACCATCATCACGCTCGGCCAGTTCCGGAGCGAATACAAAAGTCGATGTCCTTCCAAGCCGGAAACGCTGGCCCAACGGCTGATCGCGCATTTTTTGCCCATCATGGCGTCCGGCGCCTGTCCAAGCGCCGAACTTATTGACGGCGACGAAGCGTTCGACCTTCTGACTTATTTCAAAGAAAAGATCGTCGACACAGCGGTCTCAAACGTGCCGATAAAGCTAGACGACGGAAGTGAGATCACAATCACCGTTCGGCACATGAAATGTAACAAGGAAATCAGGCCGAGGGGCCAAAGTTATAATTGGGTGTTCTTGTGTGCCCATGAGCGAAGCGTCACGGAACAATGTATAGACGACCAAATCGGACTGCGAAGTCTCGATGGCGAGTCTATCTACATCGGCTGTGCCTCTGGCACATATCTCGACGAAAACGTGAACCAAGAACGTGATGGTTTCACCTTTTCCTCCAGTGAGGAAATTTTGATTCGCCGGGGAGTGGCAGCCAGCGTTCGGGACTACCTGAAAGACTATATTTCAGTCTCACGGGCGGAAATGGTTCGCAACACGCAGGCGCTTGTTCGAGAAAACCCGCAGTTCCTGTTTATAAACAATGAGATAGATACATTCGTTGAAGCGCTGCCGCTCAATAGTGTGGGAAAGCAAGAGGAAATCTTCGTCTCGATGAGCCGGCGGCGGTATCGCCGGCAACGTGAGTTCCGGCGACTGTCTGATGAAATTTCATCTCCACCCAGCCATGAGCAGGAAATTCAGGGGAAGGTCGACGAATACATGCGCTACGTCGATGATGAAAAAAAGGGAGCGTTGGCTGAATACGTCAGTAAACGAAAAGCGATCCTAGATTTCCTCGATGCTCTGACCGCCTACGAAGATCCCGAGAAGCGCAGGCACCATCTTGAGGATGCTGTCCATGCATTGATATGCCCTATGAGAATCGATTCGTCACAAGTTGCAGAAATAGATGACCACAATCTTTGGTTATTGGATGACCGTCTAGCGTTTTTCAATTTCTTCGCCTCCGACAAGGAGGCGAGGTCATTTCTAAATACTGGGAGCCAAGAACGGCCCGACTTAGCGTTTCTCTATGATAGTTGCCTTGCGTGGCGCGAGGGTGAGCAGTCAGGCGACAAGGTGGTGCTGGTGGAATTCAAGCGCCCCGGCCTTGAAGCCTATCCGAACGAAGATCCCATTCGACAGGCACTTCGGTATGTGAACCTGATAAAATCTTCGAAAACCTTTCGGGACAAGAGCGGACGGGTCATTTCGAACGTCGGGGAGCGGACATCCTTCGACTGCTATATCGTCGCCGACCTGACTGAGGGCCTGAGGAAGCAATTGATTGGCCTGCCGCTGCAACCAACACCCGACAATGAGGGCATGTTTGGCTATACCGACAATCCGAAGGCTTTCGTCGAAATAGTGCCGTTTTCCAAACTCCTGAAAGATGCCAAGGCGCGCAATTCGGCCTTCTTCACGCGCCTCGGTCTAAATGGCTAGCCGGAACATGCTGACCAGAGGGCTAAAGTGATCCTAAATGAGGAGGACCACAACACGCAGGCCGACCTGCTTTCTGGTATCTCCGATCTCGATGCGGTGAGGCATTTGCTGGCCGAGCTGCATGATGATTTACTCGGAAAAATCACGCGGTACCGCCATCTCGCGGACCTGGGCGGCGGGCTCGGTCCTCAAGGGTCGATGGTTTTCGGTGGGGTTGCGACTCTGAACGCCTGGGAAGAAGCGCGGTCGTCGTTCGTTCAAGGCAACTTCGCCGCCACCATCCTTCTCTGCCAGTCCCTCGTAGAAAACCTGCTCGCCGCCTTTCTCCATGCTGGTCTGATGACTGATGATCTACCGGCCCGAATCGCCTTCAGGGATACATTAAAGCGCTGCCAGGATCGGAATATGGTCTCGAGTCAGGATGCCGGCGACCTTGAAAAGCTGATGAGTCTGCGGAACCCGCTGAGCCACTTCCGCACGGTCCAAGATAACCAAAATATCGACCGGCGGGCCATACAGACCGGTATCAATTCAAGTTCGCTGATAAAGCAAGATGGCTGGTTCGCGATTGGCCTCGCCGTACGCATATTGGCCAAGCCGCAATTTCGGGTCGGCTAATGGTAGTTAAACTCCCTCCGTGCGGATAGAAGTAAAAACCATATGACGAAAAGATTAAGTCCGGCCAGATTTGATCTATTCGCGATCGGAACGCGCATGTCGCCGACTGAATTGGTGGCCGACGAGCTCTCCTACTGGTCCGATCTTGATGAAAATGTCATCGGTGTCGTATTCCGCGATCGCGTTGACGACGATTTCGGTTGGGCACTAATGGTGCGCGATAGGCTTGGCAGGTTTCGAGGCGTCCACCTCGATGTAAGTATCGTCAGCGAACGTCGGGCCGAGGCTGGTCTACGCGTTAAAATCGCGGAGGTGAGCAGACTAGCTGATTTGGCCGAACTCGGAATTCAAGGTGACGAAACCAATGCTCCCGTCGATCTCCTAACGCCCATTCCGGGAACACGGCCTGATCAGTTGCACCCCTACTTCATCGAATTGATTGAACGGTCAGGGAGGGCGCCTGCTCGCGCGGTGTTACGCGAGATTGGGCCTTGGCTGACGGCGGCGGATCCGCATTTCGTGAGGGAGTTTCAGCGGCATCAATTTGATCAGCGACTTTGGGAACTTTATCTTTGGGCTACCTTTCGAGAGGGCGGCTATGATGTCGCCCATGGCGAAGCGCCGGATTTTCTTGTGAGCGCGCCCGGAGTTGCGTTTGCTGTTGAGGCCACAACGGTTGCGCCTTCGAAGGATGGTGTTCTGGCGGATCATCCGAACCCGAAAACACCCGAAGAGATAACTGCCTTTCTCGCAGATTACATGCCGATAAAATATGGGAACTCGCTGACAAACAAACTAAAACGGCGGTCTGCTTCGGGTAAAGCATATTGGGATGAGGAGGGAGCCAGCGGATTGCCATTTGTTATCGCCGTGGCAGATTTTCACAAACCAGCCTCTGATGGTGATCTCGGTTCGATGACCTATACGCAGTCGGCGATTTGGGCCTACCTTTACGGTTTCACTGCCGACTGGGAGATGGTTGATGGCCAGCTCGTTATTACGAACCGCGACTTGGCCAGCCATACCTTCAAGGGCAAGACGATTGAGTCGGGGTTCTTTAGCTTACCGGATTCAGAGAACGTATCAGCGGTAATATTCTCGAACGCCGGGACCCTGGCCAAATTCGACCGTATTGGGGTCCTTGCCGGCTACGCACCTGCAAAGCATCATTATATTCGCACTGGCATCCGATATAACCCGGACCCAAATGCATCCGAGGGCACCCGATTCACGGAGGAGGTTGGTAAGGAAGGCTACTCAGAGGGATGGGCCGATGAATTACAAGTATTCCACAATCCAAAGGCGGTGCGCTCTCTACCAAGGGAGTGCTTCGGCCCCCTAAGCCAACACTATTTTGAAGATGGACAGATGGTTACTTACTGTGGGACTAATACGGTAATATCATCGTTCACAATGATAATTCAAGAAATTGAGAGCGATGGAAATATGCCGAATAATCCATCTTCGTAATAAGCTGATATCCCGTACGACATTAAATAGATTTTGAACCCATACATGGCGGCGACGTTGTCAGCACAGAACTGGCTTAGCCCGACGCCCGGTCTGCCGTAAGGCAATGCTGCCATAGTAAATGCGGCTCCGTGTGTCGCGAACGGATCAAACGAAGGCGCAGAACCGAAATTTAAGCGATCGCCGCTAGCCCACTACGTTGCACAATCGACAGCAGTCGGAGTGCCGGTCCGCCCGGCCGCTTCTTGCCGCGCTCCCAATCCGACACCAAATTTCGTGACACATTGAGGTAAGCCGCAAACACCGGCTGCGACACCGCCTCGCGCTCGCGCAGCGCGCGGATTTCCTCTGGCGCCAGTGGGTCGGCCTGGATCAGGCAAGCCTCGTCGAAGTGGCGCAGCGTCGTCTTCGACACCACGCCTACGCTGGCGAACCCGGCGACCATTTCATGGACGGCGCCAGCGATCTCGCTTCGGTATGCTGGCTTTTCAATCGTCATTGCTCAACACCTCGATCAGTTGGCCCGTTGCAACAAGCCGGGCAATGTCATCCTCGGTCAGCGCCAGCGTCATGCTGGCGGTGTCCTTTAGCAGCGCCAGATCGGCCGGCGCGATGTTCGCCTGGTCGCTTTTCGCGAACCCGAACGCAAACACCGCGCGACGGCCGACCCGGAACAGGATCAGAGTCCGGTATCCGCCGGACCGTCCCTGTCCCGGTCGCGCCACCCGTTGCTTGATGACACCGCCGCCAAGGTCGGCATCGATCAAACCACGGTCGGCCCGCTCGATCGCCTCGATTAGCGCCGCAGTGCTGATACGCTCCTTGGCGGCAAACCGCTGGAACCAGCGGTTCATAAGGATACGCGTCATTCCGCAGGCTGCCCGTGACTCCAGTCCAAAGCATCATACTTAGCGGTAGGGTAATCGGGCGCTTCTCCCGAGTCCATCATCTTCTCGATGGCGTCAGCGATCTGCTGCGACGCGGCAAGCGCGTGGGCGTCGTCGAGATGGGCATAACGCAACGTCGACGATATCTTGGCGTGACCGAGAAGCCGGCCAACCATCGGGATCGTCTCGGCGCGCTGGACGGCGTGGCTGGCAAAGGTGTGGCGCGTGTCATGGACACGCAAGCCTGAAAGGCCAACACGCGCCTGCACCGTCTTCCAATAGCTACCAACACATTTGATCTGCCTGCGGTAGCTGTAGTTCCAGAAAAGGCAGTCGATCTTGTTATGGCGCGGTATCGCATCGATCATGGCGCGTGCCTCACTGCCAAGCCAGACGGTGCGGCGACCCTTCTTGGCGTCGCTCAGCCGGATTCGCTGGCCGTTGATATCGGGCCATTTAAGGTTGAGTATCTCGCTGTGGCGGCAACCGGTAAGCAGCAACAGCAACATGGCGGTGGCGCAGCTGCTTTTCAAACGGTCGGCACCGTCGCGGTCGGCGATGAGGACCTTGCCGACGTCGGCCATTTGCTCCGGCGTCAGATAACGCTCGAACCTGCGAGCGCGATTCTTGCGCTGGCCAGTGCAGGGGTTGGTATTTTCGATGCGATAGCCCCATTGCTCGGCTTTATTGAACATGGTGCGCAAAATATCGACGCACGCGTTGGCGCCGCCAGGACCGGAGCTGTCTGTCGCGCGCGCAAACCAGCGCGCAATGTCCCCCGGCATGATGTCGTCGATATAGCGGTCGGGGAACGCGCCATCGATCAACATACGGCGGTAGTGGCCCCATGATCGCCGTGTCGACGGTTTCCAGGATGACTCGCACTTCTCCCAATACTCCTTGACGAAGTCATCGAAGGCCGGCGCGTTGCGGATGCGTTTCCGGTCCTCGGCCGGGTCGTTGCCCACCAGCGCATGGGCGATGACGCGCTTTGCTACGCTCGCCGCCATCGCCTGGGTGAGCACACTCGCGGGACCAATGGTGACCGTTCGCACCCTGCCATTCATGCGCGACTGGACGATGTAGACGTTCCGGCCAGAGGCATAGCGGCGCAAGCCAAAGCCCGATTCCATCGTGAACCAGACAGTGTCGCGCGGCCGTCCCCGCGTTGGCGGGAAGGTCGTTTCGTCGACGCCGACATCGGCAAGCGCGCCAGCGACGACTGCTTTGAGGGAGAGCGCGTTCACCGGCCGAGCCCCAGATGACCGGCGATTGATCCCGACACGCGTTGGGCGGCATCGCACACAGCGCCGTCGGCGACATGGGCGTAGCGGGCGGTTGTTTCGTGCAAAGCGTGGCCGAACAGCTTGCCAATCGTCGCCAGCGGTACCGCGTCCATGATCCCGGCAGACGCATAACTGTGCCGCAGATCATGCAGCCTCACATCGGGGACAAGGGCTTTTCGCCTGACCTTGTTCCAAATGGCAGACGGATTAACACCCGCGCTGCCACTGCGATTGGGAAAGACCAAATCACTTTCACGCGTGCGTGTGACGGAAGCCAGCAGCGCCTCGGCCTGCCGGTTGAGATAGATGTATTTCGCGTTGCTCTTGCTGTCCCAAAGCTGGAGCCGGGGCGGTTGCACCTCGCTCCACTTCAGTTCAGTGATTTCGGACAAGCGCGCACCGGTGAAGACCAGCAAGCGTAGGATCGCCACCTCGATCGGGTTGGCTTCCTCGGCTGCCGTCAGCGCGGCGGCAACGCGCCTATATTCCATCGGCGTCAGATAGCGCTCGATAAGCTCGCGCTTGTAACGCGGCGTGCCTCTGGAAACGTTCGAACCGACCCGGCAGTAGCCCAGCCTCGCCGCATATTGCAGCATCCCCGACAAAACCGGGATGCAGCGGTTGAACACGCCCTGTTTCGCTGACAGGCTGTCGCGCCAGCGGATGATATCGACCTTGCGGATTTCGTTGACGGGAATGTCACCAAAGTTGGGAATGATCTGGCGCTCGATGGCGCCGCGGTTTGATCGCTGTGTCGCCGGCTTCCACTGCTCGAAGCAGTTCGCGTAAAATTCGTCGGCATAGTCCTTGAACAGCGGGACGGGCTTTGCCTTGACCCGCTTGGGCAACCCGTCGAGCGCGGCGGCTGCGAGCATCGTCCGCGCTTTGGTGCGAGCGTCGCTGGCGTCGATATCAACGCAGCGGCCCAGCGTGACCTTTTTGAGCTTCCCGCGCTGGCGATACTGCACGATCCAGCTGTTGTTGCCTGAAGCTCGGACCTGAAGCCCGAAGCCTGCGAGGACGGTGTCCCACACCACATGATCGACGGTTCCCGGCGTGGGGTTTCGCCGGGCAAGATGGCCATTGATCATGGCCTTTGGCGCCCGCTTCCGACGCTTGGGTAACAGGACGCCCTTATCTTTTAGCGTTTTGCCGGGAAAGTCCGTTATAGTAGAACTAGATACGGGTATCAGATGGCCACCAGCAGCGGGCAAATTACCAGCTCGTTTCTGCGAATCGGTCATTGTATTTACTCCATTTTCTAGCCTCTCTGCACTTATAAGTGCATGGTGTGTGACCGGGAATTGGTCGGTTTCCAGCGCTTGTTTGCCTCGGGTTACTTGCCCGAATTGGTGACTTCTTTCAAGAGGGTAGCGCGAAGCGCACCGTTACATTGGGCCGGGGCTGAAGCCGACCTTGAACTCCATTTTCCCCTTCTTCTCTGAAAAAGGAAGCACACAGGTTGCACTTACGGTTTGACGACCATTGAGACGACCACCTGTGTCTTGGCGCGCGGACTTGAGGAGGCAGCGGATGTTGCGGCTGACCCCTGTCAGAGGCGTCAAGCCGCCTCGTGTTACGATGGCCGGATCAAGACCTCGGCGGAAATGCCAAGCCGGTCATGCAGGCGACGGATCATACCAATCGACAGGCTGCGCTTGCGATTGAGCACCTCGGCAATGCGGGTGCGCGTGCCGATAATATCCTCCAGGTCCTTGCGGGTCATGCCTTGCTGCTCCATGCGAAATTTGATCGCTTCGACAGGGTCTGGCGGGTCCATCGCATGGGCCTTTGCTTCGTAAACATCGATCAGCGTTGCCAGCACATCAAGCCGGTCGCCCTCGGGTGTGCCGCTAGCGGCGCCCCACAGCGTTGCGACATCGGCAAGCGCGATTTCATAGTCGTCCTCATTGCGAATTGGCCGCACGTCAGTCACCATGTTCAACCTCCTTCACGTCAATTCGGTCATAGGCTTTGTGGGTGCCAATCCACTTGATCCAGACGATGGCCTTTTCGAAATCCACCGCAACAACTAGGCGATAATCATTGCCCTTGATGTTGAACACGATCCGGTCGGCACTTACGACGCTTGCAGTGGCATACAACCGCTTCACATCGACTGTGCTGGCCCAAGTCGCCCGGCTCACTTCGGCGAACCAAGCATCCAGTGAGGCCTTCAGCGCTGGCTGGTCCTTGTGCCCCGCACGCTCCGCTATGAATTCGCGCAACGTGCGCCGCGCTATGATTCGCATGCGTTTAGATAGCATGTGCCCATAATGGGCGCAAACGAGTTCCGTCGGCGATATCCGCTGGAGGGTGCTCCATTAATTGGGCTGCCTTTGGCGATAGGCATTTGCACCCGGGCTCGCTAAACCTTCTTTCATGGTTGGGACGAATTCAGTCGAGGATTTCATCGCGCATTGGCGCGAGACTGGCGGGTCAGAACTCGCCAATACACAGAGCTTCATCAGTGGCCGTTGCGCGCTGATCGGCGTGCCGGCGCCGCACGGCAGCCGAACTGATGATGCCTTCAATGATTATGTTTTTGAGCGGCGCGTCTTCCAGGACAATGGCGACGGAACGACCAGCTTCGGGCGCATCGATGCCTATCGCAAAGGCAGCTTCATCCTCGAAGCCAAACAGGGCTCGGAGGCCGATAAGGCTGCGGCCGATGGCGGTGTAAGCGACATCGATTTCTTTGGCCAAACCGCCGCCGCGAGGATGAAGCGCGGCACGGCCCGGCGCGGCACGCCCGGCTGGGCCAAGGCCACGGTGCAGGCCAAGGGCCAGGCCGAACGCTATGCCAAGGCGCTGCCCTTCGATCATGGCTGGCCGCCGTTCTTGCTGGTTGCCGATATCGGCTATTGCATCGAGGTCTATGCCGACTTCACCGGCACCGGGAAAGCCTATGCGCAGTTCCCTGACCGGGCCTCGTTTCGCATTATGCTGGATGATCTGCGTGAGCCGGACGTGCGCGAACGACTGGCGGCAATCTGGACCAACCCGAAGTCGCTCGACCCCGCCGCCATCGCTGCAAAGGCAACGCGCGAAATCGCCGATCTTCTCGCAAAACTGGCGCGGCGGTTGGAAGGAAGAGGGCATGGTGCCGAACAGGTTTCTGCCTTCCTCATGCGGCTGCTGTTCACCATGTTCGCCGAAGATACGCGGCTGATTCCGGGTGGCAGCTTTTCGGAATTGTTGGTCCGCACTCTGCCGGCGCCGGAAACGCTGCACCACCAGTTGTCGGCGCTGTGGGAGGCTATGGACGGCGGCGGTTTTGCTCCGGCGCTCGGCGCGACGCTGCGGCGCTTCAACGGCTATTTGTTCAAGGATCGCAGCGCCTTTCCGCTTCAGGCGGATGAACTCGATGTCCTGATTGAGGCGGCGAAAGCGGACTGGACGCAGGTTGAACCGGCGATTTTCGGCACGCTGCTAGAACGCGCGCTTGATACTAAAGAGCGCGCCAAGCTGGGGGCGCATTACACACCGCGCGCCTATGTTGAGCGGTTGGTCATGCCGACGGTGATCGAGCCGCTACGCGCCGATTGGGCGGGGGTGCGAGGGGCCGCAACGCAGTTGCTGGAAGCCGATAAGACTGAAGAAGCCCGCAAAACCGTTGAGGCGTTCCACGCGCAACTGGCTGGCACGAAGGTGCTCGATCCGGCGTGCGGCACCGGGAATTTCCTCTATGTTGCCATGGCGCGGATGAAGGAGCTGGAAGGCGAAGTCATCGAGCTGCTGACCGGGCACCGTCAACTTGCTGCGGTCGGGCGCGAGGAAAGACGCGATGCCGGAATTGGGCGCAATCATGCGGCCATTGCGACGCCGGTCACCTCAGCCCAGTGCGTGAACGCCTGGGTGCGGGCAGAACGGACGGTGGCGGCGCTGGCAAGAGGCGGGCGGGAAAAGACGTGGGCAATTTGATCGTGGGTGGACAGGAAGCGCTGGACGTGGCGCGGCGACTTGAAGCCCTTCATGATGCGCTCTCGTCGCCTTGTTGGCTGGTGGGAATTCTCGGCCCGGTTGTTGAGGCCCTTGTGCTGGCGGTGCTCGACGCCGGGCATGATGGTTCGTTTGGCGGCGCCGTAGCTTCTGAGCTTGTCGGTGATCATCACCCGGGGAGCCCGACCCTGTTTCTTCAGCAGTTTGCGTAGCAGACGGCGGGCAGCCTTGGTGTTGCGCCGGCTCTGGACAAGGACGTCCAGAACAAAGCCCTGCTGGTCAACCGCGCGCCACAGCCAGTGTTTGTGCCCGGCGATGGTGATCACGACTTCGTCGAGATGCCATTTGTCGCCGCGTTGCGGCGCTCGCTGCCGGATGCGGCGGGCAAAGACCTCACCGAACTTCAGCCCCCATTGCCGAACCGTCTCATAGCTGACCTCGATACCGCGCGCAGCCAACAGTTCCTCGACCATCCGCAGGCTCAGCGGGTACCGGAAATACAGCCAGACCGCGTAGCAGATGATCTCGGGAGGATAGCGGTAACCCGCGTAAATCGGGTCTCGTGATGTGGTCATACATCCGCAATAGCCCTCCGATCCGGCACCGCAAAGCCACAGGGCTTAACTTGACGGTGCCCTTCAAAGTTCTGTGCGGCCCTGACGACGATCTCGGCATTCTCGCGTTTGAGAATCCGTTCCGGCGGTGCATGGCGCATTCTGAACTGACCGCCTGCGACCTTGGCGGTGGCGACCATTTCGAAATAGGTCACGGCAACGAAGTCGCGGATTTCCAGTTCGCGTTTGCACACAATGGCAAGCGCCGGTGTTTTCACACGGCCAACCCCGATGACGCCCCTGGTGCCTTTGCCCAAGATCACCGTCGCGGTCCGGGTCAGCGACAGGTTGTAGATCTGGTCGGCCTGGCGGCGAGCCACTGCAGCAGCGTAAACCCGGGCGTATTCTGAATTGGGTTTGGCGCGGTTGAACGAGTCGCGGATGGTCTGCGGATCCTGCGCTGTGAACAGCACCCGCATCACCTCGCCGCGGTAATTATAGTGTTCGAGGATTTCCTGCCCGATGAG